>JAYRNN010000156.1:0-2561 GCA_041912175.1 Anaerolineales bacterium | reverse complement strand
TAATCATAGCGAATTTTTCTCCTTTTATCCCAATCGTCAATAAACCGGGTCAATTCGGTCAGTCTCTCCGAATGGTGCGGATCAATTCACCCTGGCTGTCGAGGACTTCCAGGTAAATAGGCATTTGGCCGACGGCATGTGTGGAGCACGATAAACATGGGTCATGGGCGCGCACGGCTGCTTCGACACGATTGAGCATGCCTTCCTGAATGTTGGGGCCATGCACATATGTCTTGGCGACGCTATCCACAGCATTGCTCATTGCCCAGTTATTGTTGCCGGTGGCCACAATGAGATTGACACGCTCGAGCTGCCCCTTTTCGTCCGCCCAATAATGGTGGAAGAGGGTCCCGCGTGGGGCCTCAAGAATACCTACTCCGACGCCTTTATAATCATGTTTCGTGTTCAGGATCTCTGTACTCAGAATATCCGGGTCATCAAGCAAAACGCTCACCTTTTCTATGCAGAAAAGAACCTCAATCAAGCGTGCATAATGATAGAACAAGGTGTTTTCGACCGGGCGTCCGCCGTTAAGCGCTTTGAAATTCTGTAACTCGGCATTGGCCAGGGGAGTATCAATCTTATCGCAGGTATTCAAGCGACCAAGTGGACCTACCCGATACACGCCTTGTGGCCAGCCCAGCTTTTTATAATAGGGGAACTTCAGGTAGGACCAATTTTCTACGTGCTCGGCGATGTAATCCAGGTAATTCTGTGGGTCGAACTTTTCGAGCTGATTTCCGTCTACGCCTTTCATGCGCACATCGCCATCGTATAACTCGAGGCCATTGTCTGGGGTGACCAAGCCCATATAGCCGGTAGGAAAGACCGCAAATTTCCAGATATCTTCATGATTGCGCTCGGCCCAATCTTTGAAGATTTGGATGCCTATCTGCGTGGTTTCGATGGCTTGATCCACGCCTGCCAGGATCGTTTCGCGCTCGGAGGGTTGCAAGGCTTTATTGACGCCGCCGGTTACTGCGAAGTTGGGATGAATTCGCCGGCCGCCTAAAATCCGGATAATTTCCTGGCCAAACTTTCGCAAGTTCACCGCTTTCAGGGTCAGCTCTGGATTTGCGCCAATCATCCCGATGACGTTGCGCGTGGCAGGGTCCTGGTCAAATCCCAAGAGAATATCTGGTCCGGCCAATTCGAAGAAGTGCATGCCGTTGCTTTGGATGACCTGGCCCATGTGCATGAGCTCACGCAGCAGGGATGCGGGGCGCGGAGGCGGACAACCATAGACTGCATCGGCGGCTTTGGCGGCGGCCAGGTGGTGGCTTACCGGGCAAATGCCGCAGATGCGAGGGGTGATGCTGGCCATTTCGAAGACCATGCGACCTTCGCAGAATTTTTCAAAACCTCGGAATTCATTAATGTGTAAGTAAGCTCGTTCAACCGTTCCTGCATCGTTCAAGTGGATTGTGATCTTGGCGTGCCCTTCAATGCGGGTGACGGGTTCGATGGTTATTTTTTGTGTACCCATGTTTCGCTCCTTTAAAAGTTACCCAATTAATTCCAGTGTAAATGCTCGTCCTTCACGTCCGGGATGCGGCCTTGGGCGAGCTCACTCAAGACATAAAAGATCACATCCGCGTCCGGTGGGCAACCCGGCACAAACACATCAACCTTAACCACGTCCTGCAGGGCGCGCACCTTGGTCGGCCGGCATAGCTCGGGGTCGCTGGGGATCAAGCCCTCTGAGTCGGTGCTCTCGGTCTCGACATAGGCGCGACGTAAAGACTCTTCGAGCGTGAAGAAGTTGCGCATGGCAGGGACGCCGCCAAAGACGGCGCAATCACCCAGGGCAACCATGATCTTGCAGCGGCTACGCATCCGTAATGCGACCTCTTCATTCGTGGTGTTATTGACCCCGCCTTCCAAGATGCCTACATCGACGCCTTCGGCATCGGGTTCTTTTAGATCTGTAATAGGCGTGGCGCGGATGTCTGCCAGCTCAGCAATCTGGACTAAGCGTTCATCTATATCCAAAAGGGACATATGACAACCTGCACAGCCTGCCAGCCAATCGGAAGATATTTTTGGTTTAGACATGATCATTTCTCCTAATTCTTAATTCCGGATGCTCAACGCTTCACGCCAGTTTTCATCAAGTTCGAAACCGAGCTTGGCGGCCAGGCTTTGGAAAACGGCCAAATTGGAGTGTACGGTTGCGGCAGGCGCCAGGGCCCGGTGGGCTGATTGTATACGGCCTTCCAGATTCAGGTAGTGACCTTCTTGCTCGGCCCACATTTCAACCGGCAGCACGACATCAGCGGCTTCGACGAGAGGGGAATCGTAGCTGGCTTGAACTACCAGATAAGGAGCCTCTTTGGGATGGGATTTTGCCAGCCGCTTTTCGAGACGCGGGGTCGGGAAATCATCACCCAGGGCGAGGTATACCAGTTGATGACCTGTTGGATCGAAAGTCTTATCAAGTCCGTAAGATTGCGCCGCCAGGCTGTTGGCTTTACCCATCGGGTTGATCAAAACAGCCCCGGCTGCGTGCGCCAATTCCTCCAGGAGGCCGAGTAATTCATGGCCGCTGGCGGTGATGCCTT
>JAYRNN010000155.1:0-6349 GCA_041912175.1 Anaerolineales bacterium | reverse complement strand
CCAACCACTGGAGGCACATTTCGCAGACAGTGGAAGCTGCGTAATGCAGATGGGGAGATATTCGGCACGGGCGCAAAGGGCAATTTGCCCATCTGGGCTCAAATCCGTGTCAATGCACCAGCAGGCAGCGGGGCGGGCGCCTTTGATTTCGTGAGCAGCGGCTCTTCAGCTTCCTGGTACAGCGCCGCTGGAGACAGCGCTGGAACCCCGTTGGCCTTTGGCGGCTCGCCCGATGATCCGAATGGCGCGGCGTTGTTGGCGGATCAGGTGCGCCTCGAGTCTGGCCAGACATCAGGCAAAGTGCTGTTACTGGTCCCGATGCAACAAGAGGATGGGTATGTGTACGGCGTCTTCCCCTCTTACCAGGTCCAGTCTGGCGACCATTTTAAAGCCCGCGTTGGGTTTGCCGTCAATTCGAATGGGAATTGCGGCGCAGGTAAAGCGATTTTCCAGATTGCGGTCAAGCAGGGCGAGGACATACAAACTTTACAGGAGATCCCGGCAGCTTGCGATGGCGGGTTGACGCCGATCGACCTGAACCTGGGTAGTTTGCGCGGCCAAACTGTGGAATTCATCCTGGCCGTGCGCGCCGACGGCTCTCCGCAGGATGACTGGGCTGTCTGGAACTCGCCGCAGATTTTCAATAAGTAAATAACGTGCTAGCCAGCCCCAATAATTATCTGCTCTGGAGCAAATCCAGGATCGCTTCAAGAGCTGGTTTGGCCTCGTAGTTTTCACCAAAGAGCAGCGGCGCGTCCGGCTTCCCCGTGTAAGCGGGGATCCAAGAATAGTGATCGGTCAACCCCCAGGTAAAAAAGGCTTTGCAATTCGGCGAGAGCAGGCAGGCGTCCATGATCTGACGGTAGGTTTCGGCCTGGCGCTGCAGCCTTTCTGCTACGCTGCCCTGGCTGTTCTGGATGCGAACATCCAGCTCGGTAATGTGTACGATCAACCCGAGCTCGTCAAGACGTCGCATATTTGCCATTAAAGCCTCGGTGGATGGGGCGACCTCGGGGGCGGTATGTAACTGCAAACCCACGCCCTGGATAGGCACACCCGAATCCACCAAACCTTTCACCAGGTTGTACACGCCCAATGACTTCGGGCTCAGCCCCTCTCCGCCGTTATCGTTATAGAACAACAGGGCTTCGGGATCGGCGGCATGGGCAAACTCGAACGCCAGGGGGATATACTCGGGCCCGATCTTTTGCAGCCAAAAATTCTCGAGGAGTCCACCCTGTTTGTCAACCGCCTCGTTGACCACGTCCCAGGCAATCACGGTATGGTCGTTATTCGCGCCGCGATAATGACCCACCACGATCGTAATGTGTTCGCGCAGGATTTCGATCCACTGCTCGCGTGTATAATCGCCCTTCAGCACCCACTCCGGAAGCTGCATCCCCCACACCAACGTATGGCCGCGCACTTTCAGACCATTTTGACGGGCAAAGGCGACAACAGCGTCCCCTCGGCTAAAATCATAGCGCCCCGGCTCCGGGTGGATCGTATCCCACTTCATGGCGACTTCGGGAACGACGGCGTTAAATTCACGTGTCAGGAATGAAGCGTATTGCTCATTTTTCAGGTACCCAGGATCGACAGCCGTTCCGACCAACAACCCGTGTTCTTCAGCGAGGGCGCGCAGCGGCGGCCGTGGATTAATAGTAGGCGTAGGAGCGGCGGTTGGAGGTTCGCTGGTTGGGGTAGGAACAACCGGAGGGGGTGAAAACTTTGCAGCTGGCTGAGCTTGGTTCCGCCTGCCGGCTGACGCGAACACCACGCCCACAAGCGCCAGGACGACGACCAGCCCCCCCAGGAAATAGGGCAAAGAACGGCCGCACTGCCGTCCGGATTTGACCACCTTCATGATTTATAGATGTCAGGATCAATGATCTGCATCCAGCGTTCTGGGTTGCTGACTGGCTGGAAACCAAACTTGGCGTAAAGGCTATGCGCGTCGCGTGTGGCCAGCGACCAGCGTCGCAAACCTTGCAGGTGGGGATGAGCGCGCATGCAGCTCACCAGCCACTTCCCCAGGCCGAGCCCGCGGAATTCCTGCAAGATGAACACGTCACAGATATAAGCGTAGGTGGCGTAATCGGTGATCACCCGGGAGAAACCTGCCTGGCAGTCGGATTGACCATCGGCGTATACCCCAAAACACAACGAATGAGCAACCGCTTCCTCGAGCACCGGGAGGGGGATGCCCAGGCGCCAATAGGCTTCGGTTGCAAGGAAGCGGTGGATAACAAGCATGTCCAGACGGGAGGGGTCGGTTGAGATGGTGTACCCGTCCAAATGCGATTCGAAGAGCGGAATGTCGGTGGGCATCCTTAAAAAATCTTCAATACCGCCTGCGACGCCCAGTTGAACAATGGCGCTGAGAAAATACTCAAGACTACCGTAATCACGGCTGTGGCCACTGTAGTGTAATATACCCAGCGTTCGTCAGCTACCACCGGCTCCCCGCTGCGCATGTACATGATCACCACTACCCGCAAATAGTAGTATGCCGAAACGAGCGAAGTGAGCAGTCCGATCAGAGCCAGGCCTGTATAGCCGCCTTTGAGGACAGTGCTGAACAGGTAGAATTTACCCACGAAGCCCAGGGTAGGCGGCACGCCAATAAAGGACAGCATGGCGACTGCCATCGCAAAACCGAGCAGGGGGTATTTGCGCCCCAGGCCGGCGTAGTCATCCAGGTTCAGGCCGCGTCCCTCGGACTGCTCCAACATGATCACTACAGCCCAGGCAGTGAAGCTAGTGAACGCATATGCGACCAGATAGAACAAGGCCGCTGAGACGCTTTGCGCTGCGACCTGTGGGTCTCCGTATGGAACCAGGACCATGAAGATATATCCGGCCTGGGCAATGCTTGAATAAGCCAGTAGTCGCTTGATGTTTGTCTGGGCGATGGCAACGAAGTTGCCCAGGAGCATTGTAATGACAGCCAAAACCCACATGACCGGCGCCAGGCTGGACGAAAGACTGGGAAAAGCCAGCACGAAGACACGCAGCAGGGCCGCAAAGCCAGCCGCTTTGGCGCCGACCGCCATGAAGGCTGTCACCGAAGATGGCGCGCCTTGATATACATCCGGTGTCCACATGTGGAAAGGCACGATCGCCACTTTAAAACCCAGGCCGATCATGGCCATACCTGCGCCGACCAAGAGCAGGGTCGGTTGAGCAGTCCCGCCGCTCAGCGCCGCCAGGATACCTCGAATGGACGTGGAGGCCGTTGCCCCATATACCAGCGCTGTGCCGTATACGAAGATGCCTGTAGAAAATGCGCCTAACAAGAAGTACTTCATGGCGGCCTCTTCCGACTCGGGGCGAGGCACCGCGAAACCCGCCATGACGTAAAGCGGGATCGATAGCAGCTCAAGGGCCAGGAATACCACGATCAGGTCAGCGGCGGGTGCCATCAGCATCATGCCGCTAATCGAAAACATCAGCAGGACGTAATACTCGCCGCGCTCCAGTTGCATGCGTTTCAAGTAATCATAGGATAGGACAATCGCGAGCATCCCGCTGAGTAAGAACAACACGAATAGAAAATTGGCGAAACCATCGATCACTACCATGCCGCCGAAGACAGAAAAGGCCGTGTCGAGCCGCAGGAGCGTGACGACAAGCGCGGCGAGCAGTCCAAGCCCGGCCAACAGGGCGGTCAGGCCTTTGCGCTCACGTGGAATGAACAGATCGACCACCAGGAGCAGCGTAGCCCAGGAAATCACAATTACCAGGGGTAGGATGGCGTTGACAAGTGCGGAAAGATCGCTCAGGGTCATAGGTTTATTCCCTTGGCTTTTAGGGTAGTCCGGCGACAGCAGCCGCTTGAAGCGAGGCGGCCAATTTGTCGACGGCGGGACCCATCAGGTTGAAGAAGGGCTGTGGATACAGACCGATCCAGAAAATGAGCACCAATAAAGGAACCAGGGCGACGATCTCTCGCCAGTTAAGATCTTTCAGGACTTTGTTCTCCTCGTGGGTGACCTGGCCGAGGAACATCTTCTGGAACATGGCCAGGATATAGACCGCCGCCAGGATCACCCCGGTAGCGGCAAAGGCGGTGAACCACACGCTGCCATAAGCCCCGCCGGCCTGGCCGGCGCCCCAGCCGCCCAACAGGATCGTGAACTCACCTACGAAGCCATTCAATCCAGGCAGGCCCATCGAGGAGAGCGCCACGATCAGGGTCAATACGGCGTAGACCGGCATAATTTTCCACAAACCGCCAAATTGCTCTAATTCACGCGTGTGTCGCCGTTCATAGATGATACCAACAATTAAGAACAAGGCCCCGGTGCTGATCCCATGATTGATCATCTGGATAATTCCACCTTGGATGCCTTGCACGTTGAGGGCGAATAAACCAAGCATAATAAAACCCATGTGGCTCACTGAGGAGTATGCCACTAATTTTTTAGCGTCTTTTTGGGCGTACGAAACCATCGCGCCATAGATAATGCCAATCACAGCCAGCGCGCCGATCCATGGAGCTAATTTCAGGGCTGCATTGGGGAAAAATCCCAGGTTGAAACGTAAGAAACCATAGGCCCCCAACTTTAGCAGTACACCGGCCAGGATGACAGAGCCGGCGGTGGGCGCTTCCACATGGGCATCGGGTAACCACGAATGCAGCGGCCACATCGGGACTTTGATTGCAAAAGCGGCCGCGAAAGCCAGGAAAAGCCAGATTTGAAGGTTGGCTGCGATCCCCGGGGCTTTGAGCATTAGGTCTGGTATATAGAAAGTCCCCATGTAAATGCCTAACCATAAAATTGCCAGGAGCATCAAGATCGAGCCAGCCATGGTATAGAGGAAGAATTTGACCGCTGCGTACATCCGCCGCCCGCCGCCCCAGATGCCAATCAGGAAGTACATGGGCACCAACGTGAATTCCCAAAAGATGTAGAAAAGGAATAAATCCTGCGCCAGGAACACGCCGACCATGCCAATCTCGAGCAGCAGGAAGAAGATCATGAAATCCTTTACCCGATCCTGCACGGCTGTCCAGGTGGAAAAGATCGAGATCGGCGTGAGCAGGGTCGTCAGCAGCACCAACAGAATGCTGAGACCATCTATGCCCAGTGCAAAGGAAATATTCCAGCCGGCCACCTGGATCCAAGGAATGTTGATCAACATTTGCAAATCAGGATCGCTCGCATTGAATTGCACCAGGATGGCGATCGAAATGCCAAAAGTGATTAACGAAGTAATCAGCGCGACCCAGCGGGCGGCCTCCTTCTGCTCTTCTTTGAGAAACAGCAGGATCAACACGCCTACCAACGGGAAGAAGGTGACCAGAACGAGGGGATGAAGGAGATAATTCATTTGATATCCTCTGTTACGCAGATAATTACAATTTTCCCAGCCGTTAGGATCAGCGGAGAATCAAATAACCTATGATGGCAACCAGGCCTACGAACACAGCCAGGGCATAATTACGCACAAAACCGGTTTGAAGACGGCGCATGGCTGCGGCGAGGCGTTGGGCGGCTTTCCCTAATCCATTGGCAATGCCATCGATGATGCCCAAATCAATCTGGATTGAGAGCACGCGAGTCAGCCAGTTAAAACCACCTGCGATGATTTTGTCATGGAACCAATCATGCCAGAAGCGCCAATCAATCACATCGGCCAACCATCCCGAGAGCGTGATATACGGATTGACAATCACCAGCCAGTAAAGCTCATCGACCCACCATTTATTCTTTAGGGCAGTAAATACGGGTCCGATGAAAGCCACCAATGGATCTTCCGAACGCTTGGCGGCCGGCTGCTTGAGAAATTCAGCATAACGCCGGCCATACATCCAATAACCCAGGGCAATGGCCAGCAAGGCCACCACCGTACTTGTCAAGGCGATCCACAAAGTGAACTCAGCTAAAAAGCCGTGTTCTACGCTGTGTTCCAGCCATTTGGTCGTGATTTCCTGCACCGCGCCAAAGATTGCCAGCTTGGGCAGGTTCATTAATCCCCCCAGCGCCGAGAAGACGGCCAGGATGATGAGCGGGATGGTCATGACCTTGGGGCTTTCAGTTGCATGTTCGGCGGCGGCGCTACGCGGATTGCCAAAGAAGACCATCATCACCTGGCGAGTCATGTAGAAAGCCGTCAAGAAGGCCGCCGCTGCCAGGAGGATATACAGCACCGGCTTAAAGGCCAGCTCGCTGACCAGGATTTCATCTTTTGACCAGAATCCTGCAAAGGGAAAGACGCCGGCCAGCGCCAGGGAGCCAATCAAATAAACCCAGAAGGTAGTCTTCATTCGAGTGCGTAGTCCGCCCATGTTACGCATGTCCTGCGGGTCCATATGATGCGGTGTGCTTTTTACGGTTTTCTT
>JAYRNN010000154.1:0-5330 GCA_041912175.1 Anaerolineales bacterium | reverse complement strand
GATGTCGGCAGGTAATGTAATCCGGTAAATCACCAGCATCCCGGGATCGTCATACTCTGGCCAAAAATCAACCTCGACCGCCGGCAACGTCAGCGGCGACTGGGCCAGCGCCGCTGACGGAAGTATTATTAATAATAAGATGAAACCTGTAACCGCAACCTTTTTCAGCATGCGTCGTCTTCTCCTCCAAGAGAAATAACGGAATTGGACCTTCTTTTTGGGATGATATGGGCGGCCTTGCCGGCCAATCCATCCCAAAAACCCCTTCCACCCGAACTGACGTTATTTACATGAATTGTATAACGGGATTGAAAAAGAATATTTAGTGTTTCGTGAATATTAGCTGTGATATGATCGCATCAAGGGATGAAATCGTTTGTGTATACCGACCCCAGGTCAATCGGCGCTTTGAGCATTCCCAGCTTCAACAAGGTGTTTTGCAGCCGCTCCCAGGCTTCCGGATCCGAGATCCCCAAGCGCTTGGCTTTCCAATAATCGACCGTCGTGTTTAACATCTTCCACTGTGTCAAGTTTTGGTCGTCATTCATATCCGTAAGAAACTTCTTTGTAATCCCGAATGCTTCATTCGTATCGACAATACTATCCTGCAAACCCATCAAGGTCGCCGCCACAAAACGGCGCACCAATTCAGGGTTTTCGTCGATCGTCTGTTGGTTGGCAACGATTCCGGTCGATGGCAGGGAGGCATACTCCCGCACCGGGAATAAGCGAACGTCGTAATCCAGCGCTTCCTGGAGGCTCGTTTGCTCGCTTGCGTTGATGACCACCGCATCCTCACGACCCGACATCAAAGCCTCCGCCGGGTTAAAACCGATCGCTTCCAGTGACGCATCTTCGATGGGTATGCCGGCCGCTTCCAGTAATGCGCTCAACCCGGCGTAGCTCGCACCAAACAATCCGGGCAGGCCGATCTTTTTACCACGCAGATCGGCCGGCTCTAGAATCCCGCTGCCCGTTCCGGTCGCCACCACCGCCGGGTGGTCGTGCCACCAGGACGCCACGTACACCACCGGCTGTTCCTCCGCCCGCGCCAAAAGCGCCTGCTCCGCCGATAGCAGCGCAAAGGGCGCTTTGTTGGCGCTGACCAGGGCCAGGCTCTCCGCTTCACTCAAATATTCGAAACGAACGTCCAACCCGGCGCTCTCATAATACCCCTTGTCAAGCGCCTCGTAAAATGGCGCGTACTGCACCCCGGGCATACCACCCATCGGCAGGCGTATCTTGGTCAGCTCGCCGGTTTTTGAATCCGTACTCTTTGAGCAGGCCGTGAGAACGACCGCCAGCGCCAATAATAAGCGCATCAGCCTTCGTGACATCGTTTCTCTTCTCCAATCCTGGCCCGCCGTAGCCTCGACGGGCATTCAAACGCCCATCATTATAGCCTGCCCAAAAAACAAGGTCAATAGACTGCGAATTAATGTCACTTAACTTTCTGGACAAATTGACCAATCTCAAGTAGAATTGCCGTTTGCTGCTACGAATGTTGACCCTCAAGGTCTGGGTAGTTTGTCACGGCCCCTTCCCGAGACACGCCGCCCGACATGAACCAATGGAATCATTTTTTGGAGGAATGCTTTGGCAAATATTAAGTCCCAAATCAAGCGCAACCGGCAAAACGAGAAGCGCCGCCAGCGTAATCGTGTTTTCTCGGGCCGCGCCCGCACCTTCACCAAGAAGGCTCGCACTGCCATTAACACGGGCAAAGTGGAAGACGCTCGCCAGGCCACCCAGGAGGCGATCAGCGCCCTGGACAAAGCCGCCGAGAAGGGCGTGATCCACAAGAACAACGCCGCCCGCCGCAAGAGCCGCCTGATGAAGCACTTGAACGCCCTCGAGCAGAAGGCCGTCAAGTAAGACTACCTCGACGAGCGTTTAATTTTTCACCTACTCAGGTCCGTCCGGCTGCTTTTGGACGGACCTGCTTTTTTTTCAAGGCGTCCCTCCAAATGGCATGTTATAATTCTGGCGCAACTTTGCCTTACAAAATACTTTTTAAATGACTGGTCGAGACGCCCATGTTTGAAGCCGAACAAAACGCCATCGAAGCCCATATCCGCACGGTTGCCGCGGCGCACGCGCTGCCCATCCCCACGGAAATCCAATGGAACCCGATTCCCTTCGCCGGCGAATGGGGCATTTCGACTTCATTTTTTCAGCTCGCAGCTCAAGAAGCGCGCCTGAAAACCGGCCCGGCCGAAAAACGCGCCCCCGTACCGCTGCGCGCCCAAGAGATCGCCGCCGCGATGGCCGAATCGCTCGGCGCGATGGCCGGTTTTTCGCGCATCGAAGCCGTGAAGGGTTACCTGAATTTGTATTTCGAAACCGCGGAATATGCCCGCCGGGTGATCGATGGCGTGCTCATGCAAGGAGCTGACTTTGGCCGCGGCGCCCCCAAGCAAGAGCGCGTGATGGTTGAGTATGCCAACGCCAATACCCATCACTCCTTCCACATCGGGCACTACCGCAACGCTGTTTTGGGAGAGGCTCTGGCGCGCCTGGTTGAATTCGCCGGTTTTCCGATCATCCGCGCCTCCTATCCTGGCGACATGGGGCTGGGGGTGATCACCGTGCTTTGGGCGTATGACAAATTCTATCGCGGCCAGGAGCCGTCCGGCGTGCACGAACGCGGCCAGTGGCTGCTCAGGATCTATACCGAAGCCACCGGCCTGCTCACCCCGCGCCAAGACGAAACCCCCGCCGAGACCGCCCAACGCGAAGCCTATGAAGCAGAAAGGCGCGAGATGCTGCGCAAATGGGATTCAGGCGACCCCGCCGTCGTCGAGCTGTGGCGCCGCACCCGCCAATGGAGCCTGGACGAGCTGGCGGATATCCTGGCCATGCTCGATATCCACATCGAAGCCTGGTTCTTCGAGAGCGAAGTCGATAAACCCTCCAAGGCCATCGTGGATGAGCTGCTCGAGCGCGGCATCGCCGAAGACAATCGCGCGCACGGCGGCGCAGTAATTGTTAAGATCGACGAGAAACTCGGCCTGGCTAAAGAGAAATACCGCACCGCCGTGATCCTGCGCAGCGACGGCACGACGTTGTACATTACCAAAGACCTGGCGCTGGCCAAGGTTAAGTTCGAGAAATATGGCGTAGATCGTTCGGTATACGTCGTCGATGCTCGCCAAAGCCTTCACCTGCAGCAAACCTTCAAAATCTTGGAGCTATGGGGTTTTCCCCAGGCGCATCTGTGTTATCACCTGGGCTATGGGGTGGTCAGCCTTCCCGAAGGCGCCATGTCGGCCCGCCGCGGCAACGTGGTGCTCTTTAAAGACGTCGCCGATGAGGCGCTCAGGCGCGTGCTGGTCGTCATCGCCGAAAAGAACCCCGATCTACCCGCAGGCGAACGCGCCAGCGTGGCCCATAAAATCGGCCTGGGCGCCCTGGCTTACGCCATGCTGTCGGTCGACAACAACAAAGATATCGTCTTCGATATGGACGAAGCGCTGAACTTTGACGGTCACACCGGCCCGTATATCCAAAATGCCTACGTGCGCGCCAACAGCATTTTGAAGAAAGCCGGCCGGCTGCCCTCCCAGGCGGATTACCAATACGCCTTGACCAGGCATGAAATTGATTTGATCGAGCTGATCGCCCGTTTTCCCGAGACCGTCCAACAGGCCGCCCTGGAATATCGCCCGCTGCTGATCGCCACGTACGTCTATCACCTGGCCAGCGCTTTTCATAGCTTTTATCACGCTTCGCCTGTCCTGCAGGCAGAAACAGACGCTATGCGCGCCGGGCGACTGCGGCTTTCGGCGGCCGCAAAACAAACCATTGCAAACGCACTGGCGATCCTGGTTATCCAGGCGCCAGAAGTGATGTAAACCAAACAATTTACAACATATTGATACAAGGAGAATGATATGGCAAAGGTTCGAACCCTGATCATGGGCGCCGCTGGGCGAGATTTTCATAACTTCAACACCTATTTTCGGGATAACCCGGAGTTTGAGGTGGTGGCTTTCACCGCCACTCAAATCCCGGATATCGAGGGCCGTACCTATCCCGGCGAGCTGGCCGGTAAGCTCTACCCGGCCGGCATCCCGATTTTCGCTGAAAGCGATCTGGTCTCGTTAATCCACGAGAAAAACGTCGACCAGGTCGTTTTTGCCTACAGCGATGTGCCTCACGAATATGTGATGCACAAAGCCGCCCAGGTGTTGGCCGCAGGCGCGGATTTCCGCTTGATGGGCCCGGCGGAGACGCAGATCAAGTCCAGCAAGCCGGTTGTTTCGGTTTGCGCCGTGCGCACCGGTTCGGGCAAGAGCCAGACCACCCGGCGAGTGTCCAAGATTTTGATCGATATGGGTTATAAAGTGGCCGCCATTCGCCACCCCATGCCCTATGGCGATCTGGTCAAGCAGGCCGTGCAACGCTTCGCAGATTACAGCGACCTTGACAAACATGAATGCACCATCGAAGAGCGCGAAGAATACGAGCCGCACCTGGACAATGGCGTGATTGTGTATGCGGGCGTAGATTATGAGAAAATCCTTCGCCAGGCCGAGCAGGAAGTCGACATTATCCTCTGGGACGGCGGGAATAACGACTTTTCATTCTACGTTTCAGATCTTCAGATCGTGGTGGCCGACCCGCACCGCCCAGGTCACGAGCTGACCTACTTCCCCGGCGAGGTGAACGTGCGTATGGCCGATGTATTTGTGATCAACAAGGTCGATACGGCCAATGCGGAGAACGTGATCAAGGTGCGCGAAAATCTGCGCAAAGTCAACCCCAACGCCCTGGTCATCGAAGGCGCCTCGCCCTTATTCGTCGATGACCCAGCCGCTATTAAAGGCAAGCGCGTCCTGGTCATCGAAGACGGGCCGACCCTCACGCATGGCGAGATGGCCTATGGCGCAGGTTGGGTCGCCGCCCGCCGCTTTGGCGCAGCCGAAATTGTGGACCCCCGCCCGTACGCAGTCGGTTCGATCAAAGCCACCTACGAAAAATACCCCTCCACCGGCAAAATCCTGCCCGCCATGGGCTACGGCGAACAGCAGACGCGTGAGCTCGAGGCCACCATCCGCAAGGCCGATGTAGACCTGGTGATTATCGCCACCCCCATCGACCTGCAGCGCGTGGTCAAGATCGACAAACCCACCCAGAGAGTGCGCTACGAGCTCCAGGAAATCGGCCAGCCGACCCTGGAAGACGTCCTGAAAGCCAAATTCGGGAAATAAAACGATCGTCTTGTGTGTTTAAAAATAGGGGGGGCCGGTTTTTAAAAACACAAAGAATCTCATTTGAGCCGGTGATGAATATTTGAGTTAACAATGCCTGGAACGAGTTAATTCGGG
>JAYRNN010000153.1:0-6838 GCA_041912175.1 Anaerolineales bacterium | reverse complement strand
GTGGGTATAAATCTCCCAACGGCATGCTGGCCGGGTTGTTAGTCGCCGCCTGCCCGACCGCCTGAGCCGATCCTAGCATAAAGGGTAAGCCTTGCCTCCTTTCGCTTGGCACATTTCGCCCACCAATTTTGTGACACACACAGAATAATCTAGATGTTGCATTTCATTTAGATTAAGCTATAATTTTATTGGATCAACAACGCCTTAAACAGGAAGGCGTATTCTGTGTCAAAGTCCGAACAGCCGGTTCAACCGAAACTGAGTAAGCCAAGGATACAACCCGAAGGAGTATGCAATGAGTGATCAGATCTTACAGAAAGTAAGCGGCGATAGCGACTTTTTCAAAAAAATCGCCAAGCGAATCCCTGGATTTGATGATTTTGTAAAACGCTCAGAGTATCGCGATGCAGATAAACTACTGCGCGATTCGATCTCCAAAGAAGCCGACAAGGAAATTCAGCGTATCTCCGAATTGCAGCGCGATTTTATCAGCCAGGGCGAGATTGTATACGTGGATGACCTGGAAGCTTCTGCAGTAAAACTACGCACCTTTTCAGATCGGGTGCATTTTGCTGCGCGCGGCTATGCAGGTTTGTTCGATGCGGTGAAGGTGAACGAGGCCGAGCTTACGGTTGTTTACCAGTATGACGCAGCAATGTTGGACCAGCTCGATGAGGTGACACGCGCGGTTGACAATGTGCAAGCTTCCGTCGGCAGCGATGGTCTACCAGCGGCAATCCGCAATCTACGCACCGTTTCCCAAAATATGATTGATACTTTTGACAAACGGGCAGAGGTTATGAAGGGCCTCGCCACAAAGTAATTGTGAATTAATTGGATCAAGGATCAGGAGAAAATAAGATGGCACGTATTTTTGACATCGTTGAATACCCGAACGAGATGCGCGATGAGATCGTGCACCGCTTCCCAGAGACTGGCGCAGGCGATTTTCGCATCGGCTCACAAGTTATCGTACGTGAATCACAAACCGCCGTCTTTATGCGGGACGGAAATGCTCTGGACGTGTTTGGCCCAGGCCGACACACCATCACAACTGCCAATATCCCCTTGCTGATCAACTTGATCGGCAAAGCATTCAATGATCGAACACCCTTTCCGGCTGAAGTGTACTTCATCTCCATGCGTGAGTTCGCTGATCGGAAATGGGGCACCCCACAGCCGATTATCGTGCGTAACCCGAATATGGGCCTGGGTGTAGCCCTGCTTCAGGGCTTCGGCACCTACAGCTTCCAGGTTAAGGACCCGCAACAAGTTGTCAACCAGCTTGTAGGGGCGCAAGGCGCCTATCAGACGAGCGATATCGAAGGGCGCTTGCGCGCAATGTTGCTCTCGAAATTACAGGACTTGCTGGGCGAGACAGCCGCCAAGCACAGCGTGCCTGAGCTGATCGGGTTAACCGAAGAGCTCGGATCGGGCGTGCGGGCAAAGGCCCAGGATGATTTCCTGGCGCTCGGTTTAGCCTTGAAGAGTTATTACATCGAAAATCTAAAGCCATCCAGCAAGTCCGCCGAGGAATTACGCGCCATGGGCATGTTGGATATGACCACGTACACGCAATTGCAAGCTGCCGATGCGATGCGCGATGCAGCTCAGAATCCGAGCGGTGGGGCTGGACTGACGGCCGGCATCGGCGCCGGGTTAGGCGTGGGAAACGTGCTCAGCCAATCCCTGGCCGGGATGACCGGAGGGGCCGCGATGGGCGCCGGGCAATCTGGCGGCGCGGCGAATGCGGCAGCTGCCCCATCGTCTGTGATGACTCCCTCTGAAGCAGCCACTTATTTGCGTGTATCAGAAGAAGATGTGATTGCGGCGATTACGGCGGGCGACTTGAAGGCTAAGAAGATCGGCAATGCTTATCGCATCAGTAAAGATGCCCTGGATGAATTTTTGAAGGGCTAAACAACCGGGATGATTTTATGAAAAACGGCGGCTTAGCCTGGCTGAGCCGCCGTTTTTCTTTGTCTTAGAGGTCTTAAAATTACTTTGATTCTTCCGGAAAAATCGAGGTAACTTGTTGAATGGACGTGGGGGACAGGGGTTTCGATTTAGCAGCCTTGCGAACGATTTCTTTGAGCTTATCGGCAGTCACCGTATCTGCAGGCGGTTGCTCGTCTTCTGGAATCTCGATTTTTGCTGCTGGATTGGTAAAAACTAACGCTGCCTGAACCGTGGGGACAGTTCCTTCTGGCAGGCTTTTCTGCAGTGTTTGGGTTAATTTACCGATCTCCCCTTCCAGGTCGATATCCGGCCGGCCCAGACCTTCTTGAGCAAACAATTTGAGATACAGGTTTCCGCCTTGTTGCTTCCAACGCCCTTTACTGAACGTGATTCGACCTTTCTGGCTGCGCGGTAATAAAACCCATACCCCGGCCGGACCTACTAGAAGGTGTGGCACCGGGGTCATGTAATGATAAAGGGAATACTTATCGTCCAAACCTTTTAAAGCCTGGTTTATCAACTCGTCTGGGCGAGGTCGCCGTCCAAAGCGGTTGGCAAAATAAATACCCACCTGCGAAAGAACAAAACCCAGTAGCAACGCAATCAGTGAGATGTAAAAATAGCGCGGATCCGTAAAACGAAATGAAAGAAACATTCCGCCAGCCAACACAATCAACCCGGCGATCATCGAAATCTGTGAAATTCGGGCATTGCGTTTGATTAAAGATTCATTTGTGATGATGTTCATTTAGTTTTTTTCTCCGTAAGTGACGACTGATGGTTCTGCTGGAAGGGCAGCGATGCGTTCCTGGATCGCGGTTTGAATTTTCAGAAGTAGATCTGCCTCTACCGCCTGGCGAGTAGTCCGGATGCCATTTAAGATCGCGCGCGCATCGGATCGCCCATGGGCCTTAAACACTAGACCATTTACGCCTAAAAGTGGGGCTGCCCCGATTTCACCCGGATCAAGCATGCGCTTGAGGCTGTTGAAAGCCGGCTTTGCCAGCAATGCGCCGATTTTGGTAACAAAGCCGCTCATCAATTCCTGTCGCAATGAATCAACCAACATTTTGGAGACGGCTTCACTCGTCTTAAGGAAGATATTGCCGGAAAATCCATCTGTAACGACGACATCTGCTTCGCCGGCGTAAATTTCCTTCGCCTCTACGTTACCGATGAAATTCAAACCGCTGGCCTGGAGCAATGGGAAGGTGTGTTTGACGAGCTCGTTGCCTTTACCAGGTTCCTCGCCATTCGAAAGTAATGCGATGCGTGGATTTGAGACCCCACGCACCGCTGCAGCAAAAACAGAACCCATCACCGCAAATTGAACCAGATGCTCCGGCTTGACTTCCGGGTTAGCGCCGATATCCAATACCGCGCAAGCCCCGCCTTTTACCGGGAATAGACCGGTTACGGCTGGGCGTTCGACGCCCGGGATCATCCCGAGACGGAAGAAGGCCGTGACGACCACGCCGCCTGTGTTGCCCGCAGTCAGGACAGCATCAGCCTGCCCGGTTTGAACCAGATCCATCGCCACCGCCATGGATGTTTTTGAACCTTTTCGCTTCGCCTTCAAGGCCAGCGCCACGCCTTTGTCCTGCATGGTAATCGTTTCGGTAGCGTTTACCAATTGAATGCCTTTACCTTTATTGGGCATCGCTTGCAAATGCCCCTTCAGCAGCTCTTCAGGACCTACCAGGATGATCTCGTCCCCATACAAATCCACAGCTTGCTCTGCGGCCTGTAATTCTGGCGCGGGGTTGGCGTCGCTTCCCATTGCGTCTAATACAATGCGCATAAATTGCTCCTCTGATTTCGATTTCTAGAATTTTAACATAAGACCTGCAAGTGGGGCCGCAGGTTTGGGTTGACAAGCGGGCAGAGGCAGGTATAATACCGTTGCTTTTTGCGCTGGTGCTGGAATTGGCAGACAGGCATGGTTGAGGGCCATGTGCCGCAAGGCGTGTGGGTTCAACTCCCACCCAGCGCATATATGATACGATGAAGGATAACGCCAATCGTGCGTTATCCTTCATCGTTTTTGTTGTCATTTGAGAGTGTGTGTAGTAAACTGACTATAAATCTTCCGGGAGGCGCTTAAATGGCAAAATTTCCAAGTGATGAGTGGGTTACAACCTTGATGGAAAAACTGAACACAGATGAAAAATATGCTCAAATCGCGCGCAACTGGGAAGGAGATATGCTTTTTGTCGTGGAGCCTGGGGGGAGTCTGGTTGAAAATGTCACATTTTACCTTGACCTATGGCATGGTAAATGTCGCCAGGCTTATAAGGTTGAAGACGGGCAGGAAACGAAAGCCGTATTTACCTTGAAAGGACCCTACGATAATTACGTAAAGCTATTGAAAAGCGAGATGGAACCCATGCAGGCGCTCTTGACACGCAAAATCGGGGTGCAAGGGAATATGGCGGTCCTGATGCGGAGTGTACCGACCGTATTGGATTTTGTTCGCTGCTGCCGAGAGATCACCGATCGTTTCAGTTAAGCCGCCACACTCAAAGCGGCTTTGATATCCTCGGCGATCATTTTACGCTTGCTTTTCTCGATAAAAAAACTTGGCCCTGCTTGCAGGTAGGATGGGAATGCCCGTTTCCCATTAAACGTGAATACGCCATCACGTATTTTATACGTCGATCCGGCTGGAATCACACGCGGCTGCCCGTTTCGCCTGGCGATGGTATTGATCGCCTGGATGGCCACGTCGCCCATTAGTAAAAATACTTCAACGCCTGGGAAGAGGGCTAATTCCCTCTCTAAAATAAAAGCACACTCTTTAATCGTGCCGGATTGGATCGCATAGCCCTTTTTGCCGCATTTTATAGCGGTGGTCAAATAAACCCCCAATCGCAGGATGTCCTGGATCGATTGGACATGAGCGCCGGCATCCTGAAAAGCCTGTACGGTGGTTTGCGCGAAAAGGGGCGTCCCCGCTGAATAATAATAATCGCCTGGGTCAGCCGGAGCGGCTTCGGAAATGAGCAGAATTTTGACCTGCAGCGGATCGATTTCTAATCCTGGTACGATGTAACGGTCATGATTTACATCCAGGCACGGGAAAGTTATACAGCTTATACATTTGTCAACTTGCATGATCGAACCCTCCCTTTCTAAATAAGGGGTTTTTGGGATAACTTGGGCGGCTTTGCCGCCCAAGTTATCCCAAAAAGATAGCTTATTTGAGCCATTTAAACTCATCGTCGAGAATGCTCATCATCACAAAGTCGTGATATTGGTGGTCATAGAAATAACCCTCACGCTGAATACCCTCTTGCTTGAATCCTACTTTCTCGTAGAAACGGATCGCAGACTGATTAAATCCGACCACGCCAATCGAAACCCGGTGCATGTTCAAAGCCCCAAAGGCATAATTCATCAGGAGGAGAATTGCTTCGGTTCCATAACCCTTTCCCCAGGCGGTGCGATCGCCGAGGATGATGCTCAAATCGGTGGTGCGCCAGGCCGGAAACATACGCAGCAAGCCTGCCTCGCCGATAATACGATGATCTTCATGCAGGACAACCGCAAACCATATCCGATCTGCTTCATGGTTGACCTTTTCGAAAAAAGCCTCCACGCCGGCTTCACTCATCGGGGCGACTTCCCCGGTCAGGCTTCTGATTTCAGGGTCATTACTCCATGCGCGGAGATAGGGGAGGTCTGCTTTTTCGAGCGGGCGTAAATAAACCTGCTTGCCGCTTAGAAAAATGACGGGATCTGGTTTATTTTCCATCAGAACCTCATTTCGGGTAAATCGGGTGTGACTATCACATTATAATCGATCCGGTTTGATAAAAACTTTATCCCTAAAAAATTCGCATTGGAAATCCGAAACCAGGAGAGTAATCCATGAAGACAGCATTGATCTGTGGAGCCGGGGGTTTTATCGGGGGACATTTGGTGAAGCGCCTGAAGCGCGCTGGATATTGGGTGCGTGGCGTAGACCTTAAATGGAATGAATTTGCGCCTTCAGCCGCAGATGAATTCCTTCTACTTGACCTACGCCAGGAGGAAAACTGCCTATCCGCTTTGACCTTGCCGGATGGCAAATTCGATGAAGTGTACCAACTGGCGGCTGATATGGGCGGGATGGGTTTCATCCATTCTGCTGAATGCGAGATCATGCACAACAGCGCGTTAATTAATATCCACATGACCCATTCCGCTTCGCGGCTAGGCATCCCGCGCTATTTCTTCTCTTCATCTGTATGCGTATATCGCGATATGATGCCCGGCGAGCCCGAAATGACGGAAGCAGAGGCTGTCCCTGCTAACCCGGATAACGAATATGGATGGGAGAAGTTATATGCGGAGCGCACCGCCCTGGCCTATGCCAGGAATCGTGGAATGATTGTACGGATCGCGCGTTTCCAGAATTGCTACGGGCCAGAAGGCGCCTGGCGGGGCGGGCGCGAGAAGGCTCCGGCGGCAATTTGTCGTAAGGTAGCCGAAGTCCCGGATGGCGGGACGATCGAGGTTTGGGGTGACGGCTCGGCAATACGGTCATATACCTACGTGGATGATATGGTGGATGGGATCTACCGGTTAATGCAGTCCGACCTGGAAGGCGCGGTGAATATTGGCAACCCGGAATACGTCTCGGTGAACCAGTTGGTGGAAACCGTGGCAGCAGTGGCCGGCAAACATATTCATGTCAGGCATGTAAAGGGACCGGTGGGAGTCCATTCACGAAATTTTAGCAATGCACGGATTTATTCTTTAGGCTGGAGCGCACAATTCAACCTGGAAGCCGGCATCCGCCAGACATACCCCTGGATTGAAAGCCAGGTGAAAGCAGGGTAGCTTGATCTTAATACCCAATATGGTTGTCGTGCGGAGCACGACAACCATATTGGGT
>JAYRNN010000152.1:0-11494 GCA_041912175.1 Anaerolineales bacterium | reverse complement strand
GGCGTTGCGTCGCTATCGCCTGGGTAGCGCTATTCCATACGCGCCGTTCTTGAGCCTGGGCGCGCTGTGGGTCATTTTCTCCAATTGATATTTATACGAGTGGTCACCGCCCCCGAAGCGGATCGCCGCGACGAATGCCCGTCCGCCTGGGCGCGAGAAACACCGCAGGCTAAGGATTAAGCTGCCATTTGTATTGGAATTGCCAGCCGCCTTCGAGGTTGGGCGTCTTATAGATGTTGGGTTTTTCCATTGGATTCAGGCGTTAGGCAGTCCATCTATCAAAGTGGCGCTCAAGTTGAATACCTCTCAGATATAATAAACATATCCGGAGGCGATTATGGCTGGTATTACACAAGTTAGAGATTATCTAGGCATCATCACTGAAATCGACCTGCGTCCCATCCAAAGAGAAGCGACCCAGGAAATAAAGATCGCTTTGGTTGGCGCGCCGAGGCCAGAACGCGATCTCCTTGCCGATCAAATGCGCCTCGATCCATCACGCCCCGACCTTGAGACCGATACCCCGATCCTGGTTTTAGATCTCAATGCTGGCCAGCTTGCCCGCCAGGCCGATGTGGTGATACTGCTCCTGGATGGGCTGCAATCCGATTTTGGGCGCGAGAAAGAACTGGCCCGGCAATGGGCTGATGCCGGGTTACGCGTTCTGGTCTTCGTTCTGCTAGCAGAGAAACCGATCGATCCAAACTTCCCTTTGCCGCTCCTACCCTGGAAACCACGCTATGTCGTCTATGGGTCGATGAAGGATGCATCTTTTCTGCAACAAAAATTCGCTCCGACCATGATTCACCTTTTACCAGACAAGTTATTGGCGCTAGGACGCAATTTCCCTTTCTTTCGAGTACCCATCGCGCGCTATCTGATTAACGATACTTCGCAATCCAATGCGGCGTATTCGTTGGCGACTGGCCTGGCTGAGATTGTCCCAATTCTGAATATCCCGCTTGTGGTGACCGACATGATCATCCTGACCAAGAACCAGGCATTCCTGGCTTATAAACTCGGTCTTGTCTTTGGATTCACGACTGAGTGGAAAAGTTATGTGGGTGAGTTTGGTAGTGTGCTGGGATTTGGTTTTCTTTTTCGACAATTTGCTCGTACGCTGATCGGATTAATTCCCGGTTTTGGCATTATTCCGAAAGTAGGCGTGGCATACGCGGGGACAGTCGTGGTAGGCAACACCGTCATGCAGTGGTATCTGACCGGCCGTCATTTGTCTTCTGCGCAGCTCAAAGGCTTTTACAGCCAGGCCTACCTGGCAGGGAAAAAAGTAGCCGCTAAGCTGCTGCCAGGGGTTCCAAGGCGCAAACCTAAAGCTCTTCCAGAAGGCCAGCCGGACGCATTGCCTCAACCTAAAGCAACGACGACGCCGGCGCGCTGGTCAAAACATGCCTGTCCACAGTGTGGTCGCGCCAGCGCACGGGATGCCCATTTTTGCCAATATTGTGGTTATGCATTTACCGCCGCGCTGCCGCCCGCTGGCCCACCGGCACAATAGCGATCAATTCGTAACTCCATGGCGCCTTTCCTGGATGTCCGTAAATATCGAGTAGTACTGTCAGTTGTACCTTATATCCTGGCCATTTCTCTGGCCGCGGTAACGACCGCAGCGCTTTATTTGCTCCAAAGCGTGATCAATCCATCGGTGGTAGCGCTGCTTTTCCTGATTCCGGTGGGTTTAAGCACCGTCTTGTGGGGGCTCGGCCCTGGCGTCACGGCTGCGCTGATCGCTTTCCTGGCATTCAATTATTTTTTTATCCGTCCCTACTACACCCTGATGGTGCACCAGACCCAAGATTTCATGGTCTTGCTGGTCTTTTTGGTTGTCGCCGTCGTGATCAGCCAACTGGTTGGCCGCACTCGACGCAGCCTGGCCCAGGCGACTGCCCGTGAGCGCGACGCCATCCGCTTGTATGAGTACAGCAGTTTACTGGCAAGGCTGCATAATGAGAACGAAATTATCTATGCGATTGCTGACCAAACTCTAGAGACATTCCAGGCTGACCGGGTAGAGGTCTATATGGAAAGCGTTGGAAACCAACCTCCAATCATATTTAGCCGCCTCGGGAAGGGTTTATCGTCTGAAAATTCAACCGGGTCGGCGCCAAACTTGATCATCCCGATGGAGGCAGCCCGCGGCCTGCTCGGCGAAATCCGCGTCTGGCGCAACGATCCCCCAGTAAATCCTGGAGAAGAACGATTACTACATACTTTTGCGAGCCAGGGACTGCTAGCGATTGAACGCGCACGCCTGCTGCAGACGGAAACACGCGCTCAAGTATTAGAAGAAAGCGATCGGCTTAAAACTTCATTGCTTTCATCGGTATCCCATGAGTTACGCAGCCCGCTGGCGACCATCAAAGCGGCTGTATCCAGCCTGCGCAGTGAAGCCGTTGACTGGGATACAGCCGCTCGCAAAGAGCTCTTAGAAGCAGTCGATGAAGAGACCGATCATTTAAACCAACTTGTCGAAAATTTACTGAATATGTCGCGCATCGAGTCAGGGGCGCTACAACCCAGGCGAGAATGGAACAGCCTGGAAGAGATTATTGCCGGAGTCCTCAAACGTTTCCGCCAGCCAACCAAACCCCTGTCGCACCCAATCATCATCGATCTGCCAGACGAAATTCCCCTTGTACCTGTAGATTATCTACAAATGGAACAGGTTTTCACCAACCTGATCAGCAACAGTATGAAATACTCGCCAGAAGGAAGCCCCATTCGGATTACGGCGCGTGTTTGGGAAGGACAGGCTGTGCACGTCCAGGTAACCAACCAGGGTCCACCCGTACCGATTGAGCACCTGGAACGCATCTTCGATAAGTTTTACCGCATAACCGCGGCTGACCGTGTCACAGGAACCGGTTTAGGTTTATCAATTTGCAAAGGCATCATCGAAGCGCATGGCGGGCATATCTGGGCAGAAAACCTCATAGAGGGTTTTGCATTTAATTTTACGATCCCGCTCACCTGGCGAGGCGAGCAGCCCCACCTGCCAGCCGAATCGAGCGGTGGAAATATGGTTGGTTAGAACGGAACCCTGATGATGACATCCCAAACCCATGTGCTGGTGATCGATGATGAACCTCAGATTTTACGGGCGCTGAAAACCATCTTGACCGCGAAAGGTTTTCGGGTCTCTACTGCAAGCGGCGGCGAGGATGGGCTGGCGATAGCAACGGCTACAGAACCCGACCTGATCATCCTAGACCTGAGCTTGCCTGACATGGACGGCATCGAAGTAACTCGCCGGCTGCGTGAATGGAGCCGGACGCCAGTGATCATTCTTTCGGTGCGCGATAGCGAGCGCGACAAAGTAGCTGCGCTCGATAAAGGCGCTGATGATTATCTGACCAAACCTTTCGGTATCGATGAACTTTTGGCCCGCATTCGCGTTGCCTTACGCCATACAACCCAGGTAAAAGGCGTCCCACACACCAAGATTAAGGCCGGTCCGATCGAGATCGATCTCGTGAATCATCTGGTCACTCGCGCTCAGGTGGAAGTCAAGCTTACAGCAACCGAATTCAAGCTTCTCGCCTATCTGGCCGAAAACGCTGGCCGGGTGCTCACCCATCAAATGATCTTGACGAATGTATGGGATCCCGCCGATCGGGATCACGTAGAATATCTGCGAGTATATATCCGCCAATTGCGAAAAAAATTAGAGGATGATCCGGAGCAACCTCAATTTCTCCTGAACGAGCCCGGTATCGGCTACCGGTTTATGGCCGACGATTAAATTGATTCGGATCATAAACAAAAAAAGCGGCGGAAAACACTCGCCGCTTTTTTTGTTTACTGTGGTTTCTTTATTCTTTTTTTATTATTTTGCTTGGATTATTTGTTTGCGATTTATTTTCTACGGCTACACTGGGAATATGCGAGTAGAAATAATTAGGAACAATAACCAAGGTAAACCGTCCGATGGATAAAGATATGGTCACACAAGTGTCTTACAATCAAACACCCATTTTGGTCCAGACAATGAGCATGGTCGAAGGTCCGGCCAGTCAAATTAAACTGGATTACGAGTCGATAAAAACACACTTCAAAAACCAACCGCCGTTGATCCAGCGCTTTTTTGAAACGCAAGCCGCTCAGATCGCCCCGGCGATCATTGACCATCAATCGCAAATCCGTTTCTCATTGCCAGATCGGATCGTCCAGGCTTCGAACACGGGGGGTGACCTGAAGACCCTCACAATCTCTGAAAAGGACCGCCAACAAGTCATCGGTGGGTTGGTCGAGCGTCTGGCGCACAATGATATCCAGCAGCTTTTACGCCAAAAACTGTTAGAGCTTGAATTATCATCGAAGCCAGGCCTGGCGCTGGCAGCCAGGCTCATACGATACACAATCGCAGATTTCATGGTAAATCGGATGCTGCCTTCCGGCCGAAGCATAACCTATATTGCTATGGATGGCGAAGATATCCCTTGTATCCCAGTGGATGACGAAAATACGATTGCCTCCGCCATTACAGCCAAGTCGGATGCTGTAATAGGGGGTGATGAAGAAGCAGATGAGCGAGGGGAGCTGCAAGTGCCCTATGTGCTGGCTGCACGCCGATTATATCTTCCGCAGTGGGTCGCCTTTGACGAACAAAACAATTTACTGGTCAATTCGATCAATGAAGCACAAGCGCATATCAACTCGATGCAGCGATACCTTGAAATCCTGCACGCAGCAGTAGATTTAGCTCCATATATGCTCTCAGATGCTGATTATCAGCACAAACGCTATGGTATGTTGGGGCAATTGGTGAACCAGGGGCGCAGGCTTGCAGTTTATATGACCCAACAAACCGTCGTAAAAATTAACCTACGCGCGAAAAACCAGGAACTCAATCGAGGTTTGAGCCTGAGTTTGCCCTATTTTGATGACCAGGCCTTGGAAATACGGATGCATAATTTCGACGTCATCCCTGGCGGCAGAATTATGTTTATCCCTGGCTTTGTCATACGCGCCGCCCGTTCGGAACGTGTGAAAGTAGCCCAGGATACGCGTCTCAGCCCGTCCACTCGAAAACACCTGTTGGCCGAGTTGACATCACTCGAGAACGCTTTCTTTTAAAGGAAATCTCCTAAATGGTGTTCTCAATTATCTTTTTGTTGGCGATCATCTTCACCGCCATCCGTCTATCTCCGCGTGAGAAGAAGGAGCACGCCCACGTCCACGGAGCGGGTCAGATAGGCCTGTTAGCAGCCGTGGCGTTGTTCGGAGTAGACTACTTTACCTCATTCTACTACGGCACCGGCGAAATGATGAGCGCCCTGCATCCTTATGGGCTGCAGCGATATGGCTATTTGATTGCTATCTTCATTGGGCTCGCCAATATGATCTTCGACGCGCTATACACGTATTCATTGGGCATTTCCTTTGTACAAACCTCATTTTTATTCTATGGCGGTTTGACAACCATGTTCCTGACCATATTTGCCATCCGTTTCAACGTCTTCGATGGTACCTTGGGGCGCACCCTGGTTGGCAATCTGGCCTGGATCGGTTTCTCACAGGTTCCCGGCGGCACAATCCTCTATTGGGCTGATCAGATCCTGGCTGTTGGTCTGTTGGCTGCGGCTTCGATGACAGCGTTACAAGATGCGCAAGCGACGGAATGGCGCGATGTAGCGATCGGCGAAATTCCTGAGGCAATCGTCTATCGTGACCCTCGCGGCGCTTTTACTCGCTCCGTGACGATCACCTTTGCAGTCGCTGTATTGATTATGTTCCTGGTGCATGGTCGGACCACCGCAGCAGTACCCTATTACGGCGTCGGAGTATTTATGCCCATCATGGTAATGGGCCTGGAGGTGCGCAAGCACATCCTCACCCACTACACAGGCCGGACACGCACCTTGAGGGCGGCAGGCGCGCTGATGGCGACCATCCTGGGCGGGCTCGTGTTTATCGGTCAAATTGTCGGCAAGTGGCAAGAAGGCGGATGGGCTGTACTCTAATTCTTTTCACTTTCGATCATAGGTTGCGCTCCGATTTAGGTTGGAACGCTCTATTTATATTTCCCATCCTGGTTGAAATACAAAAATCCTGTTATGATTTGTAATGTAGATTTTATCACAATCAACTGGTTGACCCCATTCGTATCTTCATTCATTATAGAGGAAACCATGGCTGATTTAGCCAAAAAAGTTTCATCAACAGATCAATCGCCAAATATTGGCGACCCTGATAGTCCAATGAGCCAGCTACGCCTGGAATACCAGGATATGCAGGATCTGCTGCACGCTCAACCACCTATCATTCAGCGCTTTTTCGAATCACAGGCGAGCCAGATTTCCGAGACGCTCATCCACCGCCAGCCCCAGGTACGTTTCAGTTTACCAGATCGAGTGATGTGTCAGTCCAGCGTGCCTGGTAAATATAATTTATGCCTTATACCGGGCGAGATGCGCGAGCAGTTAGCGGGCGGCTTATTTGACCGCCTGACCCGGACTGAAATTCGCGTGGTCTTTCGCCAACGCCTCTCCGAGCTGGAGCAGTCGCCCAATGAGGGTGTTGAAACTGCAACCCGACTACTTCGGCACGCAACCGCTTTGCACATGATTCACAACATGCTCCCATCTGGCCGCACGGTCGTTTACGAGGCTGTCGATGGTGAGGAAATTCCTACCATACCCGTAAAAGATGAGTTCGAGCCAGAGTCGGCGATTACCGCCGCCACAGATGCCATTGCTGAAGAAGACAAGCCCGAAAATGACCGGGGCGAATTGCTGGTGCCTTACGTACCTGCGGCGCGCCGATTTTTTCTGCCGCAGTGGGTGGCATTTGATGACCAGGGTAAACTGCTCGTGAATACGGTGAACGAAGCTGAGGCGCATATCGCCTCTATGCAGCATTACTTGGAGATCCTCCACGCGGCCGTTGGTCTGGCGCCGTATATGGTTGTCGAACCTGAATATCATGAAAAACGTTACGGGATGCTCGGCCAACTCGTCAATCAAGGCCGCGCCTTAGCCACTTATGAGACTGAAGAAATCATACGCATCATTCATAGTCGCGCGGCTGCGCGCGATCTCAATCGAGGTCTAAGCCTGAGCTTTCCATACTTCGACGACCAGGCGTTGGTGATGAGGACTCACAATTTCGATGTGATCCCCGCAGGGCGAATCATGTTCACGCCAGCTTTTGTGGTTCGAGCTGCTCGCGAGGAACAAGTCAAGGTTGCCCAGGATACCCGCCTGAGTCCTTCTACGCGTAAGTATCTGTTATTTGAGTTAATGCGCCTTGAAAAGGCTTTTGAATCCACCAAATAAACCAGGTTAAAAATTCTATGTGGTTCTCTATTGTCTTATTATTGGTTATTTTTTATCTTTCATATAAGGCCTCACCGCGCGAGAGCAAGGAAGATGCTCACGTACACGGCGCCGGGCAGATAGGATTGTTGGCTGCCCTGGCTCTATTTGGCGTAGATTATTTCACGTCCTTCTTCTACGCTACAGGTGAAATGATGAGCGCCCTTCACCCTTATGGGCTCCAAAAATACGGGTACATTGCTGTAGCCGTGATCGCTGTGGCCAATGCCGTGTTTGGTTTTCTTTACATGTACTCCTTAGGTATTTTTAATGAGGGTGGAGGTTCTTACACGGCTTCTATGCGATATCTGACGCCAGGGCTGAGCCTGGTGGTGGCAGTCGTGTTGATCCAGGATTATATTTTCACGATTGTCGTCTCTTCGCTCTCCGGCGTTGACCAAATGCTTTCCTTGCGCAATGCAACCGGCATTCCATGGATCTGGCATTTTCTGATCGGCGTGGTGCTTGTCTCGATTACTTATTACCTGACGATTCGCGGCCGCGGCGAATCTGCACGGGTTGTATTCATCATGCTGGGTGTATTTTTACTAATGACCATCGCCTTAACGATTGGGCTCTTTATCGCTCATTTTCGAGGCGTGCCGCCGGTTGCGTATGAAGAAACGTATAAAACAGCGACCCTGGGCCAGGCTTTGTACCACTTGTTGACAGCCTCCATGAAGGGCCTAGTAGCCTTGAGCGGCCTCGAGGCGATGTCTAACGGCATCCAGTTTGTCAAGCACGAAGACGCCGGCATCGTCGTCTGGGGGAAACGCCATCTCCCACGGTTCAAGAAATTTTGGGAATTTTATAGCGGGAAATCAGGCATCGGCCGCCTGGTACAAACATCTTTCCTCTTCTATGGTGGACTGACCACTTTAATCTTAACGAGTTTTGCGATCCGCTTCAACGTCTTTGACGAGACGCTGGGGCGCACCCTGGTAGGTAACCTGGCCTGGATTGGTTTCAACCAAATGCCTGGTGGAGGGGGCACAATTCTCTTCTGGGCCTATCAAACCCTGGCTGTCTTCTTATTAGCGGCCGCTTCGATGACCGCATTTCAGGACCTTCAAGCTACCGCCTGGCGCGATGTTGCAATCGGTGAAATTCCGGAAATCGTGGTATATCGCAACCCGCAAGGCACTTTCACGCGTTCTGTCACGGCTGGTTTTATCCTGGCATTACTCATCATGTTCCTGGTGCGGGCTCGCACCTCAGCGGCAGTACCTTATTATGGGATTGGTGTGTTTATGCCCATCATGGTAATGGGCCTGGCTATTCGCCAGCACATCCGAAAAACTTACACGGGGAGAGTGCGAACGTGGGGCAGCCTGGCTGCCGGTTTTGCTGCAATCCTGGCCGGGTTCGTATTTGTCGGTCAGATTGTGGGTAAATGGCAAGAAGGGGGTTGGGTTGTCTTAATCTCATTCTCGATCTTAATCTTAGGCGCCCATGCGTTGTTAATTTCACCCATCGGGCTGCGCGAGCCACAGCAAATTCACCGCATCGTGCGCGATAAGGCGCGGGTGCAAGGCTCGATGGGCTCGATCGTCGAATGGCAGTCCCTAAGAATGCAAGAATATCGTCATTCACTGCGCAACCGGGTTTTAATTGGGGTGACACACCTCTTCGGTTTGTTTGGCGTCTACCGGCCCGTCCGTTATGACCCTGAACCCGTAGCAGCGGGCGACTATGACCACGCACTGCACGTGGATGAACCGAATGCGCCATCTTTTCTAGAGCAGTATCTAGAAGAGCCGCAGCCCAAAGTAGGCGGGAAGCCTAAAGAAACTGCCCCACCTGAAGATCAATAACATCAAGCTGATTATAGATGTTTGTTTATTCATTAGAAAACAAACATCTACGATCTTAGGTTATCATGGATACGGTTCCAATTTACGGACTGCGCGTTGTAGATGTCTATCGCGCTCTTGAAACAACCTCCAAAGGGTTAACGCCAGAGGAAGCTGAAGCGCGCCTTTCGCTTTACGGCAGAAATCTGCTCTCCCAACCGCCCCGCCCTCCAGCATGGTCCAGGTTTCTTCCTCACCTGACTCACCCAATGGCGCTGCTGCTGTGGGGCGCCGGGATGGCTGCTTGCATCGCCGGGGAGATTGCACTAGGCATTGTCATCTGGTGTGTAGTTGTCATTAACGCCGGCTTTTCGTTTTGGCGGGAATACCGCGCGGAGCAAGCGATTTCTGCGCTGCACAACTTGCTGCCTGCGTATGCTCGACTGATCCGCGATGGCGAGGAAATTTCTATCATCGCCAGCCAGGTGGCGCCAGGAGATGTATTGGTACTGGCCGAGGGAGATAATATCCCTGCCGATGCTCGCGTAATCGAAGAATTCGGCCTGCGCACGAATAATTCCACCTTGACCGGTGAGGCTGTGCCAGCCCGAAAGACCGCAGACGCATCGCTGCGAGATGGGATTACCGAGCTGGAGCGTCCGAACCTGGTTTTCGCAGGTACGTCTGTAGTATCAGGCACCGGCAAAGCGGTTGTTTATAGCACAGGCATGCTCACCCAATTCGGGCGTATTGCGAGCCTGACTCAGCAGGTGAAGGAAGAACCCAGCCCTCTCCAGCGAGAATTGGTTCGTATTACACGCACCCTGGCTGTGGTTGCCTTGAGCCTGGGGGCGATCATCTTTTCAATCGGCTTCACAAATCTGAGCTTACCGCTATTTGATGCTTTTCTGCTTGGCGTAGGGGCTGTGGTTGCTACACTTCCAGAAGGATTACCTGCAATCATCACCCTATCCTTAGCCGCAGCAGGGCAACGCCTGGCTTCTATGGGCGTGCTCGTTAAAAAACTTTCAATGATCGAAACCTTGGGGAATGTTTCACTGATTGCTACAGATAAAAGCGGTACTTTGACCCAAAACCAAATGACAGTGCGGGAAATTTGGGTTGCCGGTCAACGCATTTCTGTATCAGGAGTAGGATACGAACCCAAAGGAGATTTTTCGCCCACCCAACTTGCGCAAACGCATCAAAACGATCTCCTAACGCTGTTGACAGCCGCAGCGCTTAGCAATAATGCCCGCCTCATTCCCCCATCCCAAGAAAAACCCAATTGGTCCTGTCTTGGCGACCAGACAGAAGCCGCATTAAAGGTGACAGCCTTTAAAGGGGGGCTGAGCGAGCAGGCGCTCCAAGCACGCTTCCCACGCATCCATGAGTTGCCATTCGACGCCCGGCGAAAACGGATGAGCACCATTCACCGTAAACAGCAGGATGGTGGGAAAATGTCCCAAGTAGAAATCGCATTTGTTAAAGGCGCGCCGCGGGAAATACTCCAGCTATGCACGAATATCCTCATGGGTGGTCAAACTATTCCATTGAGTGATGCCCTCCGCCAAGAAATAATGGACGCCAATGATGATTATTCGCGTAGTGCATTGCGAGTGTTAGCGCTTGCACAGCGCGATCTGCCCTTGCGATCTAAATCTCGTGAGAGTTCCAACAGCCCGTACTATGCAGTTGAACGGGTCGAGAGTGACCTGACCTTCCTTGGGCTGATGGCTATGATGGATCCTCCAAGGCCAGAGGTTGCCAAGGCAGTAAAAATATTGCATCAGGCAGGCATCCGGATTGTCATGATCACCGGAGACTATGGGCTGACTGCCGAATCGCTTGCCCGACGTGTAGGGTTATTCACCAAACCCAATGTGAGGATCCTGACCGGCGCAGAGCTGGACCAACTCGACGATTTGGAATTACAGGATCTGATCTCGGAAGAAATCATCTTCGCCCGTATGGCGCCCGAGAATAAGCTCCGCTTGGTGGCAGCTTATCAAGCGGCCGGCCAGGTGGTGGCCGTCACAGGCGATGGCGTCAATGATGCGCCCGCTTTACGCAAAGCTGACGTGGGTATTTCCATGGGCGTCATTGGAACAGACGTGGCAAAAGAGGCAGCGGACGTCATTTTAACGAACGATAATTTTGCCGCGATTGCAAATGCGATTGCCGAAGGTCGAGCGATCTATGACAATATCCGAAAATTTATTACCTATATCTTTTCCAGCAATGTTCCTGAAATCTTGCCTTTTGTCATAACTGCATTTTCATTGATCGGGTTTACCTGGACAGTCTTACAAATCCTGGTCATCGATCTGGGAACCGATTTATTTCCCGCGCTGGCCTTGGGTCTTG
>JAYRNN010000151.1:0-2980 GCA_041912175.1 Anaerolineales bacterium | reverse complement strand
GCCACCGGAATCGAAATCGAGCTGTAATTCAGGTCCGGAATGCTCAGGCTGTAGGACCCTGGCCGAAGGTCTGCAGGGAGCGCGAACTCGCCATGCAATGTACCAAAAGACGAAAGCGGCAGGTCAAGCGCGTCGATTTCCTGGCCTTGATCGTCATAAAGCTTTACTTTGGCGTTTTTTATGTCCGGAATCTGGTAGCGGCCATTATAGCCCTCGCGCACCACGCCGCGGAAATATACGGTCTGGCCCGGGCGATAAATCGGGCGGTCAGAATAGAGGTAGGCCTGGCGGATTGGTCCCTGGTAATTTGTACTTAGATTGAAAGACCAGGGTTCGATATCCCGGCTCCATTCCGAAGATGACGCGGCGAAGGTTTCATCTCCAGGTTGGCCGATTACAGCCAGCGCGGCTGCATATGGATCGGATCGGGCCGAAAAAGTCGCCTGGTAGATACCCTGGGCATCCGTTTGTCCTGAGGCCAGGGTCTGACCATTCCAGTCGTATAAGGTGACGGGGGTATTTGCCAGCGGCGCGCCGCTGCGCAGATCGACGGCCCAGACCAAGGCGTCTGTGGCGCTTAACTTGAAGGTCAAGTGAGCGTTGCTAACGACAATCAGATGGGTTCCAGCGCCTAAGTTTTCACCCCGTGGTTCGAGACGCATGAAATACAAGCCGCTGGGTAAACTGGCTTGATCCGGTGTAAGAGAGATTTCAATATCATCGGCGCGATCGGGGTCTACACTGGTTGCCTGCTGCCAGGAACGCTCATCGGCGGAATGGTAATATTGGCGGAGTTCGTAGCCGTTTGGGCCTAGCATAGTCAGAAAATCGTTCAGCGGCAGGCTGCCCAGGGAAACCGGCAAGCTGGCGATGCCGCTGACCTGGGCGACCAGGAAGCGATCCTGTGGAGTCAGGAAGTGGGTATCGCCGCCGGCGCCAACGCTGATTCCTGGCGGGAGCGGGGCGCTGCGGAAGTCGAGCGTATATGGAGTCCCGGCAGCGCCGCCCAGCGTGCTGCCCCAGGCATCGCTGAGATCGGGCGAGACGCTCAAGCGGTAAGCAGTAGAAGGTTGAAAATTGCCGTAGATTGTGATCGAGCGATCCTCCTCGTTCCAGTACGGGAATAAATTGGCGACGCTCGGTTCGACTGTAATGGACTTGGCGAGATCTTTGGTCAATATAGGACCGCTGAGTTTCAAGATCACACCGGTGTAATTTTCCAGCACGCCGCCTCGAGCTGGCTGGCTGGAGCTGACCCGCAATTCTGAGACCGTGTCCAGATTGGCCTGGTAAGTTCGACCAAGCGACGCGCCGCCGAGCGCCTGGGCCTGGCCATCAAGCTCGAGGGTGTAGCGCGTGTCACGCAACAGCGGGTTGTCAGGTTTCCAGGTAAATTGGGCGCCGTTGTCGCCCCACTTGAATTGTCCCGGCATGGCGTTCCCGGCAGGATCGAGCAGGCGGAAGTTTGCCTCGACGCTGGCGGAATCCATGGGTTGGTTGAAGGTAAATATCACCTCGTCTTCCAGACCGACCGGGCGAGCAGCATCTGCCGGTAAGACCGACTCGATGCGCGGCATCGCAGTTGTAAAGCCCCAGGGTGCAGTTGTTTCCAGTGGGTTGCCATCCACCCCATGCAGGTTGGCATCCACCTGCACAGTGTAAGCCTGGCCGCCTGCTAATGCGGGGTCTGGGTAGAAGATGTAGGTGCTGGTGTTAACCCACTCGCCGCGACCATTGGCGGTAGGTTGCAGGCTGAAGGCGGGCATTAATGCGGCCGGGTCCGCGCCTAAAGGGACCACCGGATGGTTGAAAGAAGCTACCACCGCCGAGGTGGGGTTGACGTCGCGGGCGTCTGGTTCGGGCAATTTTTGGCTTAGCAGCAGGTATCCAACCGTGCGGTAAGTCAGGCTAATGGGTTCGCTCAACGAAAGGCCGCCTGCAGAACGGGCTTGTGTGTCCACCTGGATCGACAAGTCGGAATCGGGTGGGAGCTCCTGGCCTGGGTTAATGCTAACCGTGGCATCATCCGACCAGACAAGCTCGCTGATCAGAAAGGCATGTACTTTTAAGGCCGCCTCGACCGAGAGCCGGTCCATGGGTTGGTTGAATACCAATGTAATCAAGCTTTGCAGCGGCAGCTCTGCGCCCTGAGGCGGGTCGCTTTCGACTAATGCGGGCGGCAGCGGGCGTTGAGTGGGGGTAGCTTGCGGCGCTGCAGTAGGAGGCTCTACCTGCTGAACTGGGGAGGGGGTCGGTCTGCGGCTAGCTGGCAACGAGCAAGCCAGGCTTAAAATTACCAAAAAGATGGGCAGGCTGGCAGCGAGCCAGCGGCGATATTTTTGGGGATGCGGTCGATTGTTCTCAGACATGCGAGCTCCTGTGAAACAAGACGGCGATTATCCAGATTATGTTCCGTTAGGGTCATTATACACGAATGATCTAGTGTGGGTAGGAACATCGGAGAAAATGCTCCATACCAGGTTCAGGATATTGGAGTAGCCTGACCGTGGTACTATTAGCGATGAACAATTCAGGATGAAGCAAGGTGAACAATGATCGACCAAAAACAATTTGATCGGATTGCTAAGGCTTTACCTATCCTGCAACACGCCAGCCCATCACTGGTGCAAGAGTTCATAAAGGCTTCTGCCTTCACACGCATTCCAGCCGGGCGAGATGTTTTCATCGAAGGCGATCGTATCGATGCTATCGCCTTGGTGATTACCGGGGTTGTACGGGTGTATAAGATTGGCGAAACGGGCCGCGAAATAACGCTCTACCGTTTTGGCCACGGCGAATCGTGTATTCTGACCGCCAATGCCATTCTGAGCCGGCAATCATTTCCGGCAGTCGCCACAGTCGAGCAGGAAGCCGAGGCGGTGCTGATTCCCTCCGATGTTTTCCGCGATTGGGTCAGCCGGTATGATGTATGGCGTAGTTTTGTCTTTGATCTGCTTTCACAACGGCTTGCAAACGTCAT
>JAYRNN010000150.1:0-2274 GCA_041912175.1 Anaerolineales bacterium | reverse complement strand
GTGGGAGGTCGAGCTGTTCTTCAGTAATAAAAACGCCCGCCGCGCCGCCTAATAAAACCGCCTGCAGTTGGTGGTTTGCACGCATTCCACCGGCTAAATCGATCAGGTGGCGTACGGTGACGCCAAATGGCGCCTCATATAGGCCTGGGCGGGTTACATCTCCCGAAATACAGAACAGTTTGGGCCCAGGCGACCTGCGTGTACCGATCTGGCGATAATATTCCGCGCCGTTCGCCAAGATAGTTGGCGCATTGCACAAAGTCTCAACGTTGTTGATCACAGTTGGTTGGCCAAATAATCCATGCGTGGTGGGAAAGGGTGGTTTCAGGCGGGGAAAGCCGCGCTTACCCTCGATAGACTCGAACAAGGCAGTCTCTTCGCCGCCGATATAAGCGCCAGCGCCCAGTCGAATTTCGACTTCACAGGCGAAGCCGCTTCCCATTACGTCCGGACCTAGATACCCATCCTGATATGCCGCTACAACCGCTTCTTGAAATACCTGATAAGCATACGGGTATTCACCACGGATGTATATAAATCCCTTATGCGCGCCGATTGCGTAAGCCGCGATGAGCATCCCCTCCAGAACCCTGTGTGGGTCTTCTTCTACCAAGACGCGATCTTTGAACGTGCCGGGTTCCGATTCGTCCGCATTACACACCAGATATTTTGGATCCCCGGCGGCCCGTGCAGCGCTCTCCCATTTGACGCCGGTCGAGAAAGCTGCCCCACCGCGTCCCATCAGACCTGCCGCTTCTACCTCTGCAATGACTTCGGCCGGAGAGAGGCTGAGCGCCTTCCGAAGTCCACTATATCCACCGCTTGCGACATATTCTGCCAGCGTGGTAGGCTGGCCTTTCCCGCAGTTGGCGGTTAAAAGATGCAGGTCGCCGCCAACAACTGCGGTGGGTCTTCGCCCAATGCCTTCACAGATCTTGGCAGCCTGCTCAGTAGAAGCGTGACCAATGGCGGTTTGGTTTACCAAGACGGCCGGTGCATGCTCGCATAAACCCAGGCAAGGTACGCGCTCAACAGTAAAGCATCTATCGGCGCTCGTTTGACCTGGCGACAAATTTAAATGTGAGCAGATTGATTGCAGAGTCTGGTCGCTGCCTGCCAAGGCGCAAGCCGGATCGCTACACACGCGCACGATGGTCTGGCCAACCGGTTCGCTATATAGCATGCTGTAAAACTCGATTACACCATATACGTCAGCCAAGGGGACATGCAAAACGCGGCCAATTTCGGACGCAGCGGCCTCGGGGATATATCCAAATATATCCTGCGCGGCATGCAAGGCTGGCAGCAACGCGCTGCGCCCCTGCTTGGCAAGCCAAGCCAGGCGAAGCCTCAAGAGGTTTAAATCGTTATCTGTCATGGGCATTTGGCCAACTGCTTCCACTTTGATAAATCCTATGCCTGAAGTTTATTCACCAGATCGATATATGCCTGCATCGCTTTTTCTTTTGACATGCCCTGGGATCTCTTCCAGGCATCGAATTTCGCCTGGCCAACTGGGTCCATAAAACCAGGCCTTTTTCCTTGTGCGTCGCCCAGGGTGGCTTGCTTAAATAATCCATATAATTGCAAGAGGGTATTGTTATCCGGTTTTTTGGGAAGCCTTTGTGCTTCTTGGGCGGCGGTTTCAAATTGGATTTGTAAGTCGGTCATGATGTACCTCATCTCGTGGTAAAGAAGGTTATAATTACAAGAAAGATAATATTTATACGAATATTCTCAAAAAGTCGACCCTCCATAAATCGGAGGGTCTGTTCAAATCGATTATACTGTTTGTGTTTTGTCGGTTTTTGGTCGGTCGTTTTGCAGTGTGCGGATCCCATTGCGCACTTGCGTCAAGTAGCGATCCAATTCCAGCTCCAGGCGGGTGAGGGTTTCAACTGCATAATCATCGGCTTCATGTTTCGTACCCTCCACGTCGGCGCGTGCCTGGGCAACGATCTGCTCGGCGCGGGCCTGTGCAGATTGAACGATTGCGTCTCTTTCAATGAGTTGCTCGCTTTTCTCGCGCGCAATAGCCAGAGTGCGGTTCGCCTCTTCCTGTGCTTGCGCCATCAGGCGATCCCGCTGAGCTAATAATTGCTGAGCTTTTTTGACCTCTTCTGGAATCGCGACGCGCATCTGATCAATCAGGTCGAGGATACGGTCCTCATCAACAATCACATTATGCGTGAAAGGAAAAGGGCGTGCCTGGTTCAGGATTTCTTCCAAGCGGTCAACTAGGTGCAAGATGTCCATAGTGTTCGTTCCCTTGTT
>JAYRNN010000149.1:0-4674 GCA_041912175.1 Anaerolineales bacterium | reverse complement strand
TTCCATCGGTACGGACCACTCCCCCAAATAACCGGCCGTGTCCAGCTTCACGGCGATCTCCAGGTCGTTGGTCTTGGCCGGATCGTAGCTCACCTCTACCATTCGAAAAGCGCTGCTGGCGTACACGTCCAGCACGCCGGGGATTTCGAACAAAATCCGGCGCACTTCCTGGACGTGATGGTCGGCGTACAAATTGGGCAGCTCATAAGTGATCGTCTTCATGCATACCTTCCTTATATGGATAGTGTCAGGGTCAGAAATAATTAACTATTTTGATCCAATCAATCTAAATAAAAACCTGGCTGCTTACCCCCGCAGGGGGCTGAGAGCCAGGTCAGTCGCCGGTAAGAGCGCCGCGGGCGCAGGGCGAGGTAGATTTTCCGCTTGCTTCACCATTAAAACCATTACAAACCACCGATCACGGACGTAGACTGTTTCATGCTACAAACTATAGCAAACTTGTCACAACCTGACAAGTGACATTCATAACCTTTTTTTCGATTAATATCCTCCTATTTTGCCAATAATTACCGGAAAAGAGGGGATGTGATGCAGAGCATGCAAGCGGATTAAATAACAGATTCCCAATCCGGTTCCAACTGGTTCTCTGCATGATGGCGGGCCTGGTAATTTTAATTTCCTTCACGAGCTGCGCTACAGAAACTGTGGCGCTCAAACGGACCAGTACGTGAAGATGGTCGGCAACTCCCCCAATCGCCAATGGTTCACAGTCCAACTGGCGACATTTCTTCGCAATTGCAGCATACAACGGTTCCCGAATATCATCGGTAATTAACGGCAACCGGTCCCATGTCGACCAGACGATATGCAAATATAACTGAGTAAATGGCGCGCGCATAACTCAAGATAGATTTTACTCTGGATTTTGATCCAGAACCGGGCAGTTGAAACTGTACCTACAGATTACGAAACCCACCTGCGTGGGTTTCTGCCTGAAGTCCCCGAGGGGGACTTCGTATTCTCCGTTGCGGCGAATTTATTCGCCAGAATCTTTCCCGGCTCCGAGGTCGGGAATATCTTCGGAGAACTTTGCGATTTAAGACTGGAGAGCGATCCAAACCCTGTCAATGCGGAAGTCTTGAGCGAGATCGACCGGATCGTCAGGCGTAAATAGAACGGCTTTAACTCGATCTTTACACCCTTCCACGCTCCTCGGGCTATAATTTCCTTAAAATAAAATAAAACGCACGGAGGGTAAATGCACATCAAAACACATCATCGCTTTGTCCTGCTCGTCGTTCTGGCGCTGCTGATCAGCGGCTGCGGAAGCCCGGCGACCCCGACCGCCGCCCCGGCCAACACCCAACCCGCCGCCGAAGCGGCGACCTCGCTCCCACCCACCGCAGTCCCCAGCCTACCCAGCCCGACCAGCGCTCCGGCAGTCGAGCCCAGCCCGACCGCCGAGCCCAGCCCGGCGCCAGCCCCGGTCTTCGAGCCGGCCGCCCTGCTGGCAGCCCCCAACCTGCCCGCCTTCAGCCGGGCGATGAGCGAAGCGCGCAGCGGGACCGGCGCCAACGATCAAAAGGCGGATTCCACGCGCTCGGTCGCATTAGAATTCGACCGGGAGCAGGCGTTCACCCACTCCGACGTACAGGTGTCGGGCGTCGATGCGTCCGGCCAAAATTTCACCAGCCAGGCCATCCTGTACATGAGTAAAGCCGGGCTGCTGTCGGAGATCGTCGACGTGGCGAAGGTTTTCCTTTCGGACGAGCTGGCCCAGGCCTACGCGGCCAACAACATGGAGAACCCCTCCACCAGCATCGTCGACTCGATGAACACGATCAGCGAAACCGTGACCAGCGAGAGCCCGTTCGGCTGGGTGGTCAGCCCGACCTTCACCGGCCAGGAGACGCAAAATGATATCCCCTGCTACCATTACACCTTCGACCAGAACGCGCTGGACCCCGCCGCCATGCCGTCCGGGATGAGCGTGACGGCGGCCAGCGGCGAGCTGTGCCTGGCGGTGGATGGGGGTTACCTGGTTCATGGCGCAGGCCGGCTCGAAGGCGAAAACCTGTACCCCTCGCCCAAGAGCAGCGACGTGGCCCTGAAATCCGGCGCGATCGAGTTCAAGCAGGATATCCAGGCCTTGCAGCCCGGTTATTCCACCACCGTCATGGCGGAGCGGATCAAACAGGTCAGCGCGCCGGATACCATCCCGCTCCCGGCCGACTACCGGTTGGCGCTGAGCCAGTTCATGGATGGCGGCGAGTCGTACATGTACATCAGCGATGCCCCGATCGAGGCCATCACCGCCCACTTCAAGAGCGAGCTGCCCGCCCAAGGATGGAGCCTGACCGGCAGCCAGGAAAACGGCGGGGTGTACACCTACCAGCTCAGCAAAGGCGACCTGAATCTGACTGTGACGATCTCCGATGGCGTGATTCTTGCGGGGATCAAAACGATCTCGATCGAGAAAAGTCCGTAAAACGGGGACGCCTGGCCGGGCGCCTCATTTCCTGGCAAACAATTTGCTGAGCGCCGGCGCCGCAACGCCCGACTTTTCGACCAGGGCCATCAGCTCTATGCCTAGCTGGTTCATTTCATCGGGCGCCTGCTTACAGTGCCATGCGCCGCCCACCTCGACGTAGCGGGTGGCGAGCAGGATGCGCACGGCCCTGACCAGGATGAATTTGGGGACGATTTTGATGATCGTTATCATGCGATCGTTGGAGGTCTTGACCCCGAGCGCTTGGAGCACATGCGCGGTTTCGCGCAGCGCGTCCACCAGCAAGGCCAGGTCGCCGCTGGCGCGCGCCATGGCGTAATTATCGCAGTGATGTACGATCAACAGGTGGGCCATCGGGGCAACAAAGGCGGCGTGCCTGGCCAGGTAGTCTGAAATATCCGTGGATGTCCTGGCATGCAGGCCGGCGCAGTTGAAAATATCCACCAGGCGCGTCAGACGGGCGGTAATCGTTCCATCGAGCTCGCCGAAAGGAGCGGCGTTCCTGGGACTGGTGGCGGCGTTAAAGCCATGGATGATGCCGCCCTCCCGCTTTCCGGCTCCAAACACAAAACCCAGCATAACCCGCTGCTTATCGAGGGCGTCGGTATAGATTTCCGGCCCGGATGGATTGTTGACCATGAAGACGATGTTTGGGGATCGATTTTGGGCCAGGAGGGTAACGTCAAACCCGGCCTGATAAAGCCCCACGGCGCAGATCGAGCCATTCACACCAGCCCCAATCACGAGCATCCTTGCGCGATCCGTATCCATCCCGGCCTCCTTGCGGTTAAGACGAGCGATATTGATGATTAACCATAATCTCAATCCCCGGGTGGGTCAAGGTGAGATTAAAATTTTACAGCATTTTATATTGCCTTAACATTTCATATAGAGTAAGATACAATGACCAAGCTTATACCCTCAATTGAAAATGTTTGATTCGAAAAGGCTCTTCAATAAGAATTTTATAATCGGTAAAAAAGACTTGTGATCGGCATCGTTATCCAAATCTAAACACCAAATTTTCTTTTAGTGGGAAGAAAGTGAACGATAAGCAAGTCGTTTCTAAAAAAAGAGTGGCCGATCATGGCGAAGTATTCACCAGCCAGCGAGAAGTGAATGCCATGCTCGATCTGGTGAAGCAGGAAACCGAACGCATAGAATCCCGCTTCCTCGAGCCGGCCTGCGGTATCGGCAACTTCCTCGCCGAGATTTTGCGCCGCAAGTTGAACGTGGTCGAAAAAAACTACCGCCGCAACAAATTGGAGTACGAGCGCAACCTGGTTATGGCCGTAGCGTCTTTATACGGAATTGACATCCTTGAAGATAATGTTATCGCCTGCCGCCAGCGTTTATCTGATATTGCTAACGAACGCTATACGGTGCTCTTTAAAAATAAAACCAGGGCCCCGGTGCGTGAGGCGATCCGGTTTATCCTGCGCAAAAATATCATTTGGGGTAACGCTTTGTCATTGAAAACTGTTTCCGATCCGCCACAGCCGATAATTTTTTCTGAGTGGAGTTTTCCCTTTCACAACAGTTTGATCAAGCGGAGTGATTTTTTCTTTTCTGAACTGATCCCTGATGAAGCGATGAAACGCGGTCAGATGGATTTGTTAACCAACAATCGACATATTTCCGATCTTGGCAGAGAGGTATTCATTCCGACAGAGATGCGCAGTTACCCATCTGTAAATTTTTTAAAGCTTGGAAAAGACAATGATTGGTAACTACAACCCCGATGTTCTCACCTGCCTTGCCAATCTTAGCAATGATGAGGTTTTTACGCCTCCGAATATTGCCAACCAAATATTGGATTTATTACCAACCGAAATTTGGCGCGATAAAAATGCGACTTTTCTTGACCCCTCAACGAAAACAGGGGTGTTTTTACGTGAAATTGCTAAACGGCTGATGGCCGGTTTAGAAGTGGAAATTCCTGACAGACAAGCGCGCATCGACCATATTTTCACCAGGCAGCTTTATGGCATTGCCATCACCGATATGACTGCTTTGCTTTCTCGCCGCAGCCTGTATTGTTCTAAAAAAGCAAACAGCAAATATTCAGTGTGCGAGGCTTTTGACACGCCTGAAGGCAATATCCTTTTTACGCGTATGATTCATGTGTGGAGAGGCGAAAATTGCAGGTATTGCGGCGCAAATTTGCATACCTATGACCGTGATCCAAGCCTTGAATCGCATGC
>JAYRNN010000148.1:0-19764 GCA_041912175.1 Anaerolineales bacterium | reverse complement strand
GGCCTGGTAGGCTTGGAGAAGCGCTCGGGGTCCGGCCAACAGATCGAGGCGCGTTACAGCATCCGCACGATCTACCGAGAAGTGGCTTCTAACGCTCAGGTTAAGCTCTTCTTCTTTTACCTGATCCTGATGCTGGCAGCGATTTTGGGCCAGGATGTCTTGCTCGAGCCCTTTGCTGCGCGTGCATTCGGCCTACCCGTGGATGTGACCACGCGCATCACTTCGATTTGGGGGGCTTGTTTCCTGGTATCGCTGGCGGCGGCAGGCGCACTGGAGGATCGCTTCTCCAAAATCAACATTGCCCGCTTGGCAGCCTGGGCGGCGATCGCCGCATTTCTATTGATCGCTCTCAGCGGGCTGACAGCCAATCAAGGCGTTTTCTATGCCGGGGTAGTCCTGCTTGGAATGGCGACCGGGCCGGCTACCGTGTCAAACCTATCCCTCATGTTGGATATGACCGTACCTGGAAAAGTAGGCCTGTTTATCGGGGCGTGGGGCGCCGGCAGCGCTCTGGCGCGCTTGCTGGGGTCGTTTACCACAGCCCTGGTGCGCGACCTGGCCCGCCTGGCGCCGGAGGGCGCCCTATGGGGGTATGTAGGCGCGTTCCTGCTGGAGGCCGGTTTCCTGGCGGCTTCGCTGTTGATTTTGCGGAAGATCGATGTGGCTGCGTTTAAACAACAGGCGGCGCACGATTATTCCCCCGGCGTGATCGAGCGGGCGGCACTGGGCGGGGAGGCCTGAGGAGGATAAACACATGATGGCTTTGGAATGGCTCAGTTTAAGCGAAGCCGCGCAGATTCTGGGGGTGCATCCCAGCACAGTGCGCTCCTGGTCCGACCAGGGGATATTGCCCGTACATCGCACTCAAGGTGGGCACCGTCGTTATTTGCGTAGCGAAATCGATTTGTGGATGCAAACGCAGCGCGGCGAGACCGCCGAGCTCAACCTGGTGGTCCAAAATGCGCTGCGCAGCACGCGCTTCCAGGTCGGCGAGGGACGCTTGAACGCGGAAACCTGGTATAGCAAGTTGGATGACGAAGCGCGCCGCCAATACCGCGAGAGTGGTAGGGTTTTGCTCCAAGGGCTGATCAGCGCGATTACCTCAGCCGACCGCCTGGATATCGCCGAAGCGGAGGCCTTGGGGTATGAATATGCCTCGCGCGGCCATCGCTACAACTTGAGCAGTCTGGAGGCGATCCAGGCCTTCTTATTTTTCCGCAATGTTTTGTTGGAATCAACCCTGTCTGTTTTCGAATCCGCCTCCGTGCGCTCCCCGCACGCCTGGGGCGCCATGTTTCGCCGCATCACAGAATTCACGGATTGCATCCTGCTTAAGTTAGTCGAAACTTATCAGCTTTACCAAAAAAACAGCCGATGAAACGCGCCAGCAACCGCTTCAACCAATCCTTTTGGACGAGATATCTTATCCCGCTGGTCTTGGGGCTTTTGCTGCTTGTATTGTTGGGTGTGGTTGGTTTTGTGATCTTGTTCACCCTGGGCGTGATTTAATCTGACCTGGAATAGGTACTCAAAATATTTTGGAGGCGGTATGCATTATATTCCAATGCTTTCGACGGTTGTGACGTTCATTTTCGCGGCAGCAGTGTTCAACCGCTACCAACATCGGAAAGGGATGCATCTGTTGATGTGGGGGATCGGGCTGGTCTTGTACGGGTTAGGGACATTAAGTGAAGTCTTGTTGTCTTTCACTTTTAATAGTCTGGTGCTGAAAATCTGGTATATCAGTGGGGCAATGTTGACGGCTGCCTGGCTGGGCCAAGGGACGATCTGGCTGCTGGTACGCAAACCGGGGGTTGCCCGTTGGTTGACCTACGCCCTGGCGGCTGTATCGCTGGTCGCAATCATGCTGGTCCTGAGCGCCCCCGTGACCGCTTCTGCGGCTACGTATGATATTTCTCAGCCCGTTTCCGGACAGTATAAGGACATCTTGACCCGCAGCGGATTGATTACTGCGCTGACGATTATCTTGAATATTTACGGCACATTGGGTCTGGTGGGCGGGGCGCTTTACTCGGCGTACCTGTTCTTGCGCAAGCAGGTCTTGATCAATCGCGTGATCGGCAATATCCTCATTGCTGCCGGCGCGTTGATGCCGGCTATGGCGGGCTCGTTCGTTGGCGCAGGCATGTTCGATATGCTCTACCTGAGCGAGCTGCTGGGGGTGATCTTGATGTATGTTGGCTTCATCCAGGCCACCGTCTACCGGCCGGTCGAGAAAAAAGCGCCTGCCTCAACATTGGCCAATTGAGGCTGCACTTTTTCGATGGATTTAAGAAAATTGTACCATCTTCGATGGTACAATTTTTTGTATGAGCATACAACAACAAAACTCTCCTTCTTTCCTGGATTCTTATCCGGTTGGGCTTGTGCGCCGCAACCACGGTCTGGAACATGCTACCCTACAAGTGCTGGCGCAGCGCCACCCCCGACTGGCGTTAGCCGGTCATTCAGACCTGGGCGGGTTCTGGATTGTGGGGAATGTCCCGACCGACGAAGTGCGTTCGGCGGCGGATGAAGCCCTGCAACGGCTGCGCAACGGCGAGCGCCAACTGGCTGTCCATCCGAACTGTGGCACAAACCTCATTACAGCCGGCGCACTGACCGGATCCGCGGCGGTTTTCGCCCTTTCAGGCGCAGGACCACGCAGGCGTGATAAACTGGAACGATGGCCTTTGGCGATCGCCCTGTCGACGATCGCCTTAATCATATCGCAGCCACTAGGTCTGCTACTTCAAAAACGGGTCACGACCTCCGGCGAGCCGCGTGGTTTGCAGATCCTGAGCGTCAAGTCTTCGCCGCGTGGGCGAGTCCAGGCGCATCGGGTGAGCACCCGAGATGATTCGTGAGTGGATCGACCTCGACTGTGACAGCACCAGGCGAACAGGGACCGATCATCCATTTGATTAATGGGAATGATGAGTTTGCCATCACCCAATACCTGGCGAAAATCCAGTCCGAATTGGGTGAGCCCAGCCTGGTTGCGATGAACCTGACCAGGTTGGATGGGCGGACATCTAACCCGGATGATTTGTTGCTTGTGGCCGGATCGATGCCATTTATGATCAGCCGCCGCCTGGTGATATTGGAGCATCCAAGCGCACGCATCAACTCCTCCGAAGCACAAAAGAAATTCCTGGCCAGCCTGGCGAAAATTGCCCCCACAACGGTATTGGCACTGGTCGAGTATCGAATCTTAACCGAAAAGAAGAAGCGGCACTGGTTAGAGGAATGGGCTTTTGCCGCCGGGGAGCGGGTGAGGATCAAACGCTTCGATCTCCCCCGGTCGGAAGACATGCCGCGCTGGATCATGGATAAGGCTAAATCTTACACTGGGCGTTTCACTCGCGACGCTGCGGTAGAATTAGCATCGCTGGTCGGAGATGAACCACGCCAGGTAGATCAAGAAATCCTGAAGCTGCTGACATATGTGAACTATCGCCGACCGGTCGAAATCGATGATGTGCGTCACTTGACTTCTGATACGCGCGAAGGTTATATCTTCATCCTGGTGGATGCCCTCGGGAATCGCAATATCCATTCTGCGATGGAGACGCTGCATCGCCTGTTGGAGCAGGATGAACCGATTTCGATCTTTGCAATGATTGTGCGCCAGTTTCGCCTGCTGCTGCAGGCGCGTGAACTGCTCGATCGAGGCAGCCGACCGCCAGATGTGGCCACTGAGATGCGGATTCAACAATTTGTCGCGGAAAAAATTAGCGCCCAGTCCAGGCGCTTTTCGCTGCCAGTTCTAGAATTGATCTATCGCAGGTTGTTAGATGTAGACCTGGCGATGAAAACCAGCCAGATGCCGGGCGACCTGGCCCTGGAAACGTTGGTCGTCGCCTTAGGAGACCTTGATCCCGTTAACGCCAATCCAGAAATGGTTGGGTAATACCGAGCGCGTCGTGCGAACTTCGACGCCAGCGGCTTTATAGCTGGTTGTTTGTTCGCTATTAGGCAGGACAGGCTTTAACATGGTGGGGTGAACGAAGCAAAGGGTGGGATAACTGCCATATTTATTGCGGTAATAAACGGCGGCTCGCTCGACTTTGGTGGAGAGCTCTGCTTTCGGATCGTTATCGAACCATAACATCCCAATGTTCATTCTGCGCCTCCGGCCGGATCGCAGATCCAAATATTCAACCATTCCCCGCCTACGTTTGCACAGAACTGGTCGCCCTTAGAAATGGAACGGGAAGGGCAACTCTCATCACGCGCCAGGAACGCTGCGGCGACCGGATCAGAGATATAACTGAGCAAGCGAGTACGGAACGATTCGAGCAGACCATGATCAATTTCGTTGATCTTTTTCGATGAAAGCGATGCTAAGACCCATATCCCATACCGCGGACCGTGTTTTATCAGCCGGTGTAATTGAAATAGGGTAGTTGCTTCCAATCCCTGCGTCAATTGATATAGATCGTCAATTGCCAGCAGGATGACCGGATCGGTAGGCTCCAGCCTGCGTTTCTCCAATTCATTATGGATTTCCTGGATCAAATGGGTCGTTTCGCGCCCGCCCACGCCGGTTAATTTTTGACAATTATCTAATTCTGCCAGATCGGTGTATTCATGTGGGTTAGCGGCCATGCTAAAGAAATGTACTTGATCTGAAGTTGAGATCATGGCAGCAGAGGAAAGGATTGAACGGATCAAACGTGTCTTTCCAGATTCTGTGTCGCCCGCAATCAGCAGCGCCCCTGGCGCGGGATTGGTCAGGTCGATGGTTAACAGGATGCCATCTTCACACATTCCCAAGAAGATCGTGTAAGGATATTGTTCGCCGCTTGTTTCAAGGATGGATTGGATGGACGGAGCGCCGGTAGGGAGAGGTTGAGCGGAGTCAGGAACGGTAAAATCGCCCTCAAAAAAGTTCGGGGGAAGTTCATCGGTGCGGTAGCGGTTGGTAACCTTGATGCCAAGGTTTTTGGTTTGATTTCTTAGCCAGGGAAAGTTATGCATAATGCGATCCATAACTTTATGGCGATTGATAAGCCGGTCTTCTATCGTATTCATCGGGAATCCAGGCCTCCTTTACTTGAATAGAAAACATGTTCTATTTTATGATAGAACAATCGTTCTGTCAAGGTTTATTCAAGATTATTTAAAGGGGATTTGGAGGATGTGCAGACATCCGCACATCCTCCAATATAATCAATGGTTGCGAGTCACAACCGGTAAATAGACCGGGAGCAGCTTGGGAGCTTCAACTAGAATGATCTTCGAGACGCTTGGGATGCTATTAACAAAAACTGTCGCCAATGCCGGGCCGCCCGGAAAGCCGCTGACCGGCAGTGAAGTAAAACCCGTGGCTGAGAAAGGCTGTGCTGGATCAGGTCGCAACCAGCGCACCTGCTCATTTTCTAACCGGTGTAATTGCACCAGCGGGAAATTAGTAGCCGAGCTGGCAGCCGTACCGCTGGAGGCTTCGGTAAAGTGGTAGCCGCGCCAGCCGCTCCCGCTTGCTTGCAATTTCCCACCTTGAGGCAGAGGCGATGTTACTAGATCGAGAGCTGGGCGCCAGTCAGGATCAAAATCAAGCCCAAAATCATATAGCTCTGCAATCGCAAGGGAGCTACCTCCTACAGCCAGGACGCGCCCATCTGATAGCAAGGTTGTCGTCTGACCGCCTCGGGGCGTGCCCATTGAGCCGGTAGGTTTCCAGACACTTGTCGCCGGGTCATACTCCTCGGCACTGTCAAGAGGGCAAGCATAACCACAATCGCCGCCGACAACCAGTACCCGCCCATTGAGCAGCAGTGTAGCTGTGGGATATTCACGAGCAGCATTCATCGAGCCAGTCATGCTCCATGCGCCGGTCGCCGGATTGAAAATTTCCGAACTGGTTAAAGCGCCAGGACCACCGTTATAACCACCTGATACCAGGATGCGCCCGTTCGGCAGTAGCGTGGCCGTGTGATTAAGACGTGCTGTATTCATCGAGCCAGTTATGCTCCAGACACCAGTTTGCGGATTGTACACCTCTACACTGGCAAGATATCCGCCTCCATTGCCCCCTCCGGCTACCAGTACGCGCCCGTCGGGTAGCAACGTAGCTGTATGGTCGCTGCGGGCAGTGTTTAGTAAGCCGGTGAGGCTCCAGATACCGGTGGTCGGATCATACACCTCCGCCTTGGCAAGATTGCTGCTGTCGGCATCTCTACCGCCTACTACCAGGACACGCCCATCGGGAAGCAGCGTGGCCGTGTGTGCCAATCGAGCAATGTTCATCGATCCGGTTGTGCTCCAAGCGCCGGTTGCCGGGTTGTACAACTCCGCGCTGGATAGATAACTTGTGTTGAAACCACCCGAGACCAGGATACGTCCATCGAAAAGCAGTGTAGCAGTATGGGATTGGCGTGCAGTGTTCATCGATCCGGTTGTGCTCCAGGCGCCAGTTGCTGGATTGTACACCTCAACACTGGCGGGAGATCCGCCGCCTCCCGCTGCCAGGACACGCCCATCGAGCAGTAGTGTAGCCGTGTGATTGGATCGGGTGGCGCTCATCGAGCCAGTCGGGTTCCAGACGCCGGCGGCATACTCATACAGCTCTGCACTGGCTAAAAAAGTGCTGTCATCTTTCTGACCGCCAGCTACCAGTACGCGTCCATCGGGTAATAGCGTAGCTGTGTGATAACGGCGGGCGGCATTCAGGTCATCGATCAAGTCCCAATCGTCGGCGATCGGATCGTAGACTTCTACGCTGGAGAAAAATTCGCTGTAATTACCACCGCCTGCAACCAGTATGCGCCCATCTGGCAACAGCGTAGCCACGTGATTGGCGCGACCGGTGTTCAGCGACCCTGCCGTGCTCCACTCTCCAGTGATGGGCTCGTACAATTCTGTGCTGGAGGTAAAAACCAAGGAATCAACCTGACCACCCGCCGCCAGGACTCTCCCATCGGGTAACAGCGTGGTTGTATGCTTCCGACGGACAGTGCTCATCGACCCTGTCACACTCCACAACCCAGTTGCCGGGTTATATACTTCTGCACTGGCTAGCGAAGTTCCTCCTGAGCCTCCACCGACCACCAGGACACGCCCGTCGGGCAGCAGTGTCGCCGTGTGTCCGCTTCGAGCTGTGCTCATCGAACCTGTCATGCTCCAGCCGCCGGTCGTCTGGTCATAGATCTCTGCGCTGGAAAGATCGCCGCTGATATAATTCCACCCCCCCGCCACCAGGACGCGCCCATCTGGCAGCAACGTTGCCGTGTGTTCTCGGCGGGCGGCGTTCATCGAACCGGTTGGGTTCCAGGTGTTGGTCGCTATGTCATATAGTTCCGCACTGGCTTGTTCCATGCCGGAATTCGTACCACCTGCCACAAGGACGTGACCGTCGGGCAGTAAGGTGGCAATATGCCCGGCGCGTTTGATGTTTAATGGGCCGGCAGAACTCCATGCCCCGCTCCCTGGGTCGTACATTTCGGTGCTGTTAAGAAAACCGCCATTATAACCCCCGGCCGCCAGGATGCGCCCATCAGGCAGCAACGTGGCCGTATGATTGTATCGGGTGGCGCTCATTGAGCCGGTGTAGCTCCACGGTACGGGACTGGCATTGGCGGCTTGAGGTGGGGCGGCTGACCAGGCGGCCCACCCCAGGAAGGCAATGATCAGGAAAATAGAGACGATTTTTGAGCTTGTTTTTGGATTGGATTTTGTGAACATGACTGGCCCCTTTCGGCGCATGCGCGCCTCACTCCCCAACGATTTGACTAGATACTACCACCCAACAAGAATAGACTAATGAAAAGGTTGATTTACCAAGGAGAGAGCCCATTCTTCTGAGTATAGTGTCTCACAAATACCCTCAGAAAGAGCAGAACGAAAGATGCCATGTCTGGGTTGCTCCCCTATATACAGAATACACCTTAATTTTAAAATGTCAATCAGTTGTTCAGACAAGGTGATAGGCGCTCAAGAAAATCGGTGGGCGAGGTGATTGTAATCTTTGTCAGCTTTTACATTGGTTTGGGGACAAAATATTAGTTCGCTGACAGGAACCATTTCCCGATTGACGCTAGAATAAAATCGGAAGGCACGACACCCTTCCAGAAGGAGACACACTGTGAACGAGTTATTAAGTCCGTTGTATGCTTACTCAGGCGTCTTCTGCCTGGGCGCTGGTGCGGCTACCTTGATCCTCTTCGCACTCGCCAGCCACAATACGGGATCCGATGACGGGGAAGGCTGCATGGGCCGGTTCATCATGTTCATCGCGGTTGTCGTGGCGATCATCTTCTTCTCTCTGGCTTACGATGCTGCGGCATCAGGCAGATAAACGCCTGAACGAATAAAAAGTTCCGCATGGGGGAGGGGCTGTCCCAAAATCAGGGACAGCCCCTTACTTTTTCTCCTTCTCTGTCTCACCGGCCAGCTTGTACCCATGTCCGTGTACCGTTAGCAAGTAACGCGGCTTACCTGGCGCCGGCTCGATCTTAAGCCGCAGGCGGCGGATGAGCGTATCAACCCGGTTATCCTGCGCTGCCTGATACGGGTTCTGATCTTCCGGGTATAAACCCTCTAGGATTTGGTCGCGGTTGAGCACTTCACCGCGGTGGTCGGCCAGGAGTTTGGCCAGACGAAATTCTAATGGCGTCAAGCCGAGTATTTGCCTGCCGCCGACCCACACCGTGGCAGTCGTCTCATCCACGCGAAAATCTTCCAGTGGGTCGATGGATTTTTCGATAAAATGCGCAAAGATGGGCGAGAAAACTTGCCTCGGGCCCGAGGCAGATGGGGCAAGCAAACCTTTGAGCAACAATAGTCTCGCCCCCGGGCTGGCGGCCGTCTCATCCAACCCGGTTGTGGCTTGCTGAATCTCATATCGTTCATCGTCCTGTAAACCGTTCCAAAGCTTCCAGCATTCATCAATGATCCCGGTTTCTTCCAGCATCTTGTCTGGCCCTAACTCGAGAGCCGCTGCGCTCCGGCTTGCCAGAGAGTCAAAACACGCCACTAACAAACCAGGGTGCCCGCCGCTCAAAACGGCAAGCAGCTTGCGCTGCGCCTCGGTTAAGGCTGGCCCTTTTCGTGCTTCCAACTGGCGGATGACCCGTTCAGCGTCAACCGGCGTGTAAGGCTTCAATCCGAGCACGTTCCGGCTGAATAATTCGTCAAATGATTCACATTCGCCAGGCTTTCGCAGGCGTTCCAGCGGGGTGCGGGTGAATAAGACATAACACAGGCGGTATTTATATTGGTCGCGCCAGGCTCTCAGGTTGAACAGCACGCTGGGATGTGCACTTTGGTAAAAAGGGTCCGCCTCGTCGATCATCAGAACCAGGCGATAACCACTTTCACGGCAAATTAAATCAATCGCTCGCTCGAGGGACCGCTGAGCAAGCAGACGGTTCTCATGCAGTACGACATCGCGATGTAGATCATGGAGCGTTTGTTGTAAGCGCGAAGCATCGGGATGGCCTTGAATTTCAAGGGCCAGGCTGTGTAAAACCAGCTCATAAAAAGCCCAATCGGCTGTTCCGGCCTCGCGGTTGATATCCACCAGCACGAGCAATGTTTTTTGATCTGTGCTGGCAAGATAGTGATCTTGCACATCCTTGCGCAGGATAAACCGGATCAGGTTGGATTTCGCGACACTGGCTGCGCCGATGATGAGCAGCGATTCCCCTGACTGGAGACGGTTGAAGAGCGGGGTCAGGATTTCTTGTCGATAGGTTAATGGGTGTTCGGGATAGGTTGAGGTCATCATGTTTTTATTCTTTAAAGATCGAAAAGTGAATAGGTATGGGTCTGACTAAGCTTCATTCAAAACCCGGATGGCAATGGCGATGCGCAAAAGGGCGTGCGTCAATCGATCGAGTTTGGGTGGTTGTGCAGGAGAATCGAATCCTTTGCCCATCAGGCGCAAAGCCGCCTCGAAGAGTAGGGCCAGATAGTATCTTTGTAGGCCGCCATCATCTTGCTGCCATTTTCGCGCCATGCGGCGGATTCTTTGGATGATGGTCAATGCCTTGATCAGCTCAGTCGCTTCAGGCAGGGGTTCCGTATCACCGGAAAGATCTAAATCACTCTCCCAAGATCGCTGGCTAAACAAGATCGCTTCGAACATCAATACATCATCTACCGCATGCTGCGATAACAAATCCAGGGCAATGACGCTTTCCAGCTCGGCAAAATCACACAGTGGGTAGCCGTAACCAGTGCGCCCGAAATCGATCAGCCAGGTATTTTGGATTGCGTCGACCAAAATGTTATCGCCATTCAGGTCGCCGTGAACGGGCGAGGTTGTTATCATCTCATGCAAGCAGGCAGCTTTTGCCACTTGCCGGGTATTGAAAATCCAATCCCGAAGCATCTTGCTGTTGACCTGAATGCCATTCGGCCACCGGTAGCAATGCGTTGTATCCTCCCGCCATGCCGTCACTCCCAAATTGGTCGCCTGCTCAGCCAATCGTTCCAAGTTATCCGCTAACCGACGACTTTTTGACTTAACATCCAAACGCATCCTTTCTCGATAGAGTTCGTCAATGTATCGGGAAGAGTCTGATGGTTTTAAGGAGTAGAGACGATCCAACGTCTCGGTAAACAATTGTGAGACCACGCCGGTCAGGCTGTCCGCGGTATCAAAGCAAAATCGATCCGTAAACCGCTTTGTGCGCTCAAGCCGGCCGCCTACCAATTTGTATGCAACAGCGGCAAAGTCTAAGGTCTGTGCATATTCTATCTGTGTCGCCACCGCGCCTGAATATGGTTCGATAAATTTAAGATAATTCTGCCGTTCATCGGTAATCATCTTTCGCCAGCCAAGCTTAACCACCAAGTGGGCTTCCTCCGATTGAGCGGATGGCCGAGCAAAAATCACAAATGCATTACTTCGTCCTTGAAGCGCAGGTGAAAAAACGACCTGGTTCCGACCCGGAAATAACAGCCTAAGTAGATCGTCAATTTCATCCGCATAATCCGCAGGTGATTGAAGCGGAGGAAGGTCCTGGGAAGAATTGTTGCACAACCAGTCGGCGATTTCGGTTTGAGAGAGCGCATCATCGTAGATGACATTTAGCTCCCAGTTGATACCAATCCGCTGATCAATCGCTTCGATGATGCGTTGTACAACGTTCTCCGCGGGCTCAAGTTTTGAGAGAAAATCAACCGCTGGAGGCAACTGACCGGGAAAATGCCGCAATACTTTCGTGGCTGTTTCATAAGTTGGATAGGAGGTTAAAACGAACTTTCGAAGCGCCGGGTCCAACTCCTCGGTCACCAAATGCAGTCCGCTAAAATCATGGTCATCTTGATCGTCGATCATACGGACGTCTACCACCACCAGGTGTCGCCAGCGAACTTTTAGCGCCTCACGCGCTTCCGTCAGGTCTGATATCACCTCGACAGCGTAACCACGATCTCGCAATAACCAAACGATGGCCTGAATTTTATCGGGCTGATTTTCAACAAACAAAATACTCTTTTGTCTCTGAGTCATCGCCAAGCAGGCCCCTATCAGTCCAACGGAAGTGAAAGCGAAAAAGTAGTTCCCTGTGGGCCGGTATTCGCCAAACGAATTTCACCGTTCATCGCCCTCATCACCAACCAGGCAATCAACAGGCCAATTCCCTGCCCGCTTTCGCCAGGCAGGTGCGATAAGGGGCCCTTGAAGAGCCGTTTTTGGGTGTCTGCGTCAATCCCAGGCCCGGAATCCTGGATATCGATGCAAATTTTTTGATTTACCAGGCGGGTTTGGATGATGAGGCGATGCAATGTTTGGCTGCGCATAAACTTTACCGCATTATCCACAACATTATTCAAAGCTTTTTCAAGTGCGAGACGGTTGATGCGCACAAATGGCGCTGAAGCCTCCGGGTCAAGAATTAAATCCCAGTCAACATGCTCGCGGTCATACCGTTTTTCCCACTTTTCCAGGCGCTCATGTAATAGTTGGTGCAAATCGATTCGGTCCGGCAGTTCCTCTGGAGAAAGCTTAAAATGCATGGCCTGGGCGAGAATCCGTTCACTGGTATTCTTGATACTGTCCAGATTATCGACAATCGCGGCGTCTTGGGGTTGATGGGCAAGTTTGTGAGCCAGATAGACGGCAGAGTTACGAATTGCGCTGGCGTCTCCCTGAATATCGTGCGCCAGGGTGCTGCCCAGGACGCCGGTCCAGGCGACCGCCATGGTCGCAGCCAACTCATCCTGTTTGGTCTCGATCTCGCGCTGTTTCTTCTCGAGCTCAGAGTAAGTCTCGGCGTTTTGGATTGCAATCACCGCTTGTTCTGCAAGCATCCGCAATGCATCCAGATCGGCCCGGTCAAACGCATTCTCTTTTGTATGTTCTATATTCAATACACCGAGAACTTCATCGCCTTTGATCAGTGGTACAACCAGCTCTGAGCGCGTTTGAGATGAGAATGGCAAATAATCCGGATCGGTTTCTACGTCTCCAACATTTGCAGGTATTCGTGTTAAGGCGACACGACCAGTAATGCCTGTTCTTCGTTTGCCGTCGGGGGTTAATTTGCCGTCGGGCAAGGGGATGCCTTCGCCAATATTGCCGATAATCGATTTAGAAAACTTTTGTGGATAAATATTATTAAAGCGTAGCGATTGCCCGTCCGTAAGCATAATGGTTCCGAAATGCGCCGGCTCGCCTTCGATCTCGGTTAATTTGACGGCCTGCTCGAGGATGATATCCAGCACGGCCGAGGGATTCAAACTGGCATTAATGGCATTACTGGAATGCAACAATGCATCCAGATATTTCTGCCGTCGTTTTGCTTGTGAATATAGATCTGAATTCTTTCGATATAGAAAAGCATTTTGATGGGCGACTGCCGCGGCTGAAGCCAGAGCTTCCACAAGATCTTGGGCGTCGGCGCTAAAAGCATATTTGCAGTCGCTCTCGACATCAATAATGCCGATGATCTCGCGCTGTCTTCCCACCAAGATGGGGATGACCATCTCTGAACGGGTTGAATCGATAAATGGAATATAGCGGTGTTTCCACTTGGGATGGTTGAGCACGTCGCCAACCCGCACGCTGCGCTTATGTTCTGCGACCCATTCAGTTATCCCGGCGACGTTTTTCAAGGCGAGATCGATACGCTCAGAGACTTGTGCGCTTGCATTCTTACAGGCGATGGGCGCCAATTCACCGCTGACGTCGTTAACGATAAAGAACCAGGCCCGATCTGCCTGGGTTACATCTACCGCGGTTTGTAAGATCACGTCCCAGACTTGCGCAAGAGGCTGTTCGAGCAAACTGACGAGCTGTTCGGCGCGCTGCAGACCTTGCAAAGCGCCCAGTTGTGACTCGGACAAGGTCCGAACGCGGGAGACCAAACGGTTTTTATCGATGGCGATGGCTGCCTGGGTGGCAAATGTGCGTATGGCCAGGATTTCATCTTCCGTAAAATAATGTTCCGAGCGAAAGTTGACGAACAATGCGCCTACTCGTTCATCCTGGGTCTCCAACCTGATTCCGATAAAGGATTGGATACTCTCACGTTCCGGGAAGCTCCCGTCGGAAATCTGGATTTTGACCTTTTGCTCCCGATCATGGCCGCTCAGAATTTTATCGACGATGAGTAATTCGTTCCTTAGTACGATATCCGTCATCGATCGCCGGGTGCGTTCCTTGTCAGCAAATTCTTCTGGATTCTTTTTGCTCCACAAACCCACCGAGGCAATGTTTTGCAAGTCATAACGGCGGCCTTCTTGAAAATAGGGGTAGACCACGACGCAATCTGCCCGGGTCAGCTCCTGGGCGCTATTGGCGATGACCTGCAGGACGTTCTCGCCGGGTTCGGCTACGGCGCCGCTGATCCTCTGTCCGATCTCCAACAACAAACGCTGCGCCTTTAACTGCAGCTCAAGCCGTTCGAAGAGCTCTGCATTCTGAATCGCCAGGCCGGCCTGGTCTGCCAGAGATTGCAAGCTTGCATGATCTTGAGGCTGCACCGTTAGCGGACCATAACGGCCCATCGTCAGCACCGCGCGCAGGTTGTCATCCATATCGCGCACCGGCAAAATGACAAATGAGGCCAGCTCAGGATGGACCAGGATTTCGCGTAGGGTTGGGAAGTCCGCCAGTTCCGGAAAAATCTGAGGTTCCTCTTTTTCGTTCAGGTTCTGCCAGAGCCAGGCGGGTATTTTCTCGATGGGCAAATCGAGGCGTTGATCGATGCCGATTTGGTGCCGCGCATCGAAGGTAATCAATTCCCGGTTTGGATTAACCAAACCAAACGTACAGGTATCCAATTGATAAAGTTCACGCAGAGCGTGAACAATCAGGTGCAGGCTGTCATCGCGGTTAGGGATGGCCCGCAAAGCGGTGACAACTTCATAATGGCGCTGAAGCTTGCGAATCTGCCATTCCAGAGCCTGGCGCAAATCGAGATTATTCAGCGCCGTCATGAACACCTCGACGAAGGATGTCAGTAAGTTCAGGCTTTCCTCATCGATCGGTAATCTTGTAAACCGATTATCGACCACCAGCACGCCATCCAGGCGCTCGCCCAAGCGTAGGGGGGCTACCGCGTACTCGATTGGATTGAAAGTCTGGATAAATTGCTGGGCTGCCGGGTAATGCGCCCGCCCATCTGCTACTGCGGGGATCTGCTGAAATACCACGCGTGAGAAAATATCTTCTGATCCATTCTGGACCTCGATACGCAATCCTTGCAGCACATTCTGAACAGGCGTATGGCCAAATTCCGAGACCGGCAGCGTCAAGAAGGCCTCCAGTGAATCGATGTTCATGGCCTTCATGCGCCTCCAGGTTTCCGCGGCGGCTTCATCGTTCAGGTCGCCGGTGCCTCGCCAGCCGCTTAAAATGCCTCGTTCATGTTCGTGGCCTTCTTCTGGATGCCAACAAAAAATCATCGCCCGGTTAAAACACAATCCATAGCCGGCGGTGACCCCGCATAAGAATGCCCACCAGCTCCAATCCCGATCGAGGGTGGGTTTGGGGCTTAAGTAATTCATGATTTTATACAGGATGCTTCGTTGGTTCAAGCTGCGCTGCAAGCGTTGCCAGAGTTGCGCTTTATCAATCGCGACTGCCAGGTGGTTTGCTAAACGCATCAACAGATCAAGATCGTGCTCGTCGAATGCATGGTCGCGCTCGTAATCTTGCACTGCGATGGCGCCAATGATCCCTTTCTCTTCGGTTTTAAGAGGGACGGATAACCAGGAATGGCAGGGGTAACCGACCGGGGTAATCTTGTTTTTTTCTAAGAAGGTTTTGCGCTCATCGAGTGTGCAGATTAAGACCGATTCCGCTGCCAGGATGGTGTGGCCAACCAATCCATTGGAAACCGGCAGCGTCAGGGGCGATATTTTCTTGCCATCCTCCAGGCGAATCAGCAAGTCAACTTCGCCTCTGACCTCCCGATACAAGCCGATTCTCAAATTCCTGGTATCGATCAAGGAGGCTACTTCTTCGGTGATGGCATCCAGTAGAGCAGGCAGCTCCTGGATGCCATTAATACGACGCGTGATGCGATTGAGGGTTTCCAATTCATGGTAGAGCTGTGCATTGTAGAGCGCCTGGGCAACAAGGTTGGCGACCGCCATCAAAATGCGTTGGTCGGTTGAGTCATAGCGGCTGGGCTCTGCGTGTTGGAGGACGATGGCGCCGATGGCGCGTTCCTGTACGAGCAGCGGTACGCCGAGCCAGGACCGGGCGTAGTCGCCCTGGCCGCGAAAATAGGCTTGAACCGGCGGTGGTTCGGCAATTAGATCTGTAATCAAGAACGGGGCACGATGCCGGATCACCCAATCGGTGACGCCAGGCTGGTAGTCTGTGCTGGCGAAGGGATGCGTATGCGGCGTTTCAGGGATGTTTTCGTTGTAACCAAGTACAAATTCGAGCATGCCCGTCCGGCGGTTAAATAGTGCAAAATCAAGGTTCTCGACATTCATCAAGCGACCCAGATGCTGGTAAGTGGTCTGCAGGATCTCAGCCTGGTTCAAGGAGCGGCTGATCGTACTGCCAAGGTCGAGCAGCGTTTGAAGCAGCGCGTGCTCCCGGCTCACCGATTCTCGATCGCTGCGGGCTTGCTGGGCGTCGATGCATAGCTCAATCATTTGATGAAGCACGTCGAGCCGGACGGGTTTCTCTAAGAAGCGATAGGCGCCGGCTTGCAACGCGCCTGGCTCGGGCCCGCGTCCATATCCGGTGAGCAGGATGACATCAACCTGAGGCTGGTCGGTACGCAGGGCGCGCATCAAATCGACGCCATCCATGGATCCTTGCAGCACCTGATCGATGAGCGCTACTTGATAACGGATGCCTGAGCGGGCTTTTTGCAACGCCTCTTCCGCGTTGCGCGCTTCGTCTACGATATAGTCATAATCTAGTCTTAAAAGTTGCGATTGGCTGGAGCGGAAGTCGTCTTCATCATCGACGAACAAAATCCTGCCTGGAGATTTGATCATGTCGCTCATTGTTCCTCCATGTAATTACCTGGATACCTGAAGCGAAATCGCGAAGGTTGTTCCGGCCAAAAGGGGGCTCTCCTGGATCGCGATCTGGCCGCCGAAGCTTTCCACAATGCTGCGGGCCACGAATAGACCGATGCCAGAGCCGCCTTGCCGGGTGCTGAAACCAAGCTCAAAAACTTGCTCCCAAAGCTGGCGATGGATGCCTGGACCATTATCTGCTATGAGGATACGTACGCCGTATTTAGCCTGGTCTTCTGGGATTTCAGATCGAATGAGAACCAATCCATCCGCTTGATGGCGCTCGCTGATCTGTTGGATCGAGTTAAGCGCCAGGTTGATCAACACTTGTTCCAAAGCAATGTCGTTGGCCGATATCATCTGGGTCGCAGAAGGAATCGGTTCAAGGATCAAATCGACTTTATTCTTGCGAGCTGTGACAGACAGCAGCTCTACCACCCGCGGTAGGGTGACGGCCAGGTTGCAGACGCTGCCTTGCTGTGGGCTGATCAACCGTTGGAAAAGCTGCGCAACGTGATAAAGCCTATCTGTCGTGCCGGTCAACGCCTCGACTTCCTTTTGCAGCAGGGGCAGTACTGTGGTCGGGCTCTCGCTTGCACGCGCGGAGCGCGCCAGCGCCTGGCTGTAGCGCTGGATCAGGCCGGCCTGGTTGATCAAAGCATTGATCCGGTTATTGACTTCATGCGCAAGCCCGGCGCTAATTTGGCCCATCATACCAAAGGAATGGCTGCTAATCAAAGATTCCTGGATTGCATACCTTTCAACCAGGGCCTGCAGGGCGGAGGCGGTAAAGTTAGCGTGCTGGCATCGACGTGGATCGAAGATGTCACTGTCGCTGTGAAAGAGAAATAAGCCATAGCCCAGGTCGCCGGCTGTTCCGATGGGTTGCCCCAGGCAGGCGCGGAAATCGAGCAGCCTGAGCAGGTAACGAAATTTAGCGCGCATGGTCTGAACAACATCCCGGGAGACGATATGCTCCCGGCCAATAATGACATCTTTAATCGGGCTAAGGTCCAGATCCTGGCGCTCCCGTTCAAAGACCTCCAGGTCAATGCCAACTTGCGCCAGGATTTCAACCCGCCGGGTGAAGAGACCCATGCTGAAAACCGCGCCGGCGGTGACTTCGGTTTCTTCGACCAGGCTGGATAAAAGACGCTGTGCAGCCAGGGCAAGATCGCTGCGATTCCGAGCAGCCAGGATATCCTGCTCGATAGCATCGTTGTCTTTGGTCTCCAAATTCATCTGCGCCTGGCGCCATGCGCTGTTAGCGCTCTGCTCCGCGGTTGCCAACAGCCGGTCTAGCTCCTGAACTGTAAATGGTTTCATGAGGATGTAGACCGTCGGGAGGCTGGCAAGTTTGGCTTCTTCTTCAGGGCTGAGCGTATAACCACTCATCAAGATGATTCGCAGGTCTGAAATTTCATTCAAGAGATCGATTGCCAGGTCTGTGCTATCCCTGCCAGGAATGTGCGCATCCATCAGAAGCAGATCAGGAGCGTCACGGATGACGGTCTCCACCACACGACTCGCGTCATGCAGGCTCTCAACACAGAAACCAGCTTCGCGCAGCAGGTTGGCCAGGGAATCGCTTAAGTCATGCTGGTCTTCGACGATCAAAATATTTTTTAATACGCCTGCTTGCCCACGCAAGGCCTTCATCAAGTTCTCCGTTTCCATTTTATACTGGTCGGGTAAAAGCGCGATGCTGCTGGCATCCGGGTTACTTGCGGGCTGAGACTGTGAGGCGTCGACCGGCTGCGCTGTAGGTTGCACCGGATGCACAGCGCCATGTACCCGCCTGAGGAATTCGGAGATGCTGAGGACGATTTGGCGCTTCGAATAGTCAATGTTCTGGATGACTGCACGGACCTGGTCTCCAGGCCACAAGACGGCTTCTACATCCGCAATTTCATTCGGTAGGATTTGTGAACGATGCACCAATCCCTGTACGCCAGGCGGGAATTCTACGAACGCCCCATAGTAGTAGATGCGACAGACTTCCCCTGTTATCGCCTGGCCTATTTTGTGAGAGCGGATAAATTGATTCCAGATTTGATCCGGGTTTGTGTCTGACCGCGATTTGCGCTGCGCTTCAAGAGGGGTGGGGATTGGAGCCATGTGTGTGATCCTTGACCGACTCACAGTTTCGATTACCCCGGAATAGGTTTTCTAATCCAAGGCGCCTACCTTGATTGTAAATGATACGCGTGATTTGTCATGCCAAAATTCTGTTAAATAGATAACAAATTCTGTTAACAGGTTATTCCTGGCGCTCTCACCCCCTCGTTGACGCCTGGTTTACCGCTCCCAAATCGTGATGCTCTCGATGTGATAGGTCTGCGGGAATAAGTCGAATGGCGTGGCTTTCTTGAGATGATAACCGCCCTGGATCAGCCGGCGGGCATCGCGTCCCAGGGTGGACGGATCGCAGGAAATGTATACCAGCCGCGGCGCGCGGCAGGCCAGGATGCCATCCAGCGCTTGCCGGTCAAGGCCCGCGCGCGGCGGATCGACCAGTATCAAATCGGGCTGGACGGAAAGGCCCGCCAGCGCCTGGCCGGCGGGCGCCTCATAAAGCTCCACGTTTTCGAACTCGTCCAGATTATAGGCGAAATCTTCACACGCGCTGGCGGAGGACTCGATGGCGATCAAGCGGCCGACGTGCGGCGCCAGGAATGCGCTGAACAGACCCACGCCGCAGTACACATCCAGGGCGTGCATTTCCTTGGTGAGCGACAGGTTGGCTTGCAGATGTATGAGCATGGCGGCCGCCATAGCGGAATTCACCTGGAAGAATGATCCGGCGGAAACGCGGAAAGGCCTGCCGGCGATCTCGATAAAAGTGTATAGACTGCCGGCCAGCACGAGCCCGCCGGCCGGGCTGAGGTGAATCACTGAAATCGATAGCTCCTCGACGCTGAGCTCGGGCGGGTCGAGCCGGCTGCTCTCCAGAGTCATTTGTACGTCATCCCCCATACCCAGCCGCAGGCCGATGCGTTCGATCTCGGGGATCGATTCAAAATCCAGCTTTGGCCAGATTTCATTAAGCGGCGCCTCCGGCAACAGGCAGGTTTCGACGGCAAAGACCTCTTTTCCGTCTATCTGGTAAAATCCGAGGCGCCCTTGCGGCGTCAGGTGGAATTGAACGTGATTGCGATAGTTGAAAGCCCTTTGAGACGGCGCACAGGCTTCGACCGGCGGGGAGACCAGACCGCCGATGCGTTCTAATTGCTCTGCCAGAATAGCGCTTTTGAGGCGTAGTTGTTCTGCGTATGGGATATGCTGGTAATGGCAACCACCGCAGCGGCCAAAGTGAGGGCAAGG
>JAYRNN010000147.1:0-10169 GCA_041912175.1 Anaerolineales bacterium | reverse complement strand
GAAGCCGCCCACTACCACCTATAAGTAGATTCCTCCGATCCATTATGCCTCGCATCCGCCCAATTGCCATCTGCCTGCTCCGCCACGAAGGAAAAATCCTGGTCTTCGAAGGCTGGGATCGCGCCGAACGGCGCGCCTTCTATCGCCCGCTGGGCGGGGGGATCGAGTTCGGCGAGACCGGCCAGCACGCCGTGCAGCGCTTTTTTACAAATATTTCACGCAGAATTGCAAAGCGGCCCGGATTGGCATGCTTTTCCTGGCTATAATGATTACAAAGCCAACTCCATCTGTGCATTATTGGAACACTCGCTGGGTTATAGTAGATAAGAAATAACCGGCGGGTGAGCAGGTTGCGAAATCACCCCCAGCAGCACGCTTCAATGCACAAGATCGGGGGATGGCCTTCCGAGGGGGAGGCGCCATCCCCATTTTCAGGAGAAAACGCGTATGAATCGCAGCATGACAAAATCGCAGCGCTTGATCGAGATGGAAGACCTGTATGTACAGCGCGCTTACACCGACCAGGAGCTGGCGGCGCGCTTTGGCGTCAATCGCTCGACCATCTATCGCGATCGCATGTTACTCACCACCCAGTATCCGCTGGTCCCCGAGGCGGATAACGCCTGGCGCATGGACCGCTCCACCTACATCTCCAACCTGCGCGTGACCTTGCACGAGGCCCTGGCGTTGTACCTGGCGGCGCGGCGCGCCTCACGGCGCACGCTCTCGGCCCAACCCCACCTTTCGGGCGGGCTGCACAAGCTGGCCCAGGCCCTGCGCAAGCCGATGACCGAACGGCTGGTGGTTTCGGCCCTGGCCATCGCCGGGCAGCAGGAGCATCCCGAATGGGTGCACATCCTGGAGACGGTCACCCAGGGCTGGGCGGAAGGGCGGGTGGTGCGCATGACCTATCGCAGCCTGGATGCTGAGCAAGACTCCAAATACACCCTGCACCCCTACCTGATCGAGCCGGGCCCGACGGGCGGCGTCTACGTGATCGGCTGGTGCGATGTGCACCATGAAATCCGCACCTTCAAGCTCGAGCGCATCGTACTGGCCGAGCTGGGGCTGGAAAGGTTCGCGATCCCGGCCGATTTTGACGACAAAGAGCTGCTCAAATACGCCTGGGGCATCTGGTTTGACAGCAAGCCGCCGGAATGGGTGCGGCTGCGCTTTGCGCCGGGGAAATCGGCCCGGCGGTTAAAAGAAAGCATCTGGCATCCGACCCAGCGCATCCGCGACCTGGAAGACGGCGGTTGCCTATGGGAGGCGCAGGTGGCCGATTGGCGCGAGATGCAGGAGTGGGTCTTGGGTTGGGGCGGCGATTGCGAGGCGCTGGAGCCGAGAGGGTTGAGGGAGGCGATGCGGGAGGAGGCGAGGAGGATGAGGAAAACTTATGGGGATGAGGTTAGGTATGAATGATCATCTTATAGCTCACATTCGTCAAAAAGACCAACAAACCCAATCATTGAGTGATCACTTAAATGGTGTTTCGATTCTTACTGGCAAGTTTGCTGCGAAAATTGGGTTAAGGGAAACAGGGGAAATGTTAGGTTTTCTTCACGATTTAGGTAAAGCCAGCAAGCAATTTCAAGATTATATTCGTTCTGCTTCAGGTTTTCTTAATCCTGACAATGATGATTATGTCGACGCAGTCGAAATGCGAGGCAAGATAGATCACTCGAGCGCAGGGGCGCAATTGGTTTACGAAAAACTCGCAAACAGAGGGAATGAAGGAAACCTGGCCGGGCAAATCTTATCGCTCTGTATTGCCTCTCACCATTCAGGGCTAATTGATTGCCTGTCACCGGATGGAGCAGATAGTTTCACAAAACGGATCAACAAACCGGATGAATGGACCCATGCAAGTGAAGCTTATGGCAATTTGGAAGAATCTGAATTAGATAAACTCGACGATTTACTGTCAAACGCAGATAAAGATTTATATCGTAAGTTGTCTGGCTTGATAGAGAATAATGATCCCGCAAAAGAAAGGAACGATTCCACAGCTACATTTGCATTTAAATCCGGGTTATTGATTCGATTTCTTTATAGCTGCCTGATTGATGCGGATCGATTGGATACCGCAGATTATGAATGTCCTGCCAATGCTCAAATACGAAACTATGGGCAATATCATCCGTGGGAAACGCTAATTCAAAGGCTAGATGAAAAGATCAAGCAGTTTGAGAACAAGCAGGATAAAAATGAAATTGATCGGTTACGCAGTGAAATATCCCAAGTTTGCTATGAATTTTCTTCTAAACCACGCGGCATATACCAGCTAAAAGTCCCAACTGGAGGGGGTAAGACTTTTGCAAGTTTGCGTTTTGCACTGAACCACGCCGCGCATCACCAAATGGATCGGGTATTCTATATCATCCCTTACACATCAATTATCGATCAGAATGCCGATGAGGTTAGAAAGATATTAGAGGATCGGGATGAATTTGGAAGATATTTGGATAAAGTAGTTCTCGAACATCATTCGAATCTAACGCCAGAAGAAGAGACACGCCGGCAAAATTTATTATCCGAAAACTGGGATGCCCCGATTGTGTTTACGACCCAGGTTCAATTCCTGGAAGCCTTATTTGGTTCTGGAACAAGAAGCGCACGCAGAATGCACCAACTTGCAAATTCGGTCGTCATTTTCGATGAAGTCCAGACATTACCTATTCGCTGCGTGCATATGTTCAATATGGCGCTTCGCTTTCTTGTTAATAATTGTGGTTCATCCGTCGTGTTATGTACCGCAACGCAACCATTGTTGGATCAGGTAGAGCCATTATCAAGATCCCTGCCGCAAGGAACAGATCGAAACATCATCACCAAGGAAAAGGAGCTTTACGAAAAGTTTAAGCGAGTAAATGTCTATGATCTTCGGAAACCTGGTGGATGGACCGATATAGAAGTTAAAGCATTGGCGGAAAAACAACTAAAAGAGATGAGCAGTGTATTGATCGTGGTTAATACCAGAAAATCTGCCCGGTCTATTTATCAAGAGATTTCACATAACCAGCCTGCTAAACTATTCCATCTGAGCACCAATATGTGCCCGGCGCACCGGCTTGATATCTTAAGCAAAGTAAAGACAATCTTAGCCAACAAAGAGCCGGTGATTTGCGTCAGCACGCAATTGATTGAAGCCGGGGTGGACATTGATTTTGGGTCAGTGATTCGATATGAAGCCGGATTGGACTCGATCGCCCAGGCTGCTGGAAGATGTAACCGCAACGGCGAGAGGGCTGTTGGAAATGTATGGATTGTCAACCCAGCCGAAGAAAACATAGATATGTTAAAGGATATTGCCATCGGGAAAAAGGAAACTCAACGATTACTCGATGATTTCAAACAGGATCCACAAAAATTCAATAACGATCGAATCGGATTGGAGGCAATGGAAGAATACTATAGGTATTATTTTTATCGCCGCAAAGACGAAATGTGTTATAGAGTAAGTAAACAATCACCGGTTGGTCGGGATGACGACTTATTTAATCTTCTCTCGGTCAATTCGATCTCAGTCGAAGGATATAAGAGGACAAATATTACTTTCCCACGCCTACCATTTAAGCAGTCATTCCAGTCAGCGGCAAAGTCTTTTTATGCGATTGACTCGCCAACCAGGGGTGTGATCGTCCCTTATCAAGAGGAAGGCATAAAATTAATCGCGGATCTCTGTGGAGCTTCAGAAATCGAAAAGCAATATAAGTTAATCAAGCGGGCGCAACGATATTCTGTCAACCTGCTTCCGCATGAGTTAGAGAAATTGTCGGATATGAAAGCCATATTTGAGGTTCAGAAAGATGCGGGTATTTTTTATCTTGACAACCAATATTACAGCGAGGAATTTGGCTGGTGTGATGAAATTGTCAATGACATGGAGATAAAAATTTGTTGAGGAGGTCAAATGGATAATATTGTTGAGTTCAAAGTCACAGGCAAGTATGCTCTTTTCACTGATCCTCTTACCAAAATTGGCGGCGAGAAATATTCCTATCAGATCCCGACCTATGAAGCTCTGAAAGGCGTTCTTAGCTCTGTCTATTGGAAACCTACCATCATCTGGATTATTGACAAAGTTCGGGTGTTGAAGCCAATCAGGACCCAGACGCGCAACGCCCGGCCCATCGATTATAACGGCGGGAATTCACTGGCCATCTATACCTATCTCTCAGACGTGGAATACCAGGTGCAAGCCCATTTCGAATGGAACCTTCACCGCGAGAATTTAGCCCAGGATCGGAATGAAAATAAGCATTTTTTCATCGCCAGGCGTATGATCGAGCGCGGTGGAAGAAGGGATGTTTTCCTTGGCACGCGCGAATGCCAGGGATACGTCGAGCCGTGCATGTACGGGGAGGGAAAAGGTTTTTACGATAATTACGGTGAGCTTTCGTTCGACCTGATGTTCCATGGTTTTGATTATCCGGATGAAATTGGCAAGGATGAATTTTATTCCCGATTTTGGCGGCCAAAAATGATCGATGGTGAAATTAAATTCATCCGTCCAGAAGATTGTACGATTCGAAAATTTGTCAGGCAGATGAAAGCTGAACCGCCGTTATCAAAGGGCTTTGAAGAGGCAGGTCTACTTGATGGCTATCAGAATGTGAGGTCATAAAATGAGCTGGATTCAAAAGCTTTATGAGACATACAATAATTGCCAATCGATGGTCGACATTGAACCAAATGCGAATGAAGTCCCCCTGCTTCCGATTTGCCATACCACCCAAATGGCGCATATCGAGATTACGATTGACGGGAATGGTAACTTCCGCAGGGCGAACGTCATTGCAAAAGCGGATGCCAGGACAATCATTCCTTGCACTGAAGATTCAGGCGGCCGCACAAGTGGAGAAGCCCCGCATCCATTGTGTGATAAATTGCAGTACGTTGCCAAGGATTATTCATGTTTCGAGTCGCAGAAGAAAGCATATTTCAAATCCTATACAAAGGAATTAGAGAAATGGTGCAGTTCAGATTTCTCACATCAGAAAGCAATTGCGGTGCTGAAATATGTGAACAAAGGAAATATCTTTCAAGATTTAATCGACCATCATGTTTTAATCATAGGCTCTGATGGTAAGCTAATCGAGAAACCTGCAAAGAAAAAGGGTGAGGCATATCCATTAATATATGAAGTACTGGCAAATCAATCCGACGCTTTCATACGCTGGATTGTTGAAGACCCGGGGTATCTTGAGACGAAAGTTTGGCGAGATAAAACCATTTGGGAAAGCTGGATAAATTACTATTCCAATACTCAAAGTGAAAAGTCCCTTTGCTACGTTACCGGGGAGAAAGATTTTTACGCCAAAAAGCACCCGGCGAAAATAAGAAATGATGGCGATAAGGCCAAGCTGATTTCATCAAATGATACGTCGGGTTATACATTCCGTGGCCGTTTTACAGATGCACGTCAGGCTGCGAGTGTCGGTTTTGAAACCACCCAAAAAGCTCATTTCGCTTTGCGTTGGTTGATCAGCAGGCAAGGTTTCAGGAAAGGAGACCTGGCCATTGTGGCTTGGGCTACTTCAGGCGCCCAAATCCCTCAACCAACAGACGATCCAATATCTATGTTGACTACCGGTTTATCTGAGGATGAGACACTGACTGCATATACCGCGCAAGATTTGGCGCTCGCGCTGAAAAAGAAAATTGCAGGATACCACGCCCTTCTTGGAAGCACAACGAATGTGGTGGTGATGGGACTGGATTCGGCAACGCCAGGCCGGCTGTCAATTACATATTATCGTGAGCTGGCTGGCTCTGAATTCCTCGAGAGAATTAATGATTGGCAAGAATCGTGCGTCTGGCTGCATCGATATCGCACGATTGAAGTAACCAACCCGGAAACCGGTAAGAAAAAGCAACAAATTGTTCCATTCAAAGGAGCCCCAGCGCCGAACGATATTGCTGAAGCTGCCTACGGACAACGGATTGATGAAAAACTGCGCGCAGCAACCATTGAGCGAATCCTTCCATGTATTCTCGATGGTCAACAAATCCCTCGTGACTTAGTTGAATCTGCCGTCCGGCGGGCCAGTAATAAGGTTGGCCTGGAGAAATGGGAATGGAATAAAACGCTAACAATCGCATGTTCATTGTATAAAAAATACCATAGAGAGGAGAATTACGATATGGCGCTAGATACGAATAGAAAGTCGAGAGACTACCTTTATGGGAGACTGCTTGCCCTCGCAGAAAGCCTGGAGGAATGGGCTTTGAACGAAGGGCATGAAGACCGGCCAACAAATGCCGCCCGGTTAATGCAGCGTTTCGCAGAACGTCCTTACAGCACCTGGCGGACAATCGAACTTGCCCTTTCTCCCTATAAAGCGAGGTTAGGCGGAAAGTCTATTAAGCGGCAGCGAATGATTGATGAAGTTATTGCCTCTTTCAATGAAAACGATTTCACCAGTGATAAAAGATTGAGCGGTGAATTCCTTCTCGGTTATCATTGCCAGAGAGAATACTTGCGCAATCATGCGGATAAGAAGCAAGAAACAAGCGATGAGATGAATGAAGTTTCGAATAACTGATTTTAAGGAGAAATGATCATGGAAACTTTGCAGAACAAAATCGATTTTGCGGTAATTGTTTGTGTTAACAATGCCAATCCGAACGGCGATCCTTTGAACGGCAACCGGCCGAGGGTCAATTATGATGGGCTTGGCGAGCTTTCTGATGTTTGCATCAAGCGCAAAATCAGAAACCGGTTGATGCAATCCGGATATTCCGTTTTTGTCCAATCGGATGATAACCGGGTTGATGACTATCGAAGCCTGAAGAATCGCGCAGAAGGGGTGCTAAAAAATGTGAGTATGAAGGACGATACAAAGTATCGTGAAGCGGCGTGTAAACAATGGATCGATGTTCGCTCCTTTGGCCAGGTTTTCGCTTATAGCGGTAAAGAGAATGAATCTGGCGTCTCAATCGGAATCCGCGGCCCTGTTTCAATTCACCCCGCATTTTCGGTAGCGCCTGTGCTCAATCGTGTCACCAGTACCCAGATAACCAAGAGCGTCAGCGGAGAAGGCGATGGTACAAAGAAAGCTTCGGATACCATGGGTATGAAACATCGCGTGGATCATGGTGTCTATGTGTTTTACGGCAGCATGAATCCGCAGCTTGCAACCAAAACCGGATTCTCAGGAGCCGATGCGACGTCGATCAAAGAAGCATTAACCACCTTATTCCGCAATGATGCTTCTTCGGCAAGGCCAGAGGGAAGCATGGAAGTTTATAAAGTATATTGGTGGCAGCACAATACCAATAACGGGCAATATTCATCCGCCAAGGTCCATCGTCTGTTAGAAGTCCAGGCAAAGATTGATGACCCAAAAAGTATGAAAGACTACACCATTTCACTGAAAACACTTCCTGATTTAAAGTGCGAAGAAATCGACGGTGAATGAAATAAGCGAAATAACTGGCAGGTAGCTATTGAAAAGCGAATATTCCCCCGACGAGCTTCTCCCCTTGTCGGGCATCCAGCATTTTTGTTTTTGCCGGCGGCAGTGGGCGCTCATACACGTGGAACGCCAATGGCAGGAAAATGTGCTCACCGTCGAAGGTAAATTACTGCACAATCGAGCGGATGACCCCTATTTTTCAGAAGTCAGAAATGGGGCCATCACCGCTCGGTCGATGCCGATTTCATCGTATCGCCTTGGGCTAACCGGCGTTTGCGATGTCGTCGAGTTTACCCCATCTCCGGATGGTATCCGCTTATCCGGTAGAGAAGGTACATTTCTGGCGACGCCTATCGAATATAAACGCGGCAAAGCGAAGCCCGAACCAGTAGATGAGGTCCAGTTGTGCGCCCAGGCGATATGCCTGGAAGAGATGCTCTCGTCTTCGATCCCACGCGGCTTCTTGTACTATGGAGAAATTCGTCATCGCTTAGAAGTCATATTTACAGATGAATTACGCAACCTGGTGCTAAAAATGTCAGATGAGATGCATGCCTATTTTGATAGAGGCTACACTCCGCAAGTGCGGCCTTCAAAGGCGTGCAAATCCTGTTCTTTGGCCGATATTTGTTTGCCCGAGCTGATGGGAAAAGTGATGGCGGCCTCGAAATACATTCAGATGCAAATCGACGGTGAGTGATGAAGAAGCTACTCAATGTCCTTTATGTAACCGTTCCAGAAGCTTATGCAGCGTTGGAAGGCGAAAATATCGTTATCAAGAAGGAAGATCGGGTTGCGATGCGTCTCCCGCTGCACAACCTGGAGAATATCGTTTGCTTTGAATATCCGGGCGTCAGTCCAGCCCTGATGGGCGCGTGTGCGGAGCACAATATTGGCTTATGTTTCCTTACTCCCCAAGGCCGATTTCTCGCCCGTGTCACCGGCAAGGTCAGGGGCAATGTACTATTGCGAAAAACACAATACCTGGTTTCTGAAGATAAAGAAAAAAGCGTCAAGATCGCGGCTTCTTTCCTGATCGGAAAGATATCGAATTGCCGAAAGGTGCTCGAACGTGCGATCCGGGACCATGCTCTACTGGTGAATGTTAATGAATTAATGGATGCATCATCGACGCTAAAAGAGTTGATGAGAGCTATCCGAGAATGTGAAACCCTGGATGATTTGATGGGATATGAAGGCAGCGCGGCCAAAATATATTTTGGCGTGTTCGATCAACTGATCTTGCAGCAACACGAAGCTTTTTTCTTTAAGGAGCGCTCACGACGGCCTCCTTTAGATAACATGAACGCCCTGCTATCATTCCTGTATACTTTGTTGGCTAACGAGGTTGCATCTGCGTTGGAGACCGTTGGCCTCGATCCGTACGTTGGCTTCTTGCATCAAGATCGACCCGGACGGCCATCATTGGCTTTAGATCTGATGGAGGAGTTGCGGCCAATCTTCGCTGACAGGCTGGCGCTGTCCCTGGTCAATCGAAAACAGGTGACTGGAGATGGATTCGTAACCAAAGAGAGCGGTGGGATCATCATGGATGATGACACCCGAAAAAAGGTATTGACGGCCTGGCAGGAACGAAAAAAAGAAGCCATCGTCCACCCCTACCTGAAAGAAAGGATTGATTTTGGCCTTATACCTCATGTACAGGCGTTATTACTTGCCCGTTATCTCCGTGGTGATTTAGATGCGTATCCACCCTTCTTCTGGGCATAGAGGCAAAAATGATGGTTTTGATCAGTTACGACGTGAATACAGAAACGGATGCCGGGAAAAAACGGCTGCGCAAGGTGGCTAAGCAGTGTGAGGATTACGGGCAGCGTGTTCAAAATTCGGTTTTTGAATGTATCCTCGATCCGGCCTTATTAAAACAGGTACAAAGCAAACTCGAGAAATTAATCGATGTGGAAAAAGATAGTTTGCGCTACTACTATCTTGGCGATGACTGGCGAAACCGGGTCGTTCATGTCGGTGCGAAGCCGAGTCGTGACCTGGAGGGAACGCTGATTATGTAACTGCGAACCGGATGTGAACAGGAGAATATCGGGAGGCTCGCAGAAAAATGGCACCTTAACAAACCTATAGAATCGATTTTCGAGCAAAAAATCGTGCGTATGAATAGGCAAAAGAGAGATAAGTGGCTATATATAGGTCAGAGTTGTTATTTAAGCTATATATTGCCGTCGCTCCCCATGCGGGGAGCGTGGATTGAAATTGATCGACCGTCGCCCCGTCATCGGCGTACAGCGGTCGCTCCCCATGCGGGGAGCGTGGATTGAAATGACATTTGGAAGGACAATGACGTCATCCGGGCCGGTCGCTCCCCATGCGGGGAGCGTGGATTGAAATTATGATTGTCATCTGACAAAATCTTAGCATCAAGGTCGCTCCCCATGCGGGGAGCGTGGATTGAAATCCGATGAGCCTGAGATTATCGAGCAACGAGCCACGTCGCTCCCCATGCGGGGAGCGTGGATTGAAATCGAGTACCAGCTTAACATGCTCCGAGATCGGCGCAGTCGCTCCCCATGCGGGGAGCGTGGATTGAAATCTGGCTGTTCTTGTCGCTTTGTATTTTGCGAGGGAGTCGCTCCCCATGCGGGGAGCGTGGATTGAAATAGGGATTTCGTCATTAAGAGGGTTAGCTCAGTCCTGACTGGTTACGTGACTGGTTACGTTTCTGGAACAAAAAGCGTAACCAGTGAAATGACTGGTTACGCTGCCACATCCGTT
>JAYRNN010000146.1:0-12076 GCA_041912175.1 Anaerolineales bacterium | reverse complement strand
CGAGATGACGAAGAACAACACCGGTTGAAGTTGAGGGATGGTGATATAGATGACTTCCTGTAAACCGTTAGCCCCATCCACCTTGGCCGAATCGTAAAAATCTTGCGGGATGTTCTTCATGCCGGCTAACAGGATCACCATGTTAAACCCGGCGGCTCTCCATACGTCCAATATGATAACTGAAAAAATCATATACCTGGCATCGTTCAACCAGTTGATGGAGCCAATTCCCAGGTAGGATAGGGCGACGTTGATCAAGCCAACCTCGGGTTGGTACATCCAGCGGAAGATGGAACCGGCCAAGAAGATCGGAATAGTAACCGGCAGAAAATAGGCGCTGCGGAAAAAGCTGGACCAAAACCCTTTCAGACTGTTGACGAACAGGGCCAGCAAAAAAGCGACCGTTATACCGATGGGGACGGTCAAAGAGACATATTTCATTAAATTGGAGAACGCCTTCAGGAAATCACTGGATTTCAAGATGGTCGTGTAGTTCTTTAGGCCAACGAACGTTGGGACATGCGTCGGGATTGCATCCCATTTGAAGAAACTGGTATAAAAACCCTTTGCAATTGGATAAAGGAAAAATATTGAAAAAAACAAAAAGAAAGGCAGAATCATCAAGTAATGCTTGAGGTCTTTTCGGATCCATTTACGCATGGATAATCTCCAGTGTAGCGTTCAACTTTTCAACCTTCATGGTCTTTTGGAGTACCTCCAATTTTTGCTTGGTGCGGATGCCGCATCCGCACCAAGCAAACCAACCAAAATCCTGGAGTGTTATTCCTCAGCAGCGATGGCTTCGTTAAGTTTCTGGATCAGCACCTTTGTGCCTTCTTCGGGGGTCATCTCACCTTTCATGATCGCGGTCGTGTTGTCGATGAGGATCTGATAGTATTGAGGAGGATATTGTTGTACGTAGATTGGTGTATAGAACGTCAGAATGGACTCGTAAGATGTCTTGGTGATGTCCATGAGCGGGTCATCGATCTGAGCCAGGGTCTTCTCGTTGCTGTTAAAGCGGTTGAGCAGTTTGGCCCAGCGGGTCATCTGAGGTTCGTCGCAGATATAGGCTGCAAATTCGTAAGCCAGATCGAAATTTTTGTTGGGGCTCAGGTAAATGGCTTCGATGCCGCCAGCGCCGCCGGGGTTATCTTTTGTCTGACCGGGGACTAAGATGTAATCATAGTCAATTTTGCCGGCTTTCTTTGCCTCTTTCAGAGGCACATCAGACCATGGGCCGCTGGTGAAGTAGGCCAGTTTGTTCTGAATAAATAGATCGAGTGTGGCTTGATCGCCATTGCCGAGATCGACCTGGTAGGGTTTCAAGGCGAGCATGGTCTTCATCATCTCGGTATACTTATCGGCGTCGATCAAGGTCTGCTTGTTAGCCCAGTCGATACCCCACTCATCCGTGGCGCCAATACCTGAGTAGAAGGGGGTGATGTCTAGATAGGTGAGGTTGTAGGCTGGGTTGGCGTACATACCAGCTTCACTGATCTTCTTGCTCTGAGCAATCCATTCGTCCCAGGTGGTGGGTACGTCGTTGGGGTCGATCCCGGCTTGCTTGATCACATTCAGATTGCGGTACATAAATACCGCTGTGGCAGTGTAGGGAAGCGCAGTCATTATCTTGCCATCTTCGACGGTCACCAGATCGACCATGTCTTTGTTGAACTGGCTCCTGAAGCTTTCAGGCATGGCATCCCACTTGTCTTTCTGGTTTGCGATCACGCCCAAGTCCTTCAGCAAAGCCCCGGCCCACTCAGCGTTCATGTAGATATCGGGTAAAACGCCAGAGGCAGCCCCGGTAACCATACCGTTGTTCAATTCATCGTCGCTCTTGGGAGTCATATTGATTTTTACGCCAGGATGGGCTTGTTCGAATTCAGCAATGAAGGTTTTCTGCAGCTCGCCTGCAGCGCCCATGCCATAATCGGAGTAGACCCAATATTCAAGCGTAATCGGTTCGCCGGCTGCCGGAGCGGCCGGAGCGGCGGTGTCCTGGCCAGCGGGTTGAGTTGGCGCCGCCGGGGATGTGCAGGCGCTCAGAACGAACAGAACTAACATAAGAATACTAAATGTCGCGAACGTTGTCCTTTTCATAATTCTCCTCAACTTTCTAAAATATGATCTGAAGGGATCGAAGGTCGAACATCTTTTCTGGCAAAATCTCCTTTTGTAAAAAAGGTTATAATAATGCAGGATCATAATAATCCCCATGTCAGATAAAAAGTAGCCAATTGTTTGCCAATTATGTGCCTTTTTTTATGAGTTCTCAATGCTAGATTATCAACAATTTCAAATGGTGATCAGGGATGTCTTGAATCACCTTTCTGATATCGCCTATTTGGAGAATCATAACCTCATCGCTCCTTTTTTATCTGAAGAGGAAGCCAAGCAGCCGAATCATGTAAAGTTATTACATGCAAAATTAGAGGAGAGCATTAAATCTTTACGGCCCCCGGAGGGCATCCCCTCGGACGCGGCAGAGTGGCGTTGTTCCAAGATTTTGACGATGCGCTATATCAACAATATGGGCCTACTTCAGGTGGCGGATAGTCTCGGTTTGAGCCAACGCCAGGTCTATCGCGAGTTAAAAAAGGGGCTGGAGGCGCTCTTCAGTGTCCTCTGGAAACAGCAGGCTTTCCATACTGAGAAATTCGGGCAGACGGAGGAGGCATCCGCCGCGTCTGATAATATCAGCGTTCTCCACGATGAACTGAAAAACTGGGAGATCAATTACACCATCAGCAATCTCTACCAGATTGTCGAAGAAGCCTACCAATTGTTTGAGCAATATGCCAGTAACGACTTGTGCAGCCGGGTGCATTTGGAAAATATCGACCGAAACCTCAATGTGAGGGTCGACCCCACCTTGACCAAACAAGGTCTGTATAAAGTCCTGTCTATTTTGGAAGATTGTATCCAGGATTCCGAGGTCTGGATGAAGACCCGCAAAATCAACGAACAATTCAGCGAGCTCTCCATCACCATCCGTCACTCCCAACCTCTGGAATTGACCAACTGGAACATCGCCCAACTGTTCTTTATCGTCCAGGGAATCAACCATTCCTTGGACGAGCAGGGCGAACAGACCTCGATTGCCATCAGTATTCCCATGAACCACCCCAATAAGGCCCTGGTAATCGATGATGTGGCCTCGGTGCGCGCCCTCATCCAAAGGATGCTTGGTCCCTTCAGCATCCAGGTGTTCGGCGCCGATAATATCCAAGAGGCAATCAATCTGGCCCAACTGATCAAACCAGATTTCATCCTCCTGGACATCCTCATGCCCAATACGGATGGCTGGCAGGCGATCAAGATGCTGCGCTTAGATTCTGAAACAAAAACCATCCCGATCTTTATTTGCTCGGTGCTCGATGAGCCGAAACTGGCCCACTCTTTAGGGGCGGCCGGCTTCATCCGTAAACCGATCAACCGCCAGGCTCTGATCGACACCCTGCAACAAAGCTCTCTGATCGAAATCGAATAAAAGTCCAGGTGTACTGGATCTCGTACCTGACGCTGACCGTCGCCGGGGTCTGCGCCTGGCCGGGCTGGATCGTCCGCAGCCTCTCGCCGGCGGTTTGAGCTCGCTTCAAACCATCAAAGAGAGATGAAAATGATCGCCATCACGCACAAAACGACCCCTGCCCTTTGCCAGCGACTAATTTTTTCTTTCAGGAAGATCGCCGTCAACAAGACCACGATCGCCGAGTTTAATGAACCAACGATGACGACCAGGTCAAGACGTGCGAATTGCTTGGCGATTAGGAACAGCACATCTGCAATCGCATCCACCGCTCCCGAAGTCAGCGCAATCCATGAGTTATTGAGCGAAGGGAACGAAAGCTTATTCGCGCGTAAAAGGATCAAAGCCGCCCCAAAAGTGACGCTGCGCGTGAGCAGGAGGGGAGTGAAGACCTTACCGGGTTCCACCTGGGAGATGAAGACCAGGAACCCCCCTAAACAAAGGCCAGCCAGGCAGGCTAGAAGAAAGCCTTTGCGATTATCCACCGCGGTCGAAGAGGAGGAAGTGCGCGTAACCAGCCAAATGCCCAACAAAGCCAGGGCAAAGCCGGCCGTTTGTAAAAGGGTTAGCAGCCCATTCTGGGCCATGGAGTAGCACACCGGAAAAGCCGTGCCGATGACTGCCGCGGTGGGCGCCACGATAGCCGAGTCGCCAAGAGATAGGCCCCGATACATAGCAGTGACGCCGATGGCGCCAACCAGGCCGCCCAAAACAGACCATAGGATCCCCTGCCATGACGGGAATTCTTCATGCCATACCAACATGGCAGCCAACATGACGAATGCCCCGGAGATGGCAGTCAGGGTGAGCACATGAAAGTGGTTGCGGCGGCGGGTGGCGAGCCCTCCCCCAAAGGCTGAAGAGCCCCAACCAAACGCCGCTAAGAATGCAAGAAGGATTCCCATCATCATCCGTGCCAAAAAATATTAAAAGAATTCCCTCACAAAAAGGCCAAACCACTTTTTCAGGCTCAGGTCTGGCCCGTAAGGAAGTGGGCCAAATGCTCGGCCCAATTCTTCTCTAATGAGTAGAAAATACGTTGCCCGCTAATGCTTGATGTAGTTGGCTCGTTGGGCAGCGTAGATGGCCGCGCCGACCACCCCTGACTGATTACGATAATAAGCCGGCCGGAGCTGGGCCCTGGTTTTCAATAAATGTCGGTATTCGTCGAAATCGGCGCTGATTCCTCCGGCAAGGATCAAATAATCCGGCCAGAGTAGAAGTTCAATTTCATCCAGAGCCTCCTGCAAGCGAGCAGCCCACGCCTCATAAGAGAGGGATTCTTTGGTCTTGATGGAGGCGGCTGCATATTCCTCACACCGCATGCCGTGGATCTGCACCAGGCCCAATTCCGTATTGGGCAGGAGATGGCCCTCCACAAAAATGGCCGACCCAATGCCGGTGCCCAGAGTCACCACAATGGTCGTCGCTTTGCACAGTTCAGGAGCATCGGCGCGGAAAACTTCAGCGATGCCGGAAACATCGGCGTCATTGCCGACAAAGGTCGGGATGTTCTGACTCTTATGGATGTCTTTGATCTTGATCCAGATGTCATTGAACCTTACATCATCCCGCAGAACGACATCTTCCAATATAACGCTGGGAAAGCCAAAACCGGCCGCGAGGTATGGGGAATTTTCCTGGAAGATATTCTCCAAGGCCGCCGTATATTTCTCCTCGCGCGACGAGCCCATCGAGATGACGACGGTGTCAAAGTTGAGAACCTTGACCTCTCCGCCAAGGCTCACCAAGCCATATTTGATCGAAGAAAAACCAACGTCAACGCCTAGAAAATTCATAATAAAAGATGGAGATGAGATTTCCGGCGCCAGGCCATCAGCCCGGAAATCTCATTCTTTTTTCTAGTGGGTACCTGGCGGAAAGTAGATATCATTGACAGCCATCAATTCGGGATGGATGTTCATGCCGTTGATATCCGGAATGAGGCCTTTCTTGACAGCCAGGTAGTACATCAGGTATTGCGCCGCCACCGCCGCCGGGAACAGGCCAAACTGCTGTTCATTTTCGGTGGCGGGCGCTTCGATAACGTCGGCATTCTCCGGCCAGTCGAGCGCCGGTTGGTTGGTGATGATCACAGTGGGGATATCGACCGCAGCAGCCCCCTTGGCCAGTTCCAATGCCCTGGACACCACACGTCGATCCGTTTGGAACAGGATGATACCCAAATCTTTTCGGAAGGCAGCGGATGGCCCATGAGCGAACTCTTCCAGGCCAAAGCTGGCGGAGATCTCACCGATTACCTCAATTATCTTCAGTTTGATCTCATCGGCGTTCGTCTTTTGGCAGCCAAAACCGGCCAGCATGTAATGGTCGGTGACGTTATACCATTTGCCCGCCACAGCCTCACCGGCTTTCTCTAATTTTTCCATATTCTGCCCCAAAGCGACAACCATCTTTTTTGCATCGGCGATAAACGCATCGCGAACACTTGGCGAGGCGGTCATCATGACCACCAACATGCCCTGCAAGCTGGTACCGAGATAACTACGCGTTTTACCGTAAGGAATTTCGCCTTGGTAAGGGTCGACAAATGGCAAGTCGGCGCCCGTTGAGAGGCGAGAATTCGGATTTCCGGAGATTCCCACCGTGAAGGCCCCCAGGCTCTTGGCCTTTTCCTGGGCCAGGCAGGTGGCCAGGGCCGAACCGCTATGGCTGAACGAGAGTACTAATGCCGAAGAATCGACGCCACAGGGGAGGTCGGTTTGAAAATCCAACGCGTCGTAAGCCGCGGCAGGGATTCTCAAATAGGTGCGAGTCATATAGGCCACTGCCTTCGCCGCGTTACAAGAAGTCCCACAACCCACTGTGAACACACGCTTGGGTTTAACATTTTCCAAGGCTTTCTGAAGTGAGCCCAGGAGTTCATCCCTCAGACATGCTTCAAGACAGCCCGGAACATCGCCAATCGCATCCGCCATGTAGAATGGATGAGATTCTCTTAATTCCCCGTTTGGAAACCCGGTCAGGTATTTTTCTAAGCCCATAATTGTCTCTCCTTAAACACTTCCCACTCAAGATAGAGCGGCTACTTGAAATTTGAATTCATTGTAGTCTAATAGGCTCAGACAACATGACGGATGGTTGCCAAATAATTGCCAACCCATTTTTAGGAGGGTTGGTTATAATAAAATGCCTCTTTCTTGACTTTCTGGTACAAATTGACTATATTTAGAATATATGAATAATTGTTCTAAGAATAAGGTGATCCAGGATGGAGTTTATCAATAAAATTTTACTGGGTGATTGCGAGCAAGTGCTTAAGCAAGTTCCGACCGATTCGGTAGACCTGATCTTTACCTCTCCCCCCTATGCAGACCAGCGAAAACACACCTATGGTGGTATTCGTCCGGATGAATATGTCGCCTGGTTCCTGCCGAAAGCCGAACAGTTTTTACGCGTCCTCAAACCCACCGGTACATTTATCCTGAATATCAAAGAGAGGGTGGTGGATGGCGAAAGGCATACCTATGTCATCGAGCTGATCTTGGAAATGCGCAAGCAGGGCTGGCTCTGGACGGAAGAATTCATGTGGCACAAGAAAAATTCGTACCCGGGAAAATGGCCAAATCGGTTTCGAGATAATTGGGAAAGGTTAATCCAATTTAATAAGACGAAAAAATTCAATATGTACCAGGAAGCCGTCATGGTTCCGGTAGGCGATTGGGCAAAGGATCGGTTAGCAAAACTTAGCCAAACCGATCAAACGCGGGATGAATCGAAAGTCAAGAGTGGATTTGCGAAGAACGTTTCCAATTGGGTCGGGCGCGATATGGTTTATCCGACCAATGTGATCTATACAGCAACGGAATGCGCCAATAGGAACCATAGTGCTGTATTTCCGGTAGAACTTCCGCGCTGGTTCATTAAACTGTTTACCCAACCGGGCGATTTGGTATTCGATCCATTTATCGGATCCGGAACGACCGCGCTGGCGGCATTGCAATTAGGGCGCAATTATTTTGGCATTGATCTAAATGCAGAATACGTGGATGCATCCCGCAACCAAGTAGCCGAGACGCAGGGGAGGTTCTGATCCCATGCATGCCGATGCCTTTCGCCATTTCTTCGCCTATCACTTCGCCGAAAATCGCAAAATCTGGGACGCCTATATCACCCCCCTGTCCCAGGAACAGTTCACCCACGCCGTGAGCTACTCGCATGGCTCTGTGCGCAACCAGATCGTCCATCTCATCAACACGGACCAGGCCTGGTTCAGCGCCTTGCGTGGCCTCGAAGACCAAGACCCACAACCGCTGGATGCGGCGAGCCTTGACGATCGGGACGCCCTGCGCGCCTGCTGGGACGAGCTTGAGCAGGATATGCGCGCCTACCTGGCCGGCCTGGACGACGAGATGTTGCTCGAAAAACCGTTTGGCGAGGGGGAAGACCATGACCTGATCTTGTGGCAGGTGCTCCTGCACGTCGTCAATCATGGCGCCGATCATCGCGCCCAAATCCTCCGCTTGCTCAACGACTTGGGAGTCAAAACACAGTCTCAAGATTATATTTTCTACGTCTACGACCACCCGTAGCTTGTTTTCCCTACCCCCCGCTGAAACGTCCGCTATTCACCCGCCACAGTCTGTTTAAGGAGATTCCCATGTCACAAACCCAACCCGACGGCTACCTGGCCCTTCCCTCCACCGGCGCTGGCGAGCCAATCCTGGTGCTCCACGCCTGGTGGGGGCTGAACGAGACCATCAAGGCATTCTGCCGGCGGCTGGCCGAATCCGGTTTCGTCGCCTTCGCCCCAGACCTGTATCATGGCCAGGTCGCCGATACCATCGAAGGCGCACAAGCGCTCGGCAGCGCCCTGGACGCCAATTACCTCGCCGCCAAAGCCGAGATCGCCGCCGCAGCCCTGTTCCTCAACCAGCGCGCCGGCCAGCCGGGCCCCGGCATCGCCGTGATCGGTTTTTCGTTGGGCGCCTATTACGCCCTGGATCTCTCGGCCGCCGCCCCCGAACACGTCCATTCCGTGGTCGTCTTTTACGGTACCGGCCCGGCGGACTTCAGCCGCTCCAAAGCAGGCTACCTGGGTCATTTTGCCGGCCACGATCCCTATGAGCCGCCCTCCAACGTCGACGAGCTGGAAGGTGCGCTCAAGGACGCCGGTCGCCCGGTGACGTTCTACCGCTACGGCGGCGTCGGACACTGGTTCTTTGAGCCGGACCGCACGCAAGCCTACGACCCGGCGGCGGCCGGCCTGGCCTGGGAGCGCACCCTGGCTTTCCTCAAGAGCCCTCCCACCCTGTGAACCCAACCGTCAACGATGTGCGCTTTGCCGACTGGGAAAAAGGGATTGCTTTTACAGTTCGCTCCGCCTCCAAGCTGGGTGCGATCAGCGTCTTTGAAAAGACGCCCCAGGGATCCGTTGCCGTCTTCGAAGGCGACCAACTCCGGGCCATCTGGTTCAATGAGGCAGGCAAGGTGATGAAAGATGTCACTTTGCCCAAGGAAGAATATTCGGAGATTAACCCTTTTGGACGTTCGGCCATCACTCCAGATGGCTCTCTCTATTTCCTGAGATCAACCGAAAGTGGCATCGAAGTACGCTCCGTCAAAGTACTTTGATTACGTTCCGTTGTAAATAGCCCGGTTTTGCCGGGCCATTTACATCCAATCGACACTCGCCAACCCTTGACCGCTTACGACAGGCTGAAATCCGAATAATGGTAGGCGATCTTGGCGTTCACCAACCCGATCGTATCGCAGCCGTTATTCACGCTCCCCTTCTTCGATACCGCCGTCCAGGTCATATGCCGCACGCTGCCTTTCCCCGAATAACTGGTCAGCGTGAACGACCCCTGCGGCAGCAGCACGTTGACTAAGCGCTCGTAGTAGCTGCGAATCTGCGGCTGCCCCTGCGTCGCCTGCGCGTCGGTCACCAGCACCGCATCCGGTCGGTACAGGCCGGACACCTGGTCCAGGTCCTTCTTGTTGAGCGCCCCGATCACCTGCTGCGTGATATCCTGGGCCGCCTGGCCGCTATTCGCCCACGGGTAGGCGGCGAACATATTCCAAATCTCCGGCAGGTACTTGCGCGCCTTCGACCATTCCCAGAAGTTGACCGCCGTAAGGTTGAGCTCTTTGGTGGTCTCGATAAAATCGGAGACCTCTTCGACGGTGGGCTTCCAATCCGAGTGCGTGAAGATCGATCCGGTGGGGATCAACGGACGGAAAGGCTCCACCTTTTGAAAAGCCTGCAGGCAGCGCCGCAGTTGGTCGCCCGGGTTATGCGCCTTGAGCCAGTACACCTGCGGCATGTTGAAATCGCACTTGAGCAGGAACTCCTTCCATGGCAGTTGCGGGTGCAGGTGCGGGTAGCGGTACGAGCTCAGCCCGATCGGCGTCGACGCCCCCAAACCCGCCCGCAGGCGGTCCATGTAGATGCGCGCCGCGCGTGGTTGGTCCTTGTACTCCATCTCCGCATCGATCACGTAGCCGTCCAGCCCCAGCCCCTGCACGCGCTGGATCGCCCGCTCCGCTTCGGCCTTCGGGTCGTAGCCGTACACGTAGTGCCAACCGTAGACCTTGATATTGCGCGCCTTCAAAGCTTTGGTCAGCGCATCCGCCAGGTCCTCGCCGGTTTTGACGTCGATGTTATAGCTGAAGTTGCCGTCCGCCACCTTGAGCAGGATATGCGTGAACCCGGCCGCCTGCGCCATATCGGCGATCGTCTGCACCTTGCCGTCCTCGCAACCCCTCACCCGCCACACAAACATCCCTTTGCCTTCTATCGTCATCGCCGAGCTCTCCTGCTTTCCAAGTATGGGATTTGTTGAAGATAATCCTGACCCTTATGTTGCAATATTTAAGCCAATCTGTGGGTATCCAACCGGTTGACCATTAAAAAACGGGCTGCCCAAACGCACTTCTTGGGCAGCCCGTACCATTCGATTGTTACCCCTTACGGAGAATCTTCCGAAGGTGGGTTTTGCGCCTTGCGGATGATCCTGCGGATGGCGTCCATATCCGGCAGCAGCACCATCGCCCCCGCCGGCGTGATCCAATCCGAGACCTGTTTCGGCCCGATAAAATTATGGTTGATATTCTGCGAGTCCGTCAGCTTGGCCGCCAGCGGTATCAGCGGCAAGATGTCGCCCAGCGTCATATCCGTGATCACCATGTCCTTATAAATCTCGTACAGCTCTGGCACGCGCACGATATTTTTGAGCGTCAGCACCTCGTCCATGATCGCCTTCAGCACCTCCTGCTGGCGCTTGTTGCGGGCGAAATCGTTGGTCGATTTGCGGCTGCGCACGTACCACAGGATCGTATCGGCGTCCATATGCACCATCCCGGCCGGGACGGTCGTCCAATAGCCGTCTCGATAGTCCGACAGCTCCTGCCCGACGTCGATATCCAGCCCCTCTAGCTCGTCCACGAACTTCTTGAAGTTCCCGAAGTTGATCAGCACAAAATGATCGGGATTGACGCCAAAATTCTCCTTGAATGTCTGCTGCACCAGCTCAAACCCGCCGTATTCCCAGGCCGTATTGATGCGGTCCTGGCCATGCCCGGGGATGGGGATGAACAAATCGCGTGGGAACGAGGTCAGCGTCAGCGTGCCCGATTCCTTGTTCAACGTCGCCAGGATGATCGTGTCTGTGCGATAGCGGATGCCTTTCTGCCAGTTGCGCTTATCCATCCCCAGTAGCAGGATATTGATCCTGCCCGGCAGCTCGTCGTATTGTTCCGGCGCCAGGTAGGCGTCCACCACCGAGGTTTCGGTGGGGGTCGGCGAAGGCTCGGGCGTGGGGGTGGGCGTATTGGTCGGGTAATACGCCGCCGTGGGTGGGATAGGCCGGAAAGGCGTCGGGGTGGGCGTGGCGTCCGGCGGCGCCTCGACGTAGTGCGGCGTGGCGCTCGGCTCCGACTGAGCCTTGACGACCGACGGCGCCCCGATCAACCCGGGCGCCGCGCAGCCGGCGAGCATGCTGGAAATCACAAGAACGAACAAGATGCAGGTAACGGTATGCTTCATAGCTCAGCCTATCCAGATAATTCAGAATGTATTACGTACCTTCGCCAATAATTCAACGGATCATACCATAATGGCGACCAACTTGAAATCCCATCCTTGCCGCTGCTTGCCGTCCACGAAGCGCTCGCTCGCAGGTCAGGAGAGGCGATCTCCGCCAGGCGATCCCAGGGGTGAAAGGCCTGGCTTCGCAGATCATGCGGGGCGATGGCCTGGCTCCCCGGCGAGAGGGCTTCAGGCGCAGCGTGTTCGGCGCCCGCGCTGTAGCGCAGGTAATGCCATCGTCCCTCGGGCAGCCTGGCATGGAAGGCGAACACCCGCCCCAGGATCAGCCCCGATTGCTCTCCCTCCGCGCCCGCGGCGGGTTGCTCGCTCGGGGCGGGTTGCTCCGCCGGGGCGGGTTGCTCGCTCAGGGCGGGTTGCTCGGCCGGGGCAGGTTGCTCCGCCGGGGCAGGTTGCTCGCTCGGGGCGGGTTGCTCGGCCGGGGCGGGTTGCTCAGCCGGGGCGGGCGGTTCTACCGTAATGACCGGGGCGGG
>JAYRNN010000145.1:0-2160 GCA_041912175.1 Anaerolineales bacterium | reverse complement strand
TGCTCAACCCGAAGACTTATTATTACCGGCGCGTGTTCACCGATGCGGTGCGGGCGTTAGAGGTGATGCTAGAGCACCCCGAGGTGGATGCGCAGCGGGTGGCGGTGACGGGCGGCAGCCAGGGGGGCGGGATCACCCTGGCCGTCAGCGGCCTGGCGCCGAAGGCAGCCGCGGTGATGCCGGATGTGCCTTTTCTTTGCCACATGCGCCGCGCTACACAGATCACCGATTCGCACCCTTACAATGAGATTGCCGGTTATTGTAAGGTCCACCGCGATAAAGTCGAGCAAGTGTTTAACACGCTGTCTTACTTTGATGGGATGAATTTTGCCGCCCGCGCCCAGGCGCCGGCGCTTTTCTCGGTGGGGTTAATGGATGACATCTGCCCGCCATCGACCGTCTTTGCAGCCTACAACGCTTATGCCGGCATGAAGGACATCCGTATCTATACGTATAATTACCACGAAGGCGGAGAGAACTACCAGGCGCTCGAAAAAGCGCGCTTTCTCAGCCAGCTCTGGCAGATTTAATACCCTTACCAATCCAATCGCTGGAGTATGTATTCTTTCAGGAGCCTTTTGATATGGAACCAAACATCGTTCACCTCGACGGATTTAAAATTGTCGGTATGCCCTATATCGGTAAAAATGAGAACCAGGAAATCAGCCAGATGTGGGGCATCTTCAACCAGCGTTGTGTCGAGATACAGCATGTGATCCCGAGCCAGCCGGCCTATGGAGTCTGCTTTATGCATCCCGCCGGTATGGAATACGTGGCGGCCTTTCCAGTAGACCAGCTCAGCGAGATCCCGCAAGGAATGGTCGGGAAAGAAATCCCCGCCCAAACCTACGTTGTCTTCCCGGCGAAGGGGTTAGCAGAGATCGGCCCCACGTACCACAAGATCATGCAGGAGTGGCTGCCGTCGTCAGGGTTCAAAGCCGGCGACGGACCGGACTTCGAGCTATACGGCGAAGAATTTAATCCTTCCGACGCCAGCGGGACAGTGTATATTTATTTCCCGATTGTCAAGGCATAAAGACTTTATGGGAGAAGAAGTCAGTGCAGCGGTCTCCTTCTCCCATAACTCTTTTTATCGAATATAATGGCGGGCATGGAAGATCAACTGGTGTATGTGCTGGGCGTCCCGGTGTATTTCCTGGGCATCCTTTCCCTGCTGGCCAGCGGGTTCTACGCCATCGTCTGGCCGAAGAAGCTGATCGAATCCCGCCCGTATACGCCTGCGGCGCGGCGTTTTTTGCGTTGGGGGAATGCTTTATGCTGGTTGCTGCTGAGCCTGGCGCTGTTTGCCTGGGGATCAAAGAACAATCTGCTGGCGGTGTTCCTGGCGACCTGCGGCGCAGCTTGCTACCTGTTGTTCATGATCGTCGTGAACGGAAATACGCGCCGCCCGTCCAAAAGAAACTGATCAGATAAAGAACATATGTTCTGATATAATTTAAGTGATGAAATTTTCGGCTCGATTTTCGATTCTATTATTCCTGATCATCATACTATTCTTCAATCCCACTCAGACGCAGGCGGCCCAGGGCGAGCCGCCGGTTCCGCCTGGTTTTGAGCAGCTGCTTTCAGATGTGGGGGTAGCCTTCTACGAGAAGATCTATGCGAACGGCTCGCCGGACTACGTGCAAACCGCCGACCTTGGCCTGGGAGCGCAGGTGCGCGTGCTGCATGGCGAGATTGCCGCGGCGGGAGCGGGGCAGGGCGTCTTCGGCGGCGATAACCCGCGCTTTGGACGGCTGTCGATCAAACAATTTTGGAACAAGCTGGCTTCATTGACCGAGGGCGCGTTCTGCGTGGCGAATGGGCAGTTTTTTCGCCTGGCTGAGAGCCCGACCCCTCTGCCTTTCCCGCTAAAAGTGGATGGGCAGATCTTAACCGATGGCTACGGAATTAAAGAGTTTCCGGACCAGAAACTGATCCTGGAGATCTGGCCGGATCGCCTGGACATCCGCGCGTTAACCAAGGAGAATTTATATTCATCCAGCGCGCCGGATATCGTGGGCGGCCTGACCGAAGACGCCGAAAAAGCCTCCAAGAAGGCGGTTGGGCGCACCTTTATTGGGATCTCCGACCGGGATGAGGATGGGAAGTATGAGACGCTGATGATCTTCAACACACAGGTGGCCAAACCGCCGGCGG
>JAYRNN010000144.1:0-6786 GCA_041912175.1 Anaerolineales bacterium | reverse complement strand
CCCGCCCCCAACTCAATGCAATTTGCCGCTGGTAATGCCCATTCCGCCGAAAATTTTGCCGCTGGTGGCTGCGACACCTACTGCAATTCACCCGGCTTTCCTTGCGCTTTGACTTTTTCCGCCGCACGTGCTTCGCCCTCCCTAAAAATTGATCGAGCTCACTTTCCAGGCTCTCTTCGATGATCCGCCCGGCTATTGTCACTACCTGTTCTTTGATTTGTCTCACCAACTCGGGTATAAATCCTTCCGATCCGCTTTGCGGAGCTTGCAGAGAAAGCTTGCCTATGGTTACAATTGTCATGACTTGATCTCCTGTCGTTTGGTGTCGGCAAACTCATTCTACAGGATGATCAAGTCATTTTTTGTTTTTCCTGAACTAAAGATACATTACCAACTGGAAACTGGAGGTACAAATTAGCAAATAAACTGGTTTAAGGTAAAATATCTCGATAGAGTTAATTCTATTGTATGTCTTATCAGAATCAAATTATCCTACAAACGAAGCTGCACCGGCCGCGCCTGCCGAACGACCTGGTCACACGTACGCGGTTGATTAACCTGCTTAACCAGGATCGGAGCCGTCAGTTGATCCTGGTCTATGCGCCGGCTGGTTTTGGAAAAACCACCTTGGTGAGCAATTGGCTCAGGCACATGGCGGCTGATCAAACCACACCGGCGGCTGCCCTACCAGCTGCTTGGCTCTCGCTGGATGAGAACGACAGAGATCTGAACCTCTTTTTACGCTACTTTATTGCTGCGCTGCGGACGATTTTCAGCGATGCCTGTGAGGGTACCCTGGCGCTGCTCCAGGCGCGGCAGCAAACGCCTGAAACTGTCCTGTTTGCCACGTTGAGTAATGAGCTTGAAAATCTCCCCGGGGAAGCTATCCTCGTGCTGGACGACTATCACACCATCCAAGGCATGGAAGTGCACAATCTGCTCAACGAATTGGCGCGGCACTGGCCAAAACCGCTGCACCTGGTGCTGATCTCACGCACCAGCCCGCCGCTGCCGCTCGGCAATTTACGCGCCCGGGGCATGATCAGCGAGATCCGCACCCGCGACTTGCGTTTTACCCCTGAGGAAACGGCAACCTACCTGGACCAGGAACAATTGGACGTACCGGGTCAGTGCGCACTGCCCTTACTGGAAGAGCGCTTTGAAGGCTGGCCGGCCGGCCTGCACCTGGCAGCGCTATCCTTACGTTCCGCGGGCAGCAAGGAGGCCGTACTGGCGGCGTTATCCAGCGAGAATGCCAACATCACCGAATACTTGGTGGATGAGGTGCTTAACCGCCAATTCCCGGCGATCCACTCATTTTTGTTGAAGACCTCCTTCCTGGATCGTTTCTGTGTTTCGCTGTGCGAAGCCGTCGTTGCACAGAGCGACCCGGTCTGGAATGCGCGCGTCTGCCTGGATTGGATCGAGCGTGCGGATCTTTTCCTTGTATCATTGGACAACCGCCGGGAATGGTACCGCTACCATCATTTATTCCAGGAACTCCTACAGCACAGAGCCTCCGCTGACCTGAGGCCGGATCATATCGCTGACCTGCATTATCTGGCTTCAACCTGGTTCGAAACGCATGGATTGTTTGGTGAAGCCCTCGAATATGCCCTCGCAGCCGGCAACCTGGAACTGGCGGCGCGTTTGATGAGCGCGGGAGCACGCGAGATCGTTAACCGCGAGGACCGGCCGACCTTGGAGCGCTGGCTGCGCCTGCTGCCGGAAGAGGTGATCCAGCGGCATCCGGAGCTGCTGATGCTCCGGGTTTGGACGTTGCAGTTCTTATGGCGACTTGACCTGCAAGCACAGGTGCTCCGGCAAGTAGAAGCGCTCCTGGATTCAAATGACGCCGCGGCGCTGCAGACGAACGACCCAGAGATCCTACGCGGGCAAATCCTTCTGCCAAAAGCTCAGCAGGCGTATTTCAACAACCAGGACACGCAGGCAATCAACCTATGCCGGCAGGTGCTGGCGCTGCTGCCGGCCCCGTGGACATTTGTGCGCGGTGGGGCGATGCTTTATATCGGCCTGTCGATGCAGGCCAGCGGTCAAGCAGAGGCGGCCGAACGTTTGCTGCTCGCCGAATACGAATCTTGCAGCGATAAGATAAGCACCTATGCCCTGTTCCTGCTGCAAAGCCTGGGGTTCATCCACATCAATACCGGCCGCCTTGAGCAAGCCAGGCAAATCGCCCAGGTGCTTGTTCAAGGGGCAACTAAAGGCAGACTTGCGCTGATGAAGAATTGGGGCGACTATTATCTCGGTGTAGTAGCTTATCAACGCAATGAGCTAAACATTGCCGCTCAGTACTTTACCCAGATCTATGAAAATCGCTTTACCGCCCATTTAACTACTTATCGCGATGCAGTGGCAGGATTGGCGCTGATCCATCTGGCCCAAGGAGAAGGCGATGATGCCTGGCAGATGGTTGAGTCGATCAGCCAGTTTGATCTGGAGCAAAGAGGCGGCGAAGACCCGCGGACAGGTTCCCTGCGCGCCCGTTTAAGATTTTTGCAAGGCAACCTGGAAGGCGCTATCCGGTGGACTGAAACGTTCACCGATCCCCCGCCGGATGTGCCTTTGCTTTGGCTTGAAGAACCGCAGGTGACCCGGGTGCGCATCCTGGTCGCCAGAGGAAAAGAAACCGATTTACAATCGGCAATGCAAATATTGGATGTCCTGGACGAGATTATCGAGCGGACGCATAACACCCGCTATAAGATTGAGATCCTGGCATTACGCGCCCTGGCGCTGGATGCCCAGGGGGAAACCAACGCAGCCGAAAGCAGTCTGAAGCAAGCGGTTGATCTTGCGCGACCGAGGGGATTCATCCGGGTTTTCGTTGACCTGGGCAACCCGATGCAGGAGATGCTGGGCCGGCTGGCCGGCAAAGGCTTTTCAAAGGAGGCAATTCATCGCTTCCTGGAGGCATTTCCAGCAAGCGATGGAAATATCCTAAACGATGTCAACCCGGCGCGCCCGCCAGCGCCCGCTATTTCGACGTTGGTAGAACCGTTGACGCCCAGGGAACAAGAGATCCTGAACCTGTTGCACGGGCCGGGGAGCATAAAAGAAATCGCCCTGCAACTCCACATTTCCTACGCCACTGCCAAGCGTCATACCGTCAATATCTATGCCAAACTCGGCGTCAAGCAGCGCTGGAGCGCGGTGGCGAGAGCAGAAGAACTGCACATTTTATAATTTTTTGGGTGCTGCTCACCTAAAAAAATTATAACCACTTGCCCAAATTCTAATACACCTTTAATACACCCTTTCACTACACCTTAGCTACGCCCTTCGGTGGTGGTTTTCCGCGCCGTTTACCGTTATGCTTAATCTATGGTGAAACAGCCCTGCAGGAAATCAACAGCCTTCGACAACCCAGCCACCTACCAGATCAGCGTAGAAGGCCGGATCGACCCGACCTGGTCTGAACGCCTCGAGGGCATGGCGATCAGCCTGGTATCCACGGACGCGGACTATCCAATCACAACGCTGATTGGCGAGGTGAGCGATCAGGCTGCCCTGGCCGGGATACTCGACACGCTTTATGAACTGCACCTGCCAGTGCTTACGGTGAAGCGTCTGAGTAGTTGATTCTTGGAAGTTTTTCCTTATGGTGTTTGGCGGCTGTGCTGCCCAAACACCTCAAGGCCAAATAATTTTGAATGAAGAGGAGAATTTTTATATGAAAGCAATCAAGTCGGTAAGTATTGGTTCGTTTACCCTGTATGGCGCAGTACTGGCAGTCTTTTGGACGTTCGTCTTCGGTTTTACCTACTGGATCATGGGCTGGATTTTCGGCGCCAGTTCCTGGTGGATCGATATGAACCTGGGCAATTGGACGTCCTTTACTTTCCAGACCTTCCTGTCGGTCATCTGGCGCAGCCTGGTCAACGCCATCCCCGGCGCCCTGGCCGGGCTGCTGATAGCCCTGGTCTACAACGCGGTAGCCGGCATGATGGGCGGGGTCAAAATCAACCTGGAATAATTCCTGTTACTGTTGGTCGAGCGGTGGCAGCCCCCCGACCAACATAAAAATTAACAATTCACAATCAATTTTAAGGAGGAGGTTCCAATGTGTTGTTTCTTTACTGCACTCGTGTTTTTTGGCCCTAGATTGGGGTTTCTAGTGTACTGGCTGCTCGCACCCCTGCGGGTTTCGACTGCCTTCGCAACCTTCAACCTGCCCTGGTTAGTGGGACTGGCAAGCCTGATCTTTATCCCGTGGACTGCCTTAATGTACGTGATGATCTTCCCGTTGAATGGCTGGGATTGGCTCTGGCTGGGCTTTGGTATTATGGCGGACGTTGCCAGCTACGTCGGCGGATATCAAAACCGCAAGTCAGTACCCTATTATCCAGAGACCTTACCGTAAGGATACTATTGTAGATTTATGGACGGGCTGCGCCCGTCCATAAATCCAAAAGGAGAAAAAATGATCAAACATGGACCCGTTGATGTGATTGTCGTGGCTGCCGGAGAACCGCGCTTCGATGGCGGCGTGCTGGCAGAGCTTGAGCGTCAGGCCAAATCCGGAACAATCCGGGTGTTGGACGCAATGATCCTGTTGAAAGACGAGACAGGGCGCTGCTGGGCGCTCAATATTGAGGAGCTTCCGCCAGCCCAGGCGGCCGCATTGGGATTTATTGACACCGGGACGCGCGGTCTGTTCGACTCGGATGACGCCGCAACATTTTACGAAGGTATGGTGCCCGGCTCGGCTGTGGTCGCCCTGGCCATCGAGCATACCTGGGCGCTGGCCCTGGTGAATGCGCTGTATCAAGCCGGCGTGGATGTGGCATTGAACTACCGCGTGCCGGCGATGGTCGTCGACGAGGCGTTCGCCTCGCTCGGTGTAGATTGATAATAGAGGAGGCTAAAAATGCCAGGATTAATGAGAGGAATGGCTCGGACTGCAGCCGTTGTCGGCACAGCGACGGCCACACGCAATGCAGTCAACCGCCGCCAGGCGAATAAGAACGCCCAGGCGTATGCACAGGCTGAGCAAGCTTACGCACAAGCAGCGCCGCCGCCGCAGGAAGTACAGTATGTAGAGGCGCCCGCAGCGCCCGCGCCGGAAGAGGATGTAATCACGCAGCTCGAGCGCCTCGGGGCCCTCAAAGCGCAAGGGATCCTCACCGAAGAAGAATTCAACGCCCAAAAGGCGAAGCTGCTCGGGGTGTAAGTTTGTACCAACTCTGACCTGCTTGCTGATCCTGGACACATTGAGGGAAAGGCAGGTTAGTGGTAATCCAGTTGAGTGACATCTATCTGTGAAGTCGAATAAATGGCGAGCGAGATGCAATCAAAGGTAGTCACTAAGAGAGAGGAGGCAGCGAAAAAGAAGAAGAAAGAGCAAAACCAATACCATACAGGCGGCCGGGTCTGGTTAGTTGCATGCGCCATCACCACCGGTCCAGTAATGAGCAACTTTCTGAAGGAACACCGCTATGTCGAAGAAGACAGGCAAAAGCACATTTACGCTTAATTAAGGAGATGAACCAACATGGGTACAATGACAATCAAAGGTAAAACAATGCGTTCGATCGATGTGGACTGGAACGAGTTCTACTACACTAACTGTCCCCTGGTATCCCCCAGCAACGTAGACCAGGAGATTGGTTGGGTGAAGGAAGAGTTCAAGAAGATCAACATTGCGTACAAGTTCCTGCGCTCCACCCCCGAGAACGACTGGTATCCGCACTACGTTCACAACCTCGACAATCTGATGCGCTATGGAGGCTGCTTCCCTGCCATCCACGTCCAGGCTGACGTCCGCCGCACCCGCCTCATCGGGACGACGCACGTCTACGAAGGCGGCTGCATGCTGGTGCGTGTCCGCGACCCGATCTACCGCATGAAGGACCTCAAGGGCAAGAAAATTGGCCTATCCAAGAGCCTGAATGTGATCAAGAATGACTGGTGGCGTGTCCAGGAGGAACAGGGCATCGAGCTGATGCTCATGCTCAACGACATGACCCGCGAGGATGTGGAAATCGTCGAGTTCCCCTACCCGGATGACTGGTACGATAATCCCGCCATGCTCACCCCGATGGAGAACCCGTCTGAGCTGTGGCTGAAGCGCGATCACAAGCACGACCTGGCCTTCCGCCCGTTGGAGACGGCCCTGCTCAAAGGTGTGGTGGATGCGATCTATACCCAGAGCACCGTCTTCCAGCACATACAGGAGCAGACCGGCCAGATCAAGGCCATCGAGAACCTGGCCAATTATCCGGATTGGACCCTGCAGGGAGCCAATGTGCCGGCAACCTGCACGGTTACTGATGTGGCATGCGAGGAGCACCCTGAATTGGTCGTCACCCTGCTCAAGGGCCTGATCAAGGTGGGGCGCTGGGCCAACGAGCACAAGCATGCCGCGGCGGCGATTCTGGACAAGCAGACTTACTATCTGGATGTCGAAGATACCTACCGGGGCATCCTGAATGTCGACATGGTGCCCAGCCTGTCGCCCTACAACCTGCAAGCTCTGCAGATCAACAAGGACTTCATGCTGAGCCACGGCTATATCGAGCATGATTTTGACGTGTTTGAGTGGGCTGCACCGGAATTCCTTGAAAAGGCAGCCGCGGAGCTTCTCGAGGAAGAGTGGAAGAAGCGCAGCATGGCAAGGCTACCCCAGGCGACGTCGCTGGAAGAAGCCATGACAGCGCGGCTTGGGTAGAATAAGAAGTATCGCATGGTGTTGATTTGGGGGGTAAAACCCCCAAAAAAAACACCCAAAACGAATGGAGCGAAAAAAATTAAAAGAAGGCGGGT
>JAYRNN010000143.1:0-8126 GCA_041912175.1 Anaerolineales bacterium | reverse complement strand
GCTCGCGCTCGACTGCCTCCAGGTTTGCGATCCACTCCCGGGCATGTCGCGAACGCTCGATGACCCCATCCAACTCAGCTGAAAATCCCGGGCGAATGACGCCGATATTTTGTAAGGTCATCGGCGGATCATCATTGATGGCTGCTTCGAGCAAATGCAATTCCTCAGCACAGGGGTCAATATTTTGTAATATTTCAACCAGTGCGGGGGATTCTTTCGGAAGAAGGGATAGTAAACCAGGTAGACGGACCAACGTAGCACGCATCGCCACGAGATCCCGCGGTTGGGCAGATCCACCTACCACCCGGTTAGTCATTCTTTCCAGATCTCCCAGTGGTTTAAGCGCCGCGCGCAGTTCAGCGCGCAGCAACCCTTCCTGGAAGAACAAGCCCACGCCGCCCTGACGCGCGCGTATGCGCTCTACATCGAGCAAAGGCTTGCTCACCCACTGGTTGAGCAGCCGCTTTCCCATCGGCGTCACTGTATGATCCAATATACCTAGCAATGAGCCTTTTACCGCGCCGCTCCGTAATGTCTCGGTTAACTCCAGGTTGCGGCGAGTAGCTGCATCCAGAATCATAAACTCCGAAAGGCTGTAGGTGCTCAACAGGTTGAGCAGCTTTAGGGCGGCCGGCTGGGTCTCTTGAAGATATTGTATGATTGCCCCTGCTGCGCGGACTGCGATTGGCATACCGCGCAGACCAAAACCGTCCAGGGCGGTTACCTCAAAGTGTCGCAGCAACGCTTCGTAGCAACGATTTGACTCAAATCGCCAGGCTGACCACGGCGTGAGGCGGCCTGGTAAACCATTGCTAAGCGCCAGAGAGTCGGGGTGCAAAATCTCGGCCGGTTTTAACCGTACCAATTCTGTGCGCGCGGCGGCGTGGATATCCTCACTGAGGATTTCGGTGACGGCAAACTCGCCGGTAGTAATATCTACATAGGCGATGCTTGCCCGTCCGGGCTGCGTTTCGATGGCGGTGTTGTGATAGCGTCCTTTCCTCTCAGGGAGAGCAGGGTTCGCTGGACTGCCTTCCTGAATCACCAGCGCGGCAAGGTAATTGTTGGCATCCCCTGGAAGTAATCCGGGTTCGACAATCGTACCCGGTGTAACTACGCGAGTTACCTGGCGTGGAAACAGGCCCTTGATGGGTTGCTCGCCGACTTGTTCACAAATTGCCACATGATAGCCGCGTTCAATCAAGCGCGCCAGGTAATTTTCAGCCGCATGGTGTGGAATGCCCGCCATCGGCACGCGCATCCCTTTGGCCACATTACGCGAGGTGAGCACGATGTCCAACTCACGAGAGGCTGTTTCGGCGTCCTGATCGAAAGTCTCGTAAAAATCGCCCAGGCGAAAGAATACGATGGCGTTTGGATATTGACGTTTTATTTCCAGGTACTGTTTGCGGATGGGCGTAATGTCTTCAGGCATAACTCTAATTCTATTTATTTACCGATCAAAGGGGCGAAATTATAATAGCTACAAGGGCTGCTAGAAGTGATTTTCCCGGAACTGATATCCTTGGCAAGCAAATCGAGATAGCTCTTAACGGAAGGCGGAATTGCTGGTTCTGCTTCATGGAAAGGCGCAAGTCCTACACCTTCATTTGACAAATCATATACCTTTGTTCCTGCAGTAAAGTTGTCGGCGAGGAAGTCCACAATTGTACCGTAAACAGCGTTATCGACGCGTTTCATCACGCTCGTAAGCACATATTCTGCACCGGGAACACCTCCATCGGCGAAGACCGTGTAATAGAAATCTGTATCAACGCCTATGGTCCATGTCTGCGCTTGGGCAGCGGTTTCAGCCGCCCCTACACCGGTCGGCCCAGCTACGGGAAAAATTACATCTGCACCTTGCGCAATCTGATCTTGGGCGACCTGAGAACCTAACTCGGGATTTCCAAAATCATTCGTATACGTAAGGAGCATTGGAATGTCTGAATTGACACATTGAGCTCCTTGTAGAAACCCATCGATGAATAAATCTACCGGAGGAATTTGCATTCCGCCAATCGCGCCTAGCATATCCACGCCAGGCATCGAGGCTGCCAACACTCCTCCCAGATAGGCAGCTTGATCAACGGCGAAGGTCATCCCGCGCACGTTGGGTAGAGGGGGATCAAAAACCACATCGACGATGGCGAATTTTGCAGTTGGGTTGACGTTGGCAGTTTGATATGTAGCATCTGACATCAAGAAACCGACGCTGAAGCACAGACCATTGCTATCGGCAATGCATTGAGATAGCAGTGGAGCGTAATCATCGCCAGACGTTGATTCATAAGCGCGTATAAAAACCCCATCCTCACCTTGTGCGCGTTGCAAGCCCTGATATGCAGCCGAGTTATATCCCTGGTCGTTTAAACCGCCGGTATCGCTCACTAATCCTACTTGGGCCTGTCCTGGACAGGGTGTTTTGGGATCAATGGCGCCAGATATGATATCGGCTTTGAGGATATCCAGGTAATCGCGTACATCTTGTGGAACAGCCGCGTCGGCTTGATGGTAAGGCGCCAGACCGACGCCGTCGTTTGCCAGATTGTAGAGTTCATCGCCAGAGGTAAATGTTCCATTGACCAAGTCCTCAATTGTGTCAAATACTGCATGATCGATTTTCTTCATCGCGCTGGTCAATAGATATTCCGCGCCGACGACCGCGCCATTGTCAAAGACACTGTAATAAAAATCAGAATCGACGCCAATTGCCCATTTTTGAGCCTGTGTGGTGGTCATAACTGCTCCGACGCCAGCCCCACCTGCTACAGCAAAGATTACATCCGCCCCCCAATCCAGTTGAGTCTGGGCAGCTTGCTCACCAAGCAAAGTGTTATCGAAGCTGTCGGTATAACTGGTCATGGTCTTGATCTGGAGATTGGTGCATAACGCGCCTTGGCGATAGCCATCAATGAACAGATCGACCGGCGGTATCTTTATTCCACCTACCATACCCAGCCTCGCGCTGGTTGTCATCGCTGCGGAAAGCGATCCAGCCAGGTAACCTGCTTCGTCTGAAGCGAATACCAATCCCCGTAAATTGGAGGGATAACTGGCATAGGAAACATCGACGATAGCATACTTTATGGATGGATGCAGGTTAGCCGCATTTTCGATGGGGCCGGTGAGCAAATAGCCGACCCCGATGCACATGTCATTGCCATCAGTTGCGCATTGTTGAAGAAGGGCATCATAATCATCATTTGTGGCAGGTTGGTATAACTGCCCCACAACCCCCAGGTCTTGTTCCGCGCGTAGCAATCCCTGGTAAGCCATCCAGTTGAAGGAATTGTCGCCAATTCCTGCAATGTCTGTTACCAGCCCTACTTTAAAGACTTGGGCATTTCCTTGATCTGTCCTGAAGCCCAGCAGCTCTATTAAGACAATCGAGATTCCAAACAAAATAACGAGACTGGATCGTAGAAAAATTTTTATCGATCGAGACAAGTGAAGATCGTGGTTCTGCATTGTAACCCTCCCCGCGAAGAAAATAAACAGATTGCAATCGATCCTGGTGATTGTGGTTAAATTATAATACACTCGTATGGCTACAGAGCCTTTTATTTACCCCCTTGACTACCTTTCAAGAGCAGTTATTCTTAATCTACCTGGGATTTTTTCTTTTGGGGGTGTGTATTTACGATCCAGCGCCTGCATAATGGCGTAGACCTACTTTCCAGACCTGGTAGGCGATCATCAGTAATACGGCTGCCATGATCGGGGTCAACCAGGCTAACCAGCCTATGTCCAGCCCCATCAAGTTACTTGCCGGATAATAGGAGGCCAGACCATAAGGGATAATCCAGGTTAAAAGTATACCAATCGCTTTTGGATAGATGTTCAGAGGATATTGGGCGAATAAGTGGTTATCAAATACCACCCTCATTACTGGCACCGCATCCATAATCCAAAATGCGCTTGTTCCTGTGATCATATTAAGGGCAATGAAGATGACGCCTCCACTCAACACTGTCACGATAATATAGAACAGGCTTGCCGGGGTCCAAACGATGCCAAGTGATCGCGTGGAAATGATCACTAATGCCGTGCCAATCAAAAAATTGCCAATCCCATCATGGCAAAAACGGTCGGCCAGCAAGTGGAACAGGGGGTCGATCGGCCGCACAAGGAAACGATCAAATGCACCGGCTCTGATATACTGGCGACCCAGCGTCCACAAGTTATCGGCGAACATATGGTTGATCGATTTTGCCAGGGTGATCAAGCCGTAGATGAGCAGTATCTGGTTTAGCGACCAACCATTCAAACTCGGAATCTGAGACATGACTACCCAAATTGTTAACAAACTAGAGATCTGTAAGAAGATCGTCGAGGAAGCGCCAATGACAAAATTAACCCGGTATTCCATCAGGATTTTGAAGCGCTGCAGTAAAAACAACCAGTAGAGGGATAGATAGCGTCTCATCTCACCCTCCCTGTACGGTTACTTTCCGAATGGCAAACTTAAATATCAGACGTGAGATTAATAGCAAAGCGATCAACCAGATGATCTGAATTAACAACAGGCGCGGAGCGGCCGAGAGCGGCTGGATCCCGCTGAGCAAAGAGAGCGGCACGTATAGCGCCTGGGCAAAGGGGAATGAATAAACCACGTTTTGCAACCAGGCCGGTAGCATCACCAGAGGGATTAAGCTGCCACTGAAGAACAATCCTAACCCGAAAACCAATACGCCTAACCCCCAAACTTCTGTCGTATAAAAAGTCAGGCAACCGAGCATGAAGTCGAAGAAATAGAAAACCGTGCGCCCTAAAATTGCCGATACAATAAACACAAGCCAGACAAGCGGATCGGTAGGCCATTTTAAACCAAATAAGAAGGTGGCTACCAATGCCAACGGGATTTGCAAAATTAAATCCGTGCCAAGCTTGGCCATCGACTGAACGTAGTAGCTCAATTGGAAGTCGAGCGGTCGGAGCAATACGTGTGCGATGCCGCCTTCACGCAGGTTATAACCCATTTCAAAAATCATATTTTCATCGCTGAGCGGCAAAAAGATCTGGGTCAGCAAAATATAATTAAGGGTAGTTTGCAGATCAAGTCCACCGATTGTGGCTGTGTTGGAATAAACCGCGCGCCAAAAGAAGACGAAGATTGTCAGCGTGATCGTGTTTAAAATTAAGCTGACCCACACCCAAAGGCTGTAAGCAAGATAGGTCTTGGGAACAGAGGCGGCAATTGCCTGGTAAGCGGAGGCTTTGTTTTGTAACCTGGTTATCATGCGGCGTTGCCTTCTTGTAAAGCGCCATTGTAGATTTGTTTGATGATCGAAGCCAGGTCAGGCTCTGACAGCGAAAAATCAACCACCTCCAATTGGTTCATGACATTGGATGCCACCTGGCTGGCGGTTGTTTGGGTGCGATCAAAACGCAGCGCCAGTGTTCGCTCGCCAGGGGCATGTCCATTGGTCATTATTTCTGCGCCATGCGGCAGGATGATTGGGCCAACTGGTCGCTGGGTCTCGAATGTTATCTGGCGATACTTACCGAAGCGGTCTTTGATGGTGCTCAGGGGGCCGTCATAAATCAGCCGGCCATGGTCGATGATGATCACCCGATGGCATAGTTCTTCGATGTCACCCAAATCATGCGTGGTCAGGATGACAGTGACGCCGCGTTGCTGGTTCTGCTCTTTGATGAACTCCCGGATGCGCTCTTTAACGATCAGATCGAGGCCGATGGTAGGCTCGTCGAGGTAGACGATTTTGGGCTCGTGGATTAAAGCCGCTGCCAGCTCCGCTCGCATTTTCTGCCCAAGCGACATGTTACGGATGGGAATATTCAAAAGCTCATCCAGCCCTAAAGTGTCGGAGAACTGTTTCAAAAGCTGCTGGTAGCGGTTAGGATCGAGCTGGTAAATCTTGGCGATCAGGTTGAGCGATTCAATCAGCGCAAGGTCCCACCATAGCTGTGTGCGCTGCCCAAAAACAACGCCAATATTAAAGGCGTTCGCGACGCGTTGGCGATGCGGGTCCAATCCCATGACGCGCACCTGGCCGCCTGTAGGCAGCAGAATACCGGTCAGAAGCTTGATTGTGGTGGATTTGCCCGCGCCGTTCACGCCGATGTAGCCGACCATTTCGCCAGGTTCGATATCAAAACTGATTTCATCCACAGCAGATTTATCGATGTGGCGCGGCCGCACTAATGCTTTTATAGCGCCAGACAGACCAGGATCCTTCTGGTTGATGCGAAACACTTTACAAAGGTCATTCACTTGGATGATACTCATACCTTTAACTCCGAGGCCATTTTACCCACTCGCCGTTTCAAAATCGTTTCAGTTTAACCAGTCTTTAGGCCTATTTCGAGATTGCTGCGATACGTCTTTGTCCGCAGCAATCTCGATTAAATCAATTACCCATTCTGAAGGTTCTGCCAGTAGTCACGATCGCGCTCATCCTGGTCGTCGAGCAGGCGTGGATGAACTACAGGCTGCAAGGGATAGCGATGAGATGTCCACAACTCACGCGCAAGCCTCCCCGAGTCGCAGGATACGCCTTGGTTCACAAAATATTCGCAGATACGTCTGACATCTCTCTCGAAGATGCGGTAAGCATTCCGGTTTTCATCTGGATCAATCGCCTGCGGAAAGTCGATCAGGCTAATCTGCCCCTCCCAATATAGGACATTGAAAGCGGATAAATCACCATGCACGCGATGATGGGTTAACATTAAATCAATGTTATATAGGATGCGCTTGAACAAGACTTGAGCTTCATCTGGGTCTAAGTCCACCGTGTTTAATGTGGGGGCTGGAAAATCTCTCGCGCCGATGTAATTCATCAGGATTACATTGGAGCCGCTGGTATAAGGCTTGGGCAGATCAACGCCGGCCTCGTATAAAATTTGCATGGTTTTAAATTCGTGGCCGATCCATGAAGTATGCAGCAACTCTTGCCCATACTCTGTGTGCTTCTTCATGGCATGATGCATGCCCTCGTTTTTGACTGTTCGGCCTTCAATATCAAGATCGGTCCGGCCTTCTCGATACAGGTGATCTTTGCGAAGGTTGCGTAGTTGTCGCGGTCGATAAACCTTGGCCGCGATGAAAGGACAATGCAGCCCGTGGGACTGCCTGGCAGCGCACAAGTAGACCGAAGCTTCTTTTCCGCTTTTTAGTGAACGGAGTACATCCTCGATCCAATTTCCCCTGTAGAAGCCTACCAAGGAACTGGTCAGCCATTCCCCTTCGTGACGGGCGGCTTTGTATGTGAAGTTGAAATCCTCATGACCATCTTGTTGGTTGGCGATCTCTATAATTGTCTGTTCTGCTGTTGCAAAAATATTATTACCAGACTTCTTCGCAACCAAATGGTTATTCTTGCGCGGCATATTTCGGATGCCAGGCAGATTGGGATAATCGGCCAGGTCCTCTTCAATGTCGAAGTGTTCATAGTGCGAGCTGGAATTCATGATAAAACGTTCCTATAATCCTTCTAATTTTCTTGCTGTGATAGATCGGCGGCAGAATTGAAACATACTGCACTTTTCCAGCAACTCCTATGGCCTCCCGGTTTTAAAATATCAAAGAGCCACAGGAGCAGAGAGCGCACCTGTGGCTCAAAATAGCACGAAGGAAAGGCCTGTCAGGCCAGCTCGCCAGGAGGCGCGTTCAAAATTTCATGATTAGATCGCAAGATGCTTAACATTATTGATGCGCCTCCTTTCCTAGATTAAAATTATTTTTAGTAACGATCGTAGTTTATCACCACCTAGAGGAAGTGTCAATAATTTGGAGTGATTTGGCCTACTTTCGACTTTTGGATTCCGGGCAGCTTAAAAAGGTATTTCCACCATAACTTTTAAGAAGTCTGCATGGATTATTTCAAGTTTTTATGTTACATTAAGCATATCTGAGCCGTTAAATATGTGTAAAGATTTACCGGATTTGGAGGTGCACGATGTTGCCGCAAGCCTGGAGTGTCGGAACAATCAGTTGGTTGGGTATTCTCCCGACCGTCTTTGCATCACTGGCTCTGATCGGGATTGCTATGGCGGTCGTTTTTGCACTGCGGCAGTCAAGCGGTCGCAAGCAAATCGCCGATGGTACAGACGCTCCGGCTCAAGAAACCGTGCTTTCGCCGCGCGAAATCCTGCAGATC
>JAYRNN010000142.1:0-7638 GCA_041912175.1 Anaerolineales bacterium | reverse complement strand
GGAAATCGGCGCGGCGACGGGAGGGCACACCGTATGGCTTGCCAGCCGAGGATATCCCATCGTATCTGTTGACCTCTCAAAATTCGAGCTTGCCCGCTGCCAAGAACATTTGACCAGGCTCGGATTTTCGCATCTTGTCGATTGCCGTATATCGGATGCCCGCTGGCTCAATGAGGTGCCAGAGCAGAATTTCGATGCCGTATTATTAATGGGTCCGCTATACCACCTCATCTATACTGAGGATCGTCTGCAAGCTGTGCAGCAAGCTGTTCAACGCCTTAAGCCAGGCGGAACCATCATCGCATCTTTCATCAGCCGCCTGGGTATCCTGGGTGATCTGATGAAAAATGTACCGGGTTTGATCGAGGAATTGGATGAAGTACGCTCGATTATTGATCTCGGGTATGATCCGCCGGATTACCCCCGAGGTGGATTTCGTGGATATTTTGCAAAGATCGATGAGATTGAGCCGTTATTTGAAAGCACGGGCGTCTTAACCCAGGCATTTGTCGCAACAGAGCCTTGCATCTCAGCAGATGACGAGGGTTACAATAAATTGACGGGGCAACAGCGCGAGCTGTGGCTGGATTTAATGTTCGAGATCAGTCGTGAGAGGTGTATGTTAGCCAGCTCGCGGCATTGGCTGTATATCGGTCGTAAACCGTAAACAGCCATACGGGGATGGTAAAGCATCAAACAGGTATGACTATTGCATCGTGAACGGCAGATTACCTTGACAATCTGCCCTTTCAATGTTAACGTATATTAATTTAACCCTATGTTCTCTGATTTGAAGCTGAGGTCGAGAAACCAGGCAACAACCGAGATGGATATTTCACACAATGAGCCCCCTGCTACCTTGAAAATACAAGGAAACGCACTGGTTTGGATCTGCTTGTGGCTTCTGGTCCTTCCAATCGTATTTCTTACCCTGTTTGTGTGGAGCTCCGGGCCTGAGCTGACTACTTTCTTGGCGCGCATCCTTGCCAACAACGCCAATCGCACAGATCTTTCACGCCAAATATTGGACGTTTCTTCGCTGATATGGCCTACCTCAGCCAGTCTGCGCAACGCCTTCGGCCAATCGGTATATCAAGCCGGCGAAAAAGAATTGGCAATTAAAGAATTTCGCCGGGCAATCAAACTTGACCCTGCTCTGGCAGTCGCCCGTAACAATCTGGGGGTGGCTCTCTTGCAACAAGGAAAGCCTCAGGAAGCTCTGAATAACTTCAATTCAGCGTTGGCGCTCGATCCGGGCAACGCGCAAATCTATCTTAACCTTGCCGCCGCCAATAAGGTTCTCGGACAGAACCAACAAGCGCTGGACAATTTACTACAGGCCGCCAATTTTGATACCGATACGCCAACGACATGGGCTCAAATCGGTGATCTCGCCTTAAATGACAATCAGCTTCCGTTAGCGCAGCAGGCCTTCCTAAAAGCGCTTTCCTACGATCCGGCAGACCAGCAGAGTTTATTCGGGATGGGGATCGTCGCTTATCAGCAGAACCGGACTGTTGATGCGATTACATATTTTAATTCCGCGAATTCCCTAAAGCCAAATCAGGCGATTATCCATTTTTACTCGGGATTAGCCTATGAACGGCTCGGACAGTTAGAGCGCGCCGAGGCAGAATTACAACAGGCAATGAGTCTGAGCAGCAACCCGAATCTTACAACGCAAATTATGAACGCTTTGACAAACCTCTCCCAAGAATGCTCAGATCATAACTGTACATCCATCAAGACCGGGGAATCAGGAGGCGCAATCCAAAAACCTTAATCAGCGCCCAAGGCGCGTTTAACCTGTCTAGAACCAAGCTAAACATTCAATTTTGGAGTTAGGAGGAATACATCATGAAAAAATTGACCACCGTACTTAGCATTCTGCTACTCCTGGCCATCATACCGTCTACCGTGTTGGCGGCGGTTCCGGTATTTTATTGCAGCGCGACCGCGGCTGCGAATGGAGATGGCAGTTTCAGCGCGCCATGGAAATGTTCGACTTCTGAAGAACTTTCTTTGGTCGTGGAAGAGGTCTGCAAGTCAGGATACGCAATCCTCTATCAGAGCGTATCGAACGGGTACTATCGCCACGTCGTTGAAGATCCCAATGACGGCCCTTGCGCAGTCACCTCATCCGTTTTTTATTATGGGGTTCCACCAGATACCGGCGTTACTTTGCCAACGCCGGTATTGATCAGCGTAGCTTTATCTGCGGGCGCGCTCCTCTTCGCCGGCGGTTTTGTAATTTACCGCAAACGACTCGCATAATCTGGTAACCATGATGTTGTGTGTCAGACCTTTTTTACCTGGTTTGACACACAACAATCTATCTAGATGAAGAACTCTTATATACGACTGGCGTCAGCCATTCTACTTATGCTGGCAGGCGGCGCCTTGATCTTAGGCGCGTTGTTATTCAGCGCGCGGGCCGGTCTGAACCGGTACCTTGCAGCTCATCCCGCGTATCTGCCGGCTGAGACCCAACGGATTGAGATCCTACCGATCGTAGCCTTATCCGCCAACCCCAAGCCCGAACCGGAGATCTCGCCCGAGAAAGCCGCCGCGGCGATCGTCAGCACAAATCATAACAGCGCCCCAGAGGTTGCCAGGCGATCACAACAAATATTACGCTCCGACCTCCCAACGCCGACCGTACAACCTTCTTCTTCGCCAACAGCCCAGCCATCACCTTCACCGACCGCCCCGCTTGCCACCGAAACACCCATACCACCCGCCCCTACCTGGATTGCTCCAACCGAAGCAGCGCCCACAGAACAAATCGTCGTTCCCCCGACGCCTACGCTTGAGCCCGTCCCAGCGATCGATCCTGTCTCAGCCATCGACCCGAACAATCAGGTCGTACGCATCGTTATCCCACGCGTGAAAGTCAAACGCGCAGTCGTGGATATCGGCACGATCACAAATGCAAACGGTAATCTGGAATGGAATACCGATAAATTATTTGCCACCAACAATCGCCCTGATCTGGTCGGCCATTTGGAAGGGTCTTCGCTACCTGGAGAAAGGGGAAACACCGTTTTGGTTGGACACAATTATGACTATGAAGGCAGCGGCGTATTTGTAAACCTGCATAAACTTCAAGTGGGCGATGAAATTGTACTTTTCACCGAAAGCGGCCAGGAATACGATTATCAAGTTGTAAAAGTGAAGACCGTCTCCTATACCGGGAACAATGAAGTAGATGTTGAGCGTCACGCGCGATTTCTTGCTCCCAGCGAAGATGAACGCCTTACCCTGGTTACTTGCGGAGGCGCCAACATCGGATTTTTTAATAAGCGGGTATACGTGGTCGCTGAACCGATCAACCCGTGATTGTTCATCTAAAATTCATCTTCATGATCTAGAATATTTGAAGTCCTAAATCCAGGTTTTCGCCGGATCAGGCGGCGATCATTTGATCTCCAGCCTAATATCCGCTGGAGGGTCAATCGATATTGGCGCCAGGTGATTTTCTCGCGCGAGGTAAATATTGTATTTCGGGTTATCGCTGCCCGGCGGACAACAAGGAAACTATAAAAATATCGGAGATAATATGAAGAAGGTATTGATCATCGTAGGGGCAATTATATTGGCCGGTGGAATTGCTGTCGGAAGTTTTTATTGTGGTATGGCATATCAACAAAACCAGGCTACCCAGGCGCGTAATGAATTCATGCGCTCCAGAGGGCTGGACCCCAACGCCCAAAATTCTCCGGCCGGCGGGCCAGGTCAGGCGCCAGGCCAGGGTGTAGGCGGTTTTGGGGGCGGCGCAACCGGACAAATTGAATCGATCGATGGGGATACAATCACATTAACAACGGCGGGCAATACCACCAATGTCGCATTAATCGATACTACGAAGGTCATAAAATCGGTCGAAGGCTCAATGACAGATCTGCAAGTAGGAATGCAGGTGCTTGTAAGCGGTCAGCGCGATACCAAAGGGAATATCACTGCAACCCAAATTATGGTTATGACTGGCAATACCACGACGCCAGGAGTAACGCCGTGAAGTGATTGAAGACAAAGAAATGGCAGGCGCCGCCCCTGCCTACCAGAACCTGCCAACCTCAGCCTGGCGAATAGGACTTTCATCACTATAAAAATCATGAAAAACCGGCCAATCACTTGAGCAAACCGCCGTCAATGCCTGTGATATCATAAAAATACTTTCGGTGGTTTGCTTAGTGGTAAGATCACATAAAATATGGAACCTTTACCAACTTCGCTCTCTACCCGGATATCTCCCCCATGCGCTCGGGCAATCCACAGCGCAATTGACAAACCTAATCCAGCCCCGGAGGAGGATTGTTCGCTGCGGGCATTTCCATCGTGTGCCTGCTGCGTGCGAACCTTATCGACCTGATAAAACCTGTCAAACAAGTGCGCCAGATGTTCTGGCGGAATTCCAGCGCCATGATCGGTCACGCGTACCCAGGCCATCTTCTGATCGATTTGCTCACCGGCGACCTCACCGGTGGTTACTTCGACGACTCGATCTCCTCCCCCTGAATATTTGATTCCATTTTCCACCAGGTTCGTCACCATCTGAGCAAGGAATTGTCGATCCCCGTGGATCGGTAATTCGGGAAGATCGCCGGCCGATAAACGCACGGCTTCTTTTTTGGCCAGTGGTGCAAGTCGTTCAACCACTTCCAAAACCACATCGCTCAAGTCGATCGCCTGTTTTTGCAAAATTAGCTGTTGGTTATCCATGCGCGCCAGAGTCAATAAATTATTCACAAGACGACTCATAAATTGATTTTCGGAACGGATGACTTTCAAGGCACGATTGTATTCCAATGATGAGCGTGGCGCGGCAAGGGCCCGGGTTGCTTCCAATTCAACAATCGTGAGCGGGGTGCGTAATTCATGGCTGGCGTCGGCAGTGAATTGCCGCTGGCGCTGGAAAGCCCCTTCTAAACGGCCTAACATGGCATCGAAGGTATCGGCCAGCTCGCCCAATTCATCGTTCTGATGGAGATTCAACCGTAGGCTCAAATCCGTCTCGCTGATCGATTGGGCAGCTTGGGTGATCTTCTTGACCGGCCGGATCGCCCGATCTGCCAACCAAAATCCACCTAACAGGGCAATCAGAAGCGTGATGGAAATCCCAATCAGCAGTGAGACTAACAAGCGGGGCAACTGGTGATCGGGATCCACCGGGTTGCCGAACAGATAATATCCGGCAGAACGTCCTCCCATGGATATAGAACCAATTGTAAAAACATATTCTCCGCCAGAATTTGCCCCAGGAAGTTGAGTGACAAGGATATTTCCGGCAAGCGGATGCGCAGGGTCTTGGTTCGGACGATCCTTGTTTTTGGCCAGTGTTTCAACGATGTAATTACTCAGCGTTTTTTCATCGTTTATACCCCAACTTTGGATGATCTCGCCATCGGCGCTGAAAAGCACCAGCACATCACTCTCTTGAAATAGCGAACCTCCACCGGCAGAATCAGCCTGGATCTGGGCGAACGATCGCTCGAAGTCGTCGCGCTCTTGAGGGCGCGTCGGCCCTACTAAACGGCGCGCCTTTAATTCCAGTCGGGCGGCAGCAAGAGTGCGCAATTCTTGTACCTGGCGTGTATAGATAAAGAAACTAAAAATAAAGATCACCACAGCCAAAATCAAGACAAACCATAAAGCCAGGCGGAAACGAATACTATGAATTAACACCCACAGGCGGTTCTTATTTTCCTTGGCCTGTCCCATGAATCAACACCTTTAACCCGGATGGGTCGGTTTACGCAACTTATAGCCAACGCCACGCACGGTTTCGATTAATTTGACACCAAAACCATCATCGATTTTTCTTCGCAAGCGGCGGATATAAACATCGACTACATTTGAGACTCCGTCATAATCATAGCTCCAGACATGATTTTCTGCCATCTCACGCGTGATCAAACGGTTCGGATTGCGCATCAGATATTCTAATAAAGAAAATTCTTTGGCTGTAAGATCAATCATCGTCCCATTCCTGGAAACCTCGTGCGACGCCGGGTCCATCACAAGGTCAGCCACCGTCAGAAAACCCGATTTATCAGGGTTGTCCCGCCGAAGCAACGCCCGCAACCGGGCGCGCAATTCCTCGATCGCAAATGGTTTAACCAGGTAATCATCTGCACCGCTGTCCAGCCCTTTTACACGATCCTCGACGGCATCGCGGGCAGTCAACATCAATACGGGAATCTTAATCCGCTGCTTTCGTAATTCCTGGCATACCTCCAAGCCACTCCGACCAGGCAGCATGATATCAAGGATGATGACATCATAAGGGGTAATTTCAGCCAGCTCTTGACCTTCAATCCCATCATAGGCCACATCTACCGCGTATCCATCATCTTCAAGGCTCACCTTGAGTGAATTACTCAAGCGTCGATTGTCTTCAACAAATAGGATTCTCATAAAAGTATTATATTCCAGCCAGATGAATTTTTGATGAACACAATATCCGAGAATGAAATATTCGTTCACTGCGACCCGCAAACCCGGAGTACCGGGGGAAGAATAGTAACCAAAACTCTCAATTTCATGGTTCTGTCATTTTCCCCTGTTAGGATTAGGTGTATAAGCTGCAAATTTGGTTTTTTATTGCAGCACAACCAATTTGGCAAACAAGAAAAGGAGACCGTATATGCCAATAACCAAAAAATTTTTTCTCGCAATCGGTGGTGTTTTGGCGATTGCAGTGCTTGCAACCGGTTTGTGGTGGGTGAACTCCCCCACTCAGGTTTCATTTGCGCAAGCGCCAATCCCCACCACTCCCGCCTACCCAGCGCCGGCTGACCAGGCAGGGACCCAGAGCAATTGGCAAGCCTATCAAGAAACGTTTTTGAATGCTTTTGCCTCCAAACTGGGCGTCACGCTTGATAAGCTTAAAGAAGCGTATTCTGCAGCTTTCAATGAGACGGTTGACCAAGCTGTCACGGATGGAAAGTTGACCGCAGATCAAGCGACGCAGATGAAAGATCGTAATGCCACTGAGCTCGAGCAAGGCAGATTGCCTGGCTTTGGTGTACCCTTTGGGCATGGCGGGTTTGGCGAAGGTCGAGGACACGGTCGTGGCGGCCGGATGGGCGGCCACGGCGTCTTTGAAATGGATGTCATCGCCCAAACCCTCAATATGACCGAGGCCGATTTGATGAGCGCCTTACAGGGCGGTAAAACCCTGGCTGACCTGGCGCAAGAAAAATCGGTCGAGCTGGCCACAGTTAAGGATGCTGTCCTGGCCAACCTGAAGACCCAACTCGACCAGGCCGTCACGGATGGAAAGCTTACCCAGGCCCAGGCCGACCAGATGTATACCCAGGCAGGTACTGAGTTCGACACGAAGGCTACCCAGGCCTGGACGGGCCGTGGAGGCCCTGGCGAACCCGGGATGGGACCGCAAGGTCAGAATGGACAGGGACAAACCACACCCGATCAGAACAATCCGTAGCAAAAACCACAACCGTTAACCAGGCGAAAGTTTGGCAGCCCGTGCGTTTCTGTACGGGCTGCCAGTGATTTTTAATTATTTGATATTGCTACAATCTGGCTACCACATGGGCTTGAGATCGACCTGGGCGGGATGGCAAATGGCTTGATCGTGGAAAAATCATCTAAATTATTGAGCGCCTATACGAG
>JAYRNN010000141.1:0-6154 GCA_041912175.1 Anaerolineales bacterium | reverse complement strand
TCACCGGGGGTAATTTGCTGGAAGTACGCTTTGACTCGGGTACAGCGCCTCAGCCGGCCGAGGTGATTGCGATCTACAATCAGCTCGGTTTCCCAGATTCTCAGGTGCAGACATCTGGCAGCGATACGATTATTGTCCGCTCTAAAACAATGGATGAAACGCTTGTCGCTCAAGCAGTGAGCGCCATGGAGGAACGCTTCAATAGCTCGATCACCGTCCTCCGCTCTGACAGCGTCGGTCCTTCTGTCGGTCAAGAAGTAGCCACCCGTGCCGCGGGCGCGGTTGGGTTAGCGGCCTTGGCCATCATGCTTTACATCACGTATGCTTTTCGAGGGGTGTCGCACGCATTTCGTTATGGTGTAGCCGCAATTATTGCCATGTTCCACGACGTGTTGGTTGTCGTCGGCTTGGAAGCAATCTTTGGTCATTTTCTTGGCTGGGAAGTGGATGCACTTTTCTTGACTGCTTTATTGACGGTGATTGGTTTCTCCGTGCACGATACGATCGTGGTTTTCGACAGGATCAGGGAAAATTCAATTTTATACAAACGTCTGCCTTATGAAACGGTCGTCAATGATTCAATTGTTCAAACCCTTGCCCGCTCTATCAATACCCAACTGACTGTCATGTTCACCCTCTTTGCGTTGGCGCTCTTCGGAGGCGTAACCATCCGCCATTTTGTATTAATTCTGCTGGTGGGTGTATTTAGCGGTACGTATTCATCGATTTTCAACGCTCCCCCGATTCTCGTTATTTGGGAAAACAAGGAATGGCGTTGGTGGTTCAAACCTGGAAATCGTCCCAAAGATAATCAAGTTACAGCTTAGGCTGTCCAGGAAGAAAACTGATTACTGATCGATATCCAGATGGGTGACGTAGCTACGTCACCCATCTGGATATTTACGAAAAAATCAATATTTTCAGGAGATTGATCATGGATAAATTTATTATCCAAGGGGGAATACCACTCAACGGCGAAGTGACGCCTGCCGGCAATAAAAATGCAGCCTTGCCGCTCTTAGCCGCATGTTTATTGACGAACAAGCCGGTGGTTCTACACAACGTCCCGGAAATACGGGACGTTCAAGCCATGCGAGCTCTTTTAGAAAGCCTGGGAGTCAATATCGAAACGATTGCAAACCACACGTGGAAGATACAGGCAAACAACATCCGACCGGCGGATTTAGACCCCGATCGCTGCAAACAAATCCGTGCTTCCATTTTGCTGGCCGGTCCAATGGTCGCCCGTTACGGGCAATTAATTTTACCGCCTCCAGGCGGGGACGTAATTGGGAGGCGGCGAGTAGACTCGCATATCCTGGCGTTGCGCGCGCTCGGAGCGCAAGCTGAATATCGCCGTGAGGATCATCTCTTCAGGTTTGAAACGAAGCATGGATTAGCCGGTGCCAATATTCTGATGGATGAAGCCAGCGTAACCGGAACCGAAAATGCGATCATGGCGGCGGTTCTTGCCAAGGGAACCACCATTTTGCGTAATGCAGCTTCTGAGCCGCATGTGCAGGAGTTATGTCACTTTTTGAATACACTGGGTGCGCATATTGAAAACATCGGCTCCAACACGCTGCATATCGAGGGTGTACCTGAGCTCGACGGGGGTGAATTCACCATCGGACCAGATTACTTGGAGGTTGTGAGTTTTATCGGAGCTGCGGTCGTAACCCATGGGTCGATTAGAGTCCGAGATGCAGGGCTGGAATATCTCGATATGATCAGCATGGTTCTTGGACGCCTGGGGGTTAATTGGGAAGTCAATGGCACGGATTTAGTGGTGCCTGCTGGCCAAAGTCTTGTAATTGAACCCGACTTAGGAGACGCCATTCCTTCAATCAGCGTTATGCCTTGGCCAGCATTTCCCACGGACCTGATGAGTATTGCGATCGTAATCGCCACGCAATCCCGCGGCAGCGTTTTATTTCACGATTGGATGTATCCTAGCCGGATGTTCTTCATCGATAAGTTAGTAAACATGGGAGCCCAAATTGTCTTGTGCGATCCCCACCGTTGTATCGTTCAAGGCCCTACGCCTCTCGTCGGTGAGAAGATGGAAAGCCCCGACATCCGGGCCGGCATGTCGTTGGTGTTGGCGGCTTTGGCTGCAAGCGGCCAATCGGTCATACGAAATGTCGGCCAAATTGATCGCGGGTATGAGCGGGTGGATGATAAATTACGCGTATTAGGCGGAAATATCGAGCGAGCCCGAGAGCAATAGGAATAAAAAAACCTTCTGGCGACTGAACTGACCACCAGAAGGTTTTTTTATTATTCATCATCCGATAGCGTTTCGAGAAACTGTAAAACCACTTCCCTGAGCATCGGCTCAGGCAAAGCGCCCACCTGGCGGTGGATGACTTTACCCCTGGCCACAAATAGCATCGTCGGAATGCCTTGAACGCCGTAACGTTGCGCCCATTCTGGATTCTCGTCAGTATTAACCTTTGCGATTAAAAGTTTGTCGGAATACTCGATCGCCAGTTTGTCGAGGGTGGGAGCCACCATGCGACAAGGATTACACCAAGGGGCCCAAAAATCTACGACTGTCGGAACGGTTGATTCTAAAACGGTTTTCTGAAACTCGGCGTCGCTAACGTGCACGGGTTTGTCGGGCATTATTTTTCTCCACTATTATTAACGGTTGCCTGAAGTACAGGATGAATGATATATCGAGAGCTTATTTCGACTCCATTTCGCAGCATCGCGCTAACAGAACAGTACTTAATTTCAGACAGCTCAATCGCATTCTCTACAGAACGTATATCGAGATCCTCTCCCCAGAGCTCATAGAGCACCTCAATCTCTTTATAAACACGCGGATGATCGGTAACGCGATTACCGCGTACCGTAATGCGTAAGTCAGTTAAATTTTGGCGCATCTTGGTGAGGATCGATGCCACATCCATCCCGGTGCAACCGGCTACCGCAAGCAGCAGGATTTCCATCGGGCTGACGCCAGGCTGGCCCTCTACGGCGCCCATTTGCACTCGCCCTCCCGAAGGGTTCATCCCGATAAACCCAAGCTCACCTTGCCATTCCGCAATGACCTCTTTCCAGTCATCCGCCATACATTCCTCCGTCGATGCGATGCAGCAAAACCTGATCGAAACGTGTCGGCACAAGTATAGCATGGGCTAACTGAAATGTCAGGTATAATCTTGCGCGTGGAATTTAGCGCCGCTTTTTATCAAAGTAAAGGTTATATCGTCTCAACTCCGGTATTCGAAGGACCTTTAGACCTCCTGCTCCAGCTTATAGAGCGCGCCGAGCTCGATATTACCAGGCTGGCTCTGGCAACCGTCACAGACCAATATCTTGAGCACCTTCGCGCCATGCAAGAATTTAAGACCGAGGAGGTATCCGCCTTTCTTGTGATCGCCGCCAAACTCTTGCAAATCAAGTCTGAAGTCCTGCTGCCACGACCGCCGGCGCGTGAACCCGGTGATGACGATCCAGCAGAAGCTTTGGTTCAACAACTAATTATCTACAAACGTTTCAAAGAAATCGCGGGGTATCTCGCTTCAAGAGAATCGGCGGGATTAAAGGCCTATCTTCGTTTGGCGCCCGCGCCTCGCCTCGACATAAATCTTGACCTTGGCGATTTAACCCTGGTTGATTTGGCGGCTGCAGCGCGCGCGATTTTCTTGAAAATCGATGATCGTCCGGAATTAAGCGAAGTTGTTGCGCCGCCCCGGATTACCATTCGGGAAAAAATCCATCATATTGCTTACCGCTTACTCCGCGAAGGAAAAATAGATTTTGAGACGCTTTTTTCATCTCCCCCGACAATAATTGAAATCGTGGTTACATTTCTCGCCATGCTGGAATTAATAAAACGCAGCCTCATATACGTCCATCAAGATCATCTATTTGGAGAAATCACCATCGAAAACGTTGGGTTGTCGGATGATGTCGACTTAAAGGAATTGGAATTCGGAGAATAACGATTTCACCCATGGCAAATCATCTCTCAAATGAAAACTCCCCTTATTTATTACAACATGCGGATAATCCAGTAGATTGGTTTCCATGGGGTCCTGAAGCCTTAGAATTCGCACGCACGCAGGATAAACCAATCTTTTTGAGTATCGGCTATTCCGCCTGTCATTGGTGCCATGTCATGGCGCACGAATCGTTTGAAGACAAAGATACCGCTGCGATCATGAACCAATACTTTATAAATATTAAGGTGGATCGCGAGCAGCGCCCAGATTTGGATAGCATTTATATGAGCGCAGTCGTCTCGTTCACCGGTCAAGGTGGATGGCCGCTGAGCGTTTTCCTGACCCCCGACGGCTCACCCTTTTATGGAGACACATACTTTCCCCCCACGGCGCGCTACGGGAAGGCAGCATTTAAAGATGTGTTGATCGCAATCGACCGGGCCTGGAAAACTGAGCGGGAAAACCTGCTTGAGACTGCCAGAGAGCTTGTCACCCACATTCAGAAATACCAGGAATTGAACGCCTCAGAACCAAACCTGAGCAGTAAGTCCCTGGATGAAGCTGCCATGCGCCTCGCCCAATCTTATGATTGGAAATACGGCGGCTGGGGAAAAGCGCCTAAATTTCCCCAACCGATGGCAATTGAATTCTTGTTGCGTCGCGCCCGCCGGGGAGATCAACTGGCGTTGCAGATCGCCCTGCATGCGTTGGATGCCATGGCAGCCGGTGGAATGTATGATGTCGTGGGCGGTGGGTTTGCACGCTACAGCACCGACAATGATTGGCGGACGCCTCATTTCGAAAAAATGCTTTATGATAATGCACAACTCGCGCGAGCCTATTTATTCGCATATCTGCTAACACATAACGATTTTTACCGCCGGGTTTGCGCTGAAACCCTCGATTTCATTGCGCGTGAGCTGATGGCTGGCGGCGAACAGGCTGGGTTCTTCAGCAGCCTGGATGCCGATTCCGAAGGCGAGGAGGGCAAATACTACCTCTGGACACCCGAGGAAATTGCGGATGCTTTTGCTGCGCAAGCGAACCCTCAAGAAGACAATCAATTCTTTTGTGCGGCTTTCGATGTCCGTGTAGACGGGAATTTTGAGGGTAAAACCATCTTGCAACGGGCGGTGGACGACGCCTCCCTGGCTGCGATGTATGGGTTGACCGAGGTCGAGGTCGTAGCATGGCTTCAGCGGTTACATAACTGCTTGTTCGAAGCGCGCAACCGCCGCATCCGGCCAGGTACGGACGACAAGGTTCTGACGGCATGGAATGGTTTGGCGTTAATCGCCTTCGCGGAAGCCGCGCGTTATCTTAATCGTAGCGATTACCTGGAAATAGCCCGACTGAACGCTGATTTCATTTTGAAGTCGCTCTTCGTGGATCATCGGCTTTTGCGTTCCTGGCGCGCCGGAAAATCACAACATGCTGCTTTCCTTGAGGATCATGCCAGCTTGATCCTGGGCCTCCTGGCATTGTATCAGTCTGATCCTGATCCGTGTTGGTATACGAACGCCGAAATGCTTGCCGAACAAATGATCCAAGGCTATCAGGATCAAAGTGGAGGGTTTTTTGATACTCGAGACGACCAGACGGATTTGATTGTTCGCCCAAAGGATTTGCAGGATAATGCAACCCCTAGCGGTAACGCGCTTGCAGCTCTGTCTCTCATTCAGCTCAGTACATTCTCCGCTCATACAGAATGGCGAGATCGTGCAGAAAAAATGCTTGCCGGGATGTTGCCAACCGCAGCCCGGTATCCGACTGCTTTCGCAGAGTGGCTAAACGTTGCGGATTTTGCCCTCGCTCCTGTGAAGGAGGTTGCCATCGTAGGGGACCCGCAACAGGCGAATACACACAGGCTCCTCGAGGTTTTATGGAGTCGCTACCGGCCAGATCTGGTGGCTGCGATTTCGGGTTACCCCCTTACGCGACAGGCGCCTCTGATCCTCCAAGATCGCCCATTGTTGAATAATCTCCCCACAGCGTACGTATGCCAACGTTTTGTCTGCCAGGCGCCGGTTAATGATCCTTTGCAGTTGGCCAAACAACTCGGCGACTAATCAAGAACAATCGAAACCGGGCAATGGTCTGACCCCAGGATGTCAGTGTGGATAATAACATCCTGCACTCTTGGCATTAAGCTTTTCGAAACGAGAAAATAATCCAGGCGCCAGCCGACGTTGCGAGAT
>JAYRNN010000140.1:0-3834 GCA_041912175.1 Anaerolineales bacterium | reverse complement strand
CGCCCTGGTCGTGAAGTTCTTGCAACTCGCGGTCGATTACATCTTCCACGATATGCATTAACCCTTGAACTTCCTCCTGTGGGCGGCCCCAATTTTCAGTGGAGAAGGCATAAATGGTGAGATATCGAATTCCGAATTCGATGAAGGCTTCAATAATCCGGCGCAAATTTTCTGTGCCGGCACGATGACCAGCCAGGCGTGGCAATCCACGCTGCAAAGCCCAACGTCCATTACCGTCCATGATAATAGCAATGTGAGTCGGAATTCGCTCGGGTAAATCTGGCAAATTTGAATTGTTCATGTCACAATATGGGGTTACCCCTCAATGATTTCTCTTTCTTTGCGCTGGCCGATTTGATTGATTTCCTCAACAAACCGGTCGGTCATTTTCTGAAGTTCTTCTTCGCCTTTTTTTCGATCGTCTTCAGAGATCATCTTTTCTTTTTCAAACTCGTGCAAATCTTTAATGCTATCCCGCCGGATATTACGGACGGCTACGCGGGCTTCCTCGTCTCGGCTGTGGACGAGCTTTACCAGATCTCTGCGTCGATCCTCGGTCAGGGGAGGCAGGTTGAGGCGGATCTGTTTTCCATCATTGTTTGGATTCAACCCAAGGTCCGAAGCCAGGATGCATTTCTCAATTTGCTTCAAGGTCGAAGCATCAAATGGGCGGATTAGCAACTGGCGTGGTTCTGGAACGGTAATAGTGGCCAGTTGCATCAGCGGTGTTGGCGTCCCATAATACTCGATTTGCAGCCTCTCAACTAAACCAGGATGAGCCCGCCCGGTCCGGATACCCGTTAGATCTTCTTCAAGAGCCTGGATTGCGCCTTTCATTCGCCCTTCAGTTTCTTTGTAGATCTCTTTTAGCATAGCTGCCTCCATGATATTTATAGATCATACCGTATAGGATACTCGAAAATTGGAAGAGAGAAAAGGGTTAAAATGTAAATTCTAAAATTTGGGAGCAATGGCCGCTCCCAAATTTTAGATCTGAAGCAGTTAAAAAATTAAATTGTGACCAGGGTACCAACCGGCTCGCCAAACAAGGCGCCTCGCAGAGCCTCCGGATTCCATAAATTGAGCACAAGGATCGGCAATTCGTTATCCATGCACAAGGAGATGGCCGTGCTGTCCATAACTTGCAGGCGACGGTTAATCACATCGATATAGCTTAGGGTGTCGAACCTGATCGCTTCAGGATTTTTTAGCGGATCCGCGTCATAAACGCCATCCACTTTCGTAGCCTTGATCAACACATCAGCGTCAATTTCCATAGCGCGCAGTGCGGCAGCCGTATCTGTCGAGAAATACGGGTTGCCAGTGCCTGCACCAAAGATAACCACGCGCCCTTTTTCCAGGTGACGGATCGCTCGCCGGCGAATGTAAGGTTCGGCAACCGCTTGCATTTGGACGGCAGATTGTACACGCACAACCAGTCCGCAGCGCTCCATGGCATCCATCAAGGCCAGGGCGTTCATCACAGTTGCGAGCATGCCCATATAGTCAGCAGTCGCCCTGTCCATGCCGCGTTCGATGCCGCTGCGGCCGCGCCACAAGTTTCCGGCTCCAATGACGATTGCCACGTCCACACCCATTTCTCGTACTTCTTTTACGCGCTGGGCCACGTCTTCCGCGCGGGTTGGATCGATCCCTATACCGTCTGGGCCTGCCATCGATTCGCCACTGAGCTTGAGTAAGATGCGTTTATATTTCAATTTATCATTCATAACGTAAAGCCTCCTTTATAAAAAAGGCCAACCTGCTGGTTGGCCTTGGAAAAGCAATTATTTGTCTGTGCTTTCACCCAATTCCCATCGGGTGAAGCGCCGGATGACGAGGTTTTCGCCAATCGCGGCTACGTTCTGCATTAAAAGCTTTTCGATGGTAATATTTTCGTCTCGAATGTAAGCCTGACGAAGCAGGACGACCTCATCCTTAAATTTTTCCAGGCGCCCATCCACGATACGGTCAAGCATCGCCTCAGGTCTGCCCTCTTCACGCGCTCGAACGCGCGCGATTTCTCGCTCGCGTTCCAATTCAGCTTCAGGAATCTCCTCGGAGCGAATATAGCGTGGGGCGGCAGCGGCAATCTGCAACGCGATTTCGTGTGCAAAAGTACGAAATGGCTCTGACCTGCCTACAAAATCGGTTTCGCAGTTCACTTCTACCATAACCCCTACACGGCCTTTGCCATGTGAATAAAGCTCGACGACGCCTTCGGAAGCCTCTCGATCGGCGCGCTTGGCGGCTGTCGCCAGGCCTTTTTCGCGCAGGTGATCAACGGCTTTATCGAAGTCGCCGTTGGCTTGTTCTAAAGCTTTACGACAGTCCAGGATGCCTGCGCCGGTCGCTTCGCGTAATTCTTTGATCTGTTCTGTGGTAATCGCCATAACTATTCTTTGTCTTCCTCAGTTTCGTCAATTTCTTCATCTTCAACTTCAACCGTTTCATCGCCTTCCCATGCTTCCTCGGTCAAGGGCGTGCCTTCTGCAAGGGCCGGGATTTCGGTCTCTTCTTCGATCTCGATTGCCCGGCCTCTGGAAGAGATTTTTGCCAGTGTGGCCTCTCCTAGCAGTTCTTCGTCTGTCAGCTCGCGTTCATCGGCGCTGGGGATGACCATACGCATTTCGGTCACGAGTTGCTCTTCAGGCAAATCTTTGCGCATTGCTTTACCTTCCAGGCAGGCGTCGGCCATTTTCCCAACCAGGAGTTTAATGGCGCGGATGGCGTCGTCGTTGGATGGGATCACATAATCTACGTTACGTGGATCACAGTTAGTGTCGACCATGGCGACAACCGGGATGTTTAATAAGTTGGCTTCATGAATGGCAGTCTCTTCGCGATGCACATCCACAACGAACATCAGGTCCGGCAGCTTGCTCATCTGGCGAATACCGCCCAGAAGCGTATCCAGGCGCTCGATTTCACGGCTGAGCAGCAGCGCCTCTTTCTTGGTAATGCGTTCAAAATCGCCTTTGTCACGCATTCGCTCCATGCGTTCCAGCTCGTTGATCCGGCCGCGGATGGTGCGCCAATTGGTCAGCATGCCGCCTAGCCAGCGATTGGTCACATAAGGCATGCCAGCGCGGGTCGCCTCAGCCTGGATGGTTTCCTGCGCCTGGCGTTTGGTGCCTACGAACAGCACTGTACCGCCTGCTGCGACGGCATCTCGAACCAGTCCATAGGACTGTTCCAGGGATTTGACCGTTTTTTGCAAATCGATAATATGGATGCCGTTGCGTTCGGTGAAGATATAGGGCTTCATCGAAGGGTGCCACTTATGGGTGCGATGACCGAAGTGAACGCCGCTTTCTAGAAGCGATTTCATGGGAATTAAGGCCATATTCAATTGCTCCTTCGCGTTTATTCTTCCATCCCCGTCACTCTCGCCTGACACCGAGGCCGCCGGCACGCACAGGCAAGTCGGGAGATGAGTAAGATAGAGTATTGCCCATAAAGGGCATAAAACCTCCCGCCTATGGCGGGAGCGGATGCAAGTATATCACAGTGCAGCCAGATTCGGGATAGGAATTTTTCCAAATCGATTCATTGGGTTGAATACGATACAATTATTGTGTGGATGAGCAAACGGTACTTCAAGCATTAGCCGGCTTGCCCCTCGGGCCCGTGCGGTATTTAGATTCGGTCGACTCCACGAACGCTGAAGCCGTCCGCTGGCTAGAGTCTGGCGCCCCCGACCGGGCGCTGGTGGCTGCAGATGGACAGACTCATGCACGCGGCCGGATGGGACGAACGTGGTACACGCCAGCCGGTTCTGCATTGGCATTCAGTCTCGCGCTTCGCTTCGCTCAGACTTCCCAACAAGGGGGT
>JAYRNN010000139.1:0-25220 GCA_041912175.1 Anaerolineales bacterium | reverse complement strand
GTCCGATCCTCTTCCGGTAAGGCCAGGGTATAACCACCTGCCATCCCACGCGCGATAATGGACACCTTACGTACCGGATCTGCCTCAGGGATGGAATTCATCACAACTGCATGACCCGCTTCATGATAGGCTACGATGCGTTTTTCTTCTGCACTGATCAAACGGCTCTTGCGTTCTGGGCCAGCAATGACCCGCTCGATGGCCTCTTCTAGCTCTGCTTGGCCAATGACCTTCTTGTTTCTACGCGCGGCCAAAATGGCAGCTTCATTGACTAGATTCTCGAGATCCGCACCAACAAACCCAGGCGTGGAACGAGCGAGAGCCATTAGATCCGCTTCCGGGGCCAGCGGCTTCCCTTTAACATGAACTTTGAGGATTTGCTCCCGGCCGCGCATATCTGGACGATCCAATATCACACGGCGATCAAATCGTCCAGGTCGCATCAAGGCTGGATCGAGGATATCAGGACGGTTGGTGGCTGCCATGATAATGACGTTTGTATCGGTGTCAAAACCGTCCATTTCGACCAGCATTTGGTTAAGCGTTTGCTCACGCTCATCGTGGCTTCCCCCAAGACCAGCGCCCCGCTGACGCCCAACAGCATCGATTTCATCTACGAATACGATGCAGGGAGAGTGCCTTTTCGCCTGATCAAACAAGTCTCGTACACGGCTGGCGCCGACACCGACAAACATCTCGACAAATTCAGAGCCGGAAATTGAGAAAAATGGGACGCCTGCCTCGCCTGAGACAGCCTTGGCTAACAGCGTTTTACCTGTGCCTGGAGGTCCAACCAGCAGGACACCTTTTGGAATTCGGGCGCCGAGTGAGATAAATTTTTCCGGCTCGCGCAGGAATTCGACAACCTCTTTTAGTTCTTCTTTTGCTTCTTCAACGCCTGCGACGTCTTGGAAAGTTACGGTAGGTTGGTCGCCGGAAAACATGCGTGCTCGGGACTTACCGAATGACATCGCTGCATTATTGCTCCCTTGCGCCTGTCGAAAAACAAACCAGAAGATGCCTACCAGGATAATAAATGGCAAGATATAACCCAGAGCAGTAGCAACGCTGAGCCAGGAGCTGGGTGCGCGGATTTCAAGTGAAATCCGCGATGGAGCGAGTTGATCCGTAGTCACTCCGAGCGCCTTGAGTTGGTCCACAAGGGTGGCAGTGTTGTCGATCTGGGCAGTCCTTGGATCGCTGCCATCTGCATAGATCACTTGAAGGCGGGTGTCGTCTTGGACGATGCGCTTAATTTTACCGGCTTGTATGTCAGCAGCTACCTGGTTGATGGACAGGGCTTCTTGAAGCTTGGTCTGTGATTGGAAATTGTAGACCACCATCGATATGATGGCTACGAATAGCAACAAATATATGATCGTCGTACGGTTTCTGGCTGGGTTCACGCTACCTCCAAAATAATATATTTAAACCCAATATATCTTGTCCATTATACCAACCTATTTGACCGCCTGGCGATATAGGATCAATCTGGGAAGAATTTCTAACAGGCTTCTAACAAAAATTAATGAAGTTAGGACAGTCGCCGACCCCAGATCCATGCATCGATTTTTCGCAGTAATCGAAGTAAAACGGATCGAATCCGTGCATATAGTCGATAAGGATACGGGCTGATTTTACGGATGCCTGGCAGCGGTCCAGTCCATTCTACTACAGCCGCTCCCCAGGTCAGGCCGGCGCCAAATCCCACGAAGGCAATCCGGTCGCCAGGCGAGATTAAGCCACCTTGCAACGCTTCGACGGTTGCAATTGGGATGGAGGCTGTGGATGTATTACCATACCGATCCAGGTTTACATAACAGCGCTCCATTGGGATGCCCAGACCTTTAGCCGCTGCCTGAATAATGCGCAAATTTGCTTGGTGGGGGATTACTAACTTAATATCTTCCAACTTTAAATCTGCTTTTTCAATTGCATCCAGAGTTGCCTGAGACATTACGCGTGTTGCAAAACGAAATACCTCACGGCCATTCATTTGGATAAAATGCTGACCTTGATGGATTGTCTCGATACTGGCTGGAATTGCGCTGCCGCCGGCTGGGATACTGAGTAGATTTCCTCCGGATCCATCAGAGCGCATGACTGCTGACATAATACCGCCTGGGTCGAGGCTGGATTGCATTACGAATGCCCCAGCACCGTCGCCAAATAATATGCATGTATTTCGATCTTGCCAGTCTACAACCTTGGACAGGGTTTCAGCACCGATGACCAATATCGTTTGGAAGGCGCCGCTGCGGATCGATTGTGCCGCCATATTCATAGCAAAAATAAACCCACTACAAGCCGCCATCAGGTCAAACGCTCCCGCCCGCGTAGCGCCTAATTGATCTTGGACAATACATGCTGTAGCTGGAAACAAAAACTCTGGGGTAGAGGTTGCGACAATGATCAGATCGATGGCCGATGGGTTTAGGTTCGCAACGATAAGCGCTTTACGCGCGGCTTCAATAGCCAATGTCGCCGTGGTTTCTTCTTTGCCGGCGACTCTTCGTTCACGGATGCCAGTGTGGGAATAAATCCATTCGTCATCGGAATCCACCATTTGGGCGATTTCGGTATTAGTCATGATCCGTTCTGGGACTGCCATGCCCCAGCCGGTGATATGCGCATAGGGGCTCATCGTCCACCCTCCATGGGGGTGATGGGTTGCGCTTCCTGCGCGTCATAACGGCTCAATATGATGACAGCATTATGACCACCGAATCCAAATGAGTTGGACATAATCGTCCGGACGGACGCTTTTCGTGCGATGTTTGGAACATAATCTAAATCACATAGCGGATCCGGATGTTCATAATTAATGGTAGCTGGCAAGATCCCATTCTGCAGGACCTTCACACAGATGGTAGCTTCGAGCGCGCCCGCTGCTCCTAAAAGATGACCTGTCATCGATTTTGTGGAAGAGATGGGTATGTGGTAAGCGCGTTCGCCAAAGACGGATTTAATCGCAGTCGTTTCACTTTTGTCGTTTAAGTATGTGCTTGTGCCGTGTGCATTAATATAATCAATATCCTGGATGCCCAGCTCTGCATCTTCCAACGCCATTTGCATGCATATCGCTGCTCCCACGCCATTCTCGGCAGGGGCGGAAACATGATAAGCATCGTTAGTAATTCCGTAACCGCGGATTTCAGCCAGGATCGGTGCGCTACGCGCGAAGGCGTGATCCAAGGATTCGAGCACCAAAACACCAGCGCCTTCGCCCATCACAAATCCATCGCGTTCAAGATCAAAAGGTCGTGAGGCCGCCTGGGGGTTGTCATTCCGGCTGGAAAGCGCGCCCATGACGCTCATGCCTGCCATCGCAAGCGGCACAATGGTTGCTTCGCTACCGCCGGCCAGGATGACATCCGCCTGGCCACGCCGGATGACCTCAGTACCCTCGCCAATGGCGTTTGTACCCGTCGCGCAGGCTGTGACCACCGCAAAATTTGGCCCACGTAAACCAAGATGAATGGCGATCATCCCAGGACTGGAATCTGTCAGCATCATAGGCACCAGAAATGGACTAACGCGCGATGGTCCTTTTTCAATTAAGACCCGCATGTTCTCGGTCAAAGTAGCAAGACCACCTATCCCCGATCCAATCACTACCCCAATTCTGTCACGGTTGCCATCGTCGATGACAAGCCTGGCATTGCTAACTGCCTGTTGAGAGGCTGCTAGAGCAAATTGTGTAAATCGATCCATGCGGCGGGCTTCACGGCTCCCGAAAAGCGCCTGGCCGTCAAAGCCTTTTACTTCGGCGGCGAATTTGGTTTTAAATTCGCGGGTGTCGTAAGCACTAATGAGATCTACGCCAGATTTTCCCGCAATTAAGTTGCCCCACATGCTCGGTATGTCGTTGCCTAAAGGGCTGATGCATCCCAGCCCGGTAATGACAACCCGTTTACGCATGTTAACCTCCCGAATAATCTGATTATTCTGGTAATAATATTCCGAACTTTCCAGTTATAACACTTCTTGGTCGAAATGGAGGCGATAAACTAGGTTGGTTTTAGATCCTGTAAAAATTGTTGGATGTGCATCCGGTCATGACCCGCGATAAAGCTTGTCAGCTCTGCCAGGTCCGTGCGTCCAAAGATGGAATGTCGAGCCGTACGCTGCCAACCTTCTGGTTGAACGGCTGCTAACAAGGAGAGGAGGCTCATGCGAGCGGATATAAAGCTTTGTAACGCCTCCAATCCATCCTGATAATGGTATTGGCGTTCTTCATTCCAGCGGTCTGTATCCATCCCGGGAAGGAATGGGTTATCTTCCAGAATAATTTTCCTCAGGCGCGGTATATTTACTTCAAGGTCAACGTCACGTAAATGGCATACGATCTCTGAAGGGCACCATTCATCGGCTTGGGGATGGCAAGTCCATTGTGATGGGGTTAACAGACGACTTACACTACTCAGAACGGCAGGCGTTGAACGCAAGGTGGCTAGAATAGCTGCGGAGGTGGAAAAATCGGGTTGGAAGATGCCCTCATCAGATTCGTCGAGCCAGTTTATCAGGTCATTCAAGTTTCCGTGTGCATGTGGCATCACCAAATGGTCAGACGCAGCCTTGCCATTATTATCTACCCAGTAAGTTGGAATCCCGAGTTGGTCGGCGGGGATAATATCCTTTTCTAGATCATCGCCCACCATAATCACAGATCCGTCAGGCCAACCCAAGTGGGCCAATATCTCTGCAAAATATGCCGGATGTGGTTTCCCGAAGTGAAAATCTTCCATTCCGGTTACCAAGGTAAATGGATATTGATATAATGGCAAACCTGCCCAGTCCAGCCTTTGTTCAATCGCGGTCATCGGAAAGAACGGATTCGTGGCGATCACAACCTGATACCCACGCTCAAAGGCCTGATTTACGAGATCACCCACGCCAGGGATGGTTTGGGTGAATTTTTTAAGAGTCGGAAAGATTCGCGCATAGAACTGTTCTTCGAGAGGCAGAAACTTGGCCTGGTCGATCCCAATAGATGGGAAAAATACGCTGTCAAATAATTCGCGCAGGGTGCAGTCAGGTCGTGGGTGATCTGAGATAAAACGTGTACTATCCAAGAGCGCCTTTGTGAAACGGGACGGCTCAATGTAAGGCGCGATAAATTCCGACCATGCTTGAAGATAGCCCGGAAGAAAAGCATCCACCTCATTGGTCAATAGCGTGCCATCCAGATCTAGAAGCAAGGTCAGCTTCAAATTTTATCTCCTTCGAAAATAGATGGAAGCGGATGGCAATTTCCACAACCGATATGAGGATCAAAGCCGGAGCGCGAAGTACTCGTGCAATAAGGCTTAACCTTGACGCGTTGCTTTACGAACGGAAAAGGTCGTTCTAGCTGTGGCTCAAGGATCAAATGAGGGCAGGCGTTGGCCATCAATATATCTGGAACCGGGCAGGTGGAGCACAGATCTGGTTTCCAAGGCAAAGAAGCCGGCCCTAAGAGCCGGCATTCTTCCTGGCTGCGTCCCCGATAATAGTCGCCGTAAAAATAACGGCATTCTTTTCCTGCTGGCGTTCGCATGGGCTTCGTTGGATTAAACTCTTGTCAAGTATGCGCCAGTCTCGGTGTTGACGCGGATCTTATCGCCTACGTTAACAAAATTAGGCACTTGCACCTGCAGGCCGGTTTCAGTAGTAACTTTCTTCGTAACACCAGTAGCCGTATCCCCGCGCACCGCCACATCCGCCTCGGCGACTTCCATTTCTACTGACATAGGGAGCTCGACATCGATCGGTTCGCCATCGTAAAAAGTCAATTTGAGCTCAAGACCTTCCTTTAGATATTTTGCCGAATCGCCAAGAATTTCGCCTGAAATGGCTGGTTGTTCAAATGTTTCAGAATCCATGAAGTGATAGAAATGTCCATCCGTATACAAATAAGAAACATTATGGAAATCTAACCGTACATCTTGGACCCGGTCCCCGGATTGGAAGGTCATTTCTGTTGTGGAACTGGTGCGCAGGTTAACAACTTTCACTCGTATCGTGGCATTGCCCCGGCCTGGTTTATGATGGTGATAATCCATTACTTTATACAGGTTTTTATCCAGTTCAAAAGTTACACCTTTGCGAAGATCATTTACGTCTATCATAATTGCCTCATTAATTTTTTGATTGGTTCTAAGGCCAGATGTTTGGCCGATATGAATTTCCGATCTGAGAATTAGCGCGTCTAAAACCGCTCAATTATAGTCCGCCACAATAGGACTGGCAAGGGAGTTCAGCGGATTGATTTTAAGAATTAGGCGGGCTTTTATCATTCTTGTGGTAAACTAGTCCTTTGGTATGATGCAAAGCAAAAAACTTTATAATTTTAAGGTAAATGGCTGGCGAATCATTACTATTTTGTTAGCCGTAATCTGTTGTTTGATTCCGATAAATGCCAGTCTGGCGCAACAAAACCCACCTGCTGGGCCGGTTTATATCGTCCAAGATGGCGACTCTCTCTGGGGGATTGCTGCTCGGTTTGGGGTGGGCGTTGAGGAGCTCCAATCCGCAAATGGAGTCAGTAATCCAGAACAACTGAAAGTAGGAGACCAGTTGGTTATTCCGGGTCTCGAGGGCATTCAGGGCGTGATTCAGACTGAGCAGGTACCATTTGGCGAAACCTTGCGTAGCCTTAGTCGCAGGTATCAGGTCTCCGAGGAGACAATAATTCGTTTAAATCGTCTGACCAGCCCGAATGAAGTTTTCGCAGGGTCGATATTGATCATCCCTGAACAAACCTCAGAATCTGAGGCTTTTTCACGAAGTACCCTGCAATCGGGCCAGACAATTTTGGAACTTGCTGTGTTAGATGGCGTCAATCCATGGTCCTTGGTTCATACAAATTTATTGGCTGGCGACTGGAGTATTGTGCCGGGAGATATCCTGCGCAGTTCAGGAGCCAGAGCAGATGGCCCAGGAGCGTTGCCTGGCGCTATTACTGAAGTTGTCTTAGATCCACCGTCCCTATTACAAGGAAAAGCTGCGGAGATCGCGATTTCGAGCGACGAGTCGTTATCATTGAGTGGTTCGCTGCTCGGACATAGCTTACAATTCTACCCAGACGAAGGTAAAGGTTATGTCGCTTTACAAGGCGTACATGCCATGACTGAACCCGGCCTCTATCCGATGGAAATTCACGGCGTTTCGCAAGCCGGTGGAGAATTCTCATTCACTCAAATGGTACGTGTCAAAGCGGTTGATTATCCTTATGACCAGCCCTTAACGGTAGATCCGGCAACAATTGACCCTGTGGTGACCAAACCTGAAGATGCGCAGTGGACTGCGCTTGCTGCACTATCCACGCCCGAAAAATATTGGCAAGGTGTTTTCAAACTGCCTTCACCCTTAGAAGTAAATTATTGTTTACAAAGCGGCGATTGCTGGTCATCTCGCTATGGGAATCGCCGTTCTTATAATGGCAGCGCCTATAATTTCTTCCATACCGGTTTAGATATCGTTGGCAAAACTGGCACAGATATTTATGCTCCGGCTGATGGACTGGTTGTCTTTGCTGGACCTTTGACGGTGCGCGGCAATGCCACCATGATTAATCATGGACAAGGAATCTATACCGGTTATATGCACCAATCGGAGATCCTGGTAAAACCTGGAGATTTTGTCAAAGCAGGGCAGTTGATTGGTCGGGTCGGGGGAACCGGACGAGTACAAGGACCACATCTCCATTGGGAAGTGTGGGTGAATGGCGTTCAGGTGGACCCAATTGATTGGCTAGAGACTGTTTATCCTTGATTGGATCCGGGTTTTTGATCCTCTTCGTCTTTGGTCAAGTATTGGCTTGATATGTCCTGGTAGATCCCTGCATCGTAATCGGCAAGTATCTTTTGGGCATCTTCCAATTGGCTGCTGGGCACCAAGAGTTGGACTTCACTCAATGGGCCGACTGAGACAGGATAAATCGATTCGCCGATACCCTCCTGCGAGAGAAATACCTGTATGCCTTGGGCTTCTAAAAAGCCCTTCAGGATATTTGCCTTTGCAGGGCCTGAAATCTGGTCTAGAACTACCCATTCATGGTTGTCCATATGCGATCTCCTAAGGATACGTGCAATCGGAAAGAATTCTGGCGAGTGATGATCTATTTTCCATAGAGTATAATATTACTCTATAAATTGTGCAATTTTTATTTGAGGCAAGCGATGATTAATTTAACTTATTCCCTGCGCGAAGATTATTGGGAGGAATTTGAGCTTGAGGATGATGACGTCGAGTTCCTTTATAACCATTTATTGGAGCTCGAGACTCCTCAATCAACGCGTGACCTGGTAATTGCGCTCGTAACGGAGCGAATCCAACGAGAAAAAAGCGCTGTAGAGCAACGTCGCACAGCATATGGTGAAATTTACCAACCGAAAGGCGATTATCAAGTGAACCAATCGCTTGTATTCCCGGCCTGTAATTGGCAGCCAGGCAAAGTGGTTGGAGTTCGACCTGGGATCAATCCCGATCTTGGAAAATTTGACGTGATCCGTGTATCTTTCGAGAATGGAGAAGAACGAGAATTTGCTACAAACCTTGCGAATCATATCCTCAATGAGCCGCCGAAAATTTCTACCGATGATGCTTCGTTGGATGTAAAATTGGTGCTGGATGAATACGGCGATGGTCTCGTAGAGTACCTTGAGGAAGATTTGCAGACCCGTCCCGATTTTGAGCGTATCGCTAGCAACTGGTTTCCACGAGCGCTGCTCGTCGATGTCAATGTCGGACACCTGAACCTGGCTGAAGCTGTCTTGGATATGGCAGGCGGCGGTCCTTTATCTACCACAGCGCTAATCGAGCAAATCGGTCTCTCCTCAGATGTTAATCAAAAACTTCTGGAGTTCTCTTTAGATTGGGCGATGCAAAACGATACACGCTTTGACGAAGTAGGACCGGCTGGAAAAATCCTATGGTATTTACATCGCCTGGAGCCGCCTGAAGTATTAGAGCCTCCCATTTGTTTGCGTTATCCGGGTTCTGAGTATGATCGAAAATTGTTGACGAAGGAAATGTTGGATTTAGAAAGAGACCTGGACGATGAGCTTTCTCCAGTCATTTCTCGTTTACCACAAACGGATGAAGTCGAGATCCGTTTGATCTATCCGCATTGGCGTGCGGGAACCTTGCCGCTTGCTTCACGGGTTAAACACCTTTTTCCTACGGCTTATGAAGCCCCGCGTATCCGATTTATGCTCGTGGACGGAGATACCGGTGAAAGTTTTCCTGGCTGGGTTGTACGTGAGAAGCGATATATTTTTGGATTACGGAACTGGTACGCATCGCGCGGCTTAATCCCTGGCAGTCTGATACGCGTCCGGCGAGGAAAGAAGCCAGGCGAGGTGATCTTGAAGACCGAACACAGGCGTTCAAACCGTGAGTGGATGCGAACTGTATTGGTAGGATCTGATGGCGGCGTCGTATTCGCGATGCTGAAGCAGTATGTGACTTCACCATTTGACGATCGTATGGCGATTGCGATCCCAGACCTGGAAGCCTTGGATCAGGTTTGGACGCGCGCTCCTCGCGATCACCACAACCTAGAACGAGTACTTATGAACATGGTACGGGAACTTTCTAAACTTAATCCGCAGGGACATGTGCATGCGAGTGAGTTATATGCTGCCATCAATGTAATCCGCCGTATCCCACCCGGACCGATTTTGGCTCAATTGGCATCTCAAGCGGGCCTGGTTCATCTTGGCGACCTACATTTTCGTTTGGCGGATATGGATTTTTAGCCTGGATGGGCAGGTAATTATTCTGCTGGATTGATCATTTCCCCGGGAGGCCTATGGCAACAGAAGTCAAACGAATGAGCCTTGTTAAACCCACTTTGCAAACCTGTTTTCATATTGACTTCGATTGGTGGCAAAAAAATGACAGGGATTGGCACGTATATTTGAGAAATTATTTATGTAAGGAGCATCAAGAAGCTTTCGCCAATGTAGCTGAAACCATCCAGGTAGATTGGGTTGACCCGCAAACAGCAGCGGTCCAAAGTGTAGATGGTCTCCAGCATATCTTGATTATGCACTGTGCCAAGCAGAATGATTTCATTCCACAACAGACCGCGTTGGTTGACGCTGTATTCCGAATTTTCCTGGCAAACAGCAACCAACCTCTAAACTCTATTGAGTTAGGCAACATTCTGGGGCGACCAGCGCAAACTATTCTCCGGACTTTGTCTGGAGGGCGAGTGCTTCAAGGCATCAGAGTCTGTGCGGACTAGTTATCGCCCCCGTAGCTCAATGGACAGAGCAGTAGCCTTCTAAGCTATTGGTTGTGGGTTCGAATCCCGCCGGGGGCGCAGGTTGGTTCTGCATTTAGAATATTGGTAAAAAAATTATGCTATCTTCAATTCGCGACAAAACCAGTTCGGTGGGATTGCAAGTCACGATATTTGCCATGATGACTGAGCGCCGTTATATTCAAGGAGCGTAAAGCATGATTGAGATGGATTTAATCTCCAATCCGCCAGGCAAGGATCATTTAGGATCCAATGAAATGCAATATATGGATTCTGCGTTAGAGCAGTGGCGGTCAACGATCCGCTCGCCGCTTTGGCGACCGCCTACTGATATATTCGAAACAGAAGAAACCGTTGTGGTGCGCGTTGAAATTGCCGGTATGCACGACGAGGATTTTACGATTAAGTTAGAAGGTCGTACTCTGTCAATCCGAGGCGCCCGACCAGACTCCCCTGCCCGGCGCGCTTACCATCAAATGGAAATTCGATTTGGTGAGTTCAGTATCGAAATGGAACTCCCCATCGCGATTGCAGCAGAGCTGGTTAAGGCCAATTATGACAATGGATTTCTGCTGGTTACCCTACCGAAGGCGCACCCTCTCCAGATACCCGTTGAAAATCGTGAATAATTGTTTTGGAGACCCGGAAAACATATATGCCTGCTTCCCGTTGGAACTCAAGTATTTTGGAAATGCTCAATTGGCTGATTGAAGAAAATGAAGCCAATATTATAGATGAATTGCTCTTTCGGCCGATTATTCCCCACGTAATTCAGGATGGCGATCAAGTGATCGGAGATTCCCCATCGGTTTCTGATGAAGATAACCCGATACCCTCCATCCTGCCAGTATTACCGTTGCGCGGGGTGGTTGTCTACCCACAAACCGCGGTGCCATTGACGATCGGGCAGGCGCGCTCCATCCGTTTGGTGGATGATGTGATGGCGAGTGAAGAGCGCTTAATCGGCCTGGTAACCTCTCGTAATCCAGAATTGGAAGCCCCCGAGCCTGAGGATTTATATTCGATGGGCACTGTGGCGATGATTCATCGTATGTTCCGGGCGCCCGATGGAACAATCCGGCTGGTCGTACAAGGTTTAGCGCGTTTCAGCCTGGGTGAATTCATCCAACGAGAGCCTTATCTGAAAGCGACGATTACCCTTAAACCTGAGATCGTCGAGTCAGGTCTTGAGCTTGAGGCATTGGCGCGTAACGCACGCGATCAATTTGAGCATATCGCCGAGATGATTCCTTCTATACCGCGGGAACTAGTTTCGTCGGTCGTGTCATTAGAGGATCCGCTGCAAATTGTTTATACAATCGCCAATTTCCAACGCATGGAGTTAAAAGATGCTCAAGAATTATTGGAAGACGATTCCGCTCTGGACAAGCTGCTGCGTCTGGTCAATATTCTAGCGCATGAAGCAGAAGTTTTGGAGATTGGCAAGAAAATTCAAAATGAGGCGCGATCCGAGATCGAGAAAGTACAACGGGAATATTTCTTGCGCGAGCAGCTTAAAGCGATCCAAAAAGAACTAGGCGAAGTCGATGAACAAGCAGCAGAGGTCGAAGAATTCCGCGTGAAGATCGATGCGGCTAAGATGCCGGAGGAAGCTGAGAAGCAGGCCCGACGCGAGTTGGACCGCCTTAGCCGTCTGCCAGCCGCGGCGGCTGAATACGGAGTGATCCGAACTTACATTGACTGGTTGGTCTCTTTGCCCTGGTCTAATACCACGGAAGATAACCTGGATATTGCGCATGCACACCAGGTCCTCGAACAGGACCATTATGGGCTCGAAGATGTCAAGGAGCGTATCCTGGAGTACCTGGCCGTTCGCAAGCTGCGACAGGAACGTGCTCAAGAACTGGCCCAATTACCGGTTGATGAAATTCATCGCTTGCGGGAGGGCGCAATCCTTTGTTTTGTAGGCCCTCCGGGCGTCGGCAAAACCTCCCTTGGCCGCTCGATCGCACGTGCAATGGGACGTAAATTTGTGCGTATATCGTTAGGCGGTATGCGGGATGAAGCAGAGATACGAGGGCACCGGCGTACTTATATTGGGGCGCTACCCGGCCGCATTTTACAAGCCCTGCGCAGGGTTGAATCGAATAATCCTGTATTTATGCTCGATGAGGTGGATAAGCTGGTTTTTGATTTCCATGGCGATCCGGCCTCTGCGTTGTTAGAAGTATTGGACCCAGAACAAAATGCTGAGTTCCGTGATCATTATCTGGAGGTCTCGTACAATCTTTCACAGGTCATGTTCATTACGACCGCCAATCTACTCGATCCGATACCAGGTCCCTTGCGTGACAGGATGGAAATTATTGATCTTTCGGGATATACAGAGCGGGAAAAAATCGTGATTGCCCACGGCTATCTAATCCCACGCCAATTGAAAGAGAATGGCCTGCGGGTAAATGAAGTCGAATTCAGCGATGCTAGCCTTGAGAAAATCATTCGGTCTTATACGCGCGAAGCAGGTGTGCGCAATTTGGAACGCGAGATCGGTTCGGTATGTCGAAAAGTAGTTACTCTGATTGCTGAGGGGAAAGTCGAGAAAGTTGAAATCTCGCCAGATAAAATTCAAGAACTGCTTGGGCGTCCGAAATACTTTAGTGATGAAGAGGTTATCCAGCGCACGTCGATTCCTGGTGTGGCGACAGGCCTGGCATGGACATCGGTAGGCGGCGATGTTTTATTTGTTGAAGCGACACGCATGCCCGGCGGAAAGGGTTTTCAAATCACCGGTTCAGTTGGGAACGTTATGCAAGAGTCAGCGCACGCCGCGCTCTCCTATGTCAGATCAAACGCCGAGAAGCTGGGCCTGGACGCATCTTTTTTCGAAAAATCCGATTTTCACCTGCATATTCCTGCCGGCGCGCAGCCAAAGGATGGACCTTCAGCCGGTGTAACGATGGCGACAGCCCTTGTTTCGTTGATTTCTGGTCGATTGGTGCGGCACGAGGTTGGTATGACAGGCGAAATCTCTCTGCGCGGGCAGGTGCTGCCGGTCGGAGGCATTAAGGAAAAAATATTAGCCGCCCACAGGTCTGGATTGAAAACAGTAATTTTACCCGTCAGGAATGAGATTGACCTGGAGGATCTACCGATCGAAGTGCGCCAAGAGATGAATTTCGTTTTTGCTGAAACGGTCCAAGATGTGCTTGATTCAGCACTTGATGCGACGAATACAGAAGAAAAAAGCACTCCTCAAGATGAAAATTTACGGAGTGGAACGACAACCCACCAACCTATGGAATTAATCCCAGAGGCGATTTAGTTTATTATTGCGATAGAGAAAATTGTGGCAAAGAAAAAACGATCAAACATGCAATGGTGTAACACTGATTTACACCTCCATACCCCAGCTTCGGGCGATTTCCAACAACCCGAAGCAGATTATCTGGACATCCTACGCCGTGCAGAAGCGCGCGGTCTGGATATTATTGCCTTGACCGATCATAATACGGTCATGGGAATTCGCCGAATCAATGAAGAACTCCAACAACTCGAGTTATTGGAACGGCTAAAACGGCTTATGCCTGCAGAACAGGCTCGCCTGGCAGAATATCGCCGGTTGTTGGATAAAATTCTGGTGCTGCCGGGGTTTGAATTCACGGCTACGTTCGGTTTCCATATCCTGGCCATCTTCTCGCCGGATAAACCGGTCAGAGAGATAGAACATTTACTTCTCAATTTAAACATCCATGCTGACCAGTTGGATGAGGGTTCTGCGACTGTAGGGGCAACGACCGACGTTTTGACAGCGTACCGGATGATCGATGAAGACGATGGGTTAGTTATCGCTGCGCATGCCAATTCGAGCAATGGCGTCGCCATGCGAGGTTTTCCCTTGGGTGGGCAGACCAAAATCGCATATACCCAAGATCCACACCTCCACGCCCTGGAGGTCACCGACCTGGACAGCAGAGCTTCTCAGGCCACCGCGAAATTTTTTAGCGGCACTAAACCAGAATATCCGCGCAGAATGCACTGCATCCAAGGTTCCGATTCCCATCGCTTGACACCGGATCCAGTCCGGAAGAAAAATTTAGCTTTGGGAGACCGAACAACAGACCTGCTATTGCCAGAAGTGAGTTTTGAGGCGATCAAGGAGCTTTTTCAAAGCAATGATTTCGCTCGGACGCGCCCACACCGTGTCACGGCCGAACCAGTCTCGGATTTCATCCACATGGCTCAAGAAGAAGGCCCCAATATTATTCAGGATTTTCATGAGAGCGTCTCCGTGCGAGGTGGTAAGCGCTACGAAATCCTGGCCGACGTTTGCGCCTTTGCGAATACGAATGGGGGAACTTTGTACTTAGGTCTCATGCCTGACCCGAGCAAGCCGGTAATCGGTATTCCGGATGCTGAGCAAGTAATTGCTCAAATGGAGAAAGAGATCAGCAATCGTATCAGCCCAGAATTATCGGTCTCATTTGATATCCATGAGGTTAGCGGAAAGAAAATTATCCGTGCGCTGATTCCGCGCGGTGAAGATGCCCCATACGCAGTGGATGACAATAAGATCTACATCCGTTCCGAGGCGGAGACGGGCCTGGCCGTGCGGGATGAAATCGTCGGTCTGGTTTTACGCAGCTCTCGGATGGTCATTTCTGAACCTGTGCCAGCGCAGAAACCGGCCCAAGGATTAATTGAGCCAATGGTTAAGGAAAAATCTGCTGAACTTAAACCGGTATCCGCACCGCGCACGGGCGTGGAGGTCGTTTCTGTCGAGGACCGTAATGGCGGCAAGTATTACACGATGCGTGACTTACGTAATGGCGAAGTGGTTAAAAACGTAACTCGTAATTCGGCGCGTCGCTTATGGCACTATGCCATTACCAGTTTTGCAAATCTTCCAGGCGAACTATCGCAAGCCAAGGTCGAGTGGAAAGGCGATTTTGGACTGTTGCGGCAGCAAAAACAGGGGGCATCCGTCCGTTACGATTTTGTGCAACGCACCGGGGATGCTTATCGTTATTATTTTGGGGTGACTGAAGATGGGCTGCATGGTCCCTGGAAGGAACTCCTGGGACAAGAAGAAGAATAAACCCCTGGCGATGAAAGATAAGAATTATCGGATCCGAAATTTTCGTTACCCGGAAGATTACCCATCGGTTCTGGCGCTTTGGAAATCATCCGGCCCTGGCATCCAGGTTCGCCGTTCGGATGAACCGGAGGAAATCTTTAAGAAGCTCCAACGCGATCCAGACCTGTTTATCGTTGCCGAAATCGATGACCAGTTGGTGGGTTCAGTGATTGGCGGATTTGACGGCCGACGTGGAATGGTATACCACCTGGCTGTCTCGGAAAGTTATCGCCAATTAGGAATCGGGGCGGCTTTGATGGATGTCCTAGAGGAGCGCCTACGGGAGAAGGGCTGTATCCGATACTACCTGTTTGTGAGAAAAGATAATGACCTGGCGATCCGTTTTTATGAGCGACACGGTTGGGATCAGATGGATTTACACGCGTATGCGAAGGATTTATAAACGATGCGGATTGGCATTCTGACGGTGTCGGATCGGGCTGCAGCCGGCCAAAGGGATGATTTGTCCGGTCCTGCATTGGAAAAGGTGGTGGTTTCTTTAGGGTGGCAGGTATCCAGATTAGAAGTCATACCCGATAATCAGGTCACGATCCAGGATACGCTGGCCGATTGGGCCGATTCACAGGAAATGGATGTGATACTAACTACCGGTGGTACTGGATTCAGCCCGCGAGATGTAACTCCCGAGGCGACAAATGCAGTGATCGATCGGTCTGCGCCTGGCCTGGCTGAAGCGATGCGGGCCGCCAGCCTGAAAGTGACCAGCCATGCGATGCTCTCAAGAGCCGTGGCGGGTATCCGAGGTAGAACATTAATTGTGAATCTTCCCGGGAGCCCGAAAGGCGCCTTAGAAAATTTTCAGATTATTCTTCCAGTTTTACCGCATGCGGTACAATTACTTTCGGAAGATCCCCAGGCTGAGTCTGGGCATGGTCAAAACTAATCTCGAAGGAATTACACTTGCATGGATAATTATTACCCGGAAGCGGATCCTGATCTAGATGAGCCCATCGTAAATGATGGGAAGAAAGGTTCGTTTAAGCGCTTCTTGCTCGATCTCACTGAAACGCTTGTCTTATCAGTAGTCTTGTTCTTGATCATTAATACCATCTCTGCGCGCATCCGGATTGAATCAATCAGCATGCAGCCCACTCTTTATGAAAATGATTTCGTGATTGTGAACCGGTTGGCATATAAGCTGGGTGAGCCGGGAAGGGGTGATATTATTGTCTTTCGTTATCCACCGGATCCAGAACGAGAGCCATATATTAAACGCGTCATCGGGTTGCCTGGCGAAACGATCAAGGTTGCTGAAGGGCGGGTTTTTGTAAATGATGTACAAATTCGAGAACCTTATATCAAAGCTTCGCCTGCCTATGAGGGCGCCTGGCAAGTCCCCGAAGGCTATTTATTCGTTTTAGGGGATAACCGCAATAACTCTTCCGATTCGCATAGCTGGGGGATGGTACCGATCGAGAATGTGATTGGCAAGGCTGAGGTCATTTATCTGCCGATTGCGCATTGGAGGGTTCTCAATCCAAATATCGCGGCCGCAGCAGAAGCACAACCGTAAAACCTGAACGATAGAAGAATTTTTACGGCCGAAGATTTGGCGCTCTGCTGCAATCACCAAGATCGCCTGGCGACTTCAGAGATTTTATCCCCCATTGATAAATCGGCGCGTTGGCATCAATGACGATCCGCCTGAGATTGTAAGTGATGCGCTGGTGGTAAATAATCTGCCCACTTTCAACGTTAATTGCGATTAGCTCGTCTCCGTTGGCGCTGCGCTGGAAAGCCAGAAAAGCCAGGTATTTCCCATCTGGGCTCCACATCAAGCTGCGCGTATTCTGGAAAGGAAAACTTCTGGTAATTTCCCCGCTTTCCAGGCTTGCCAAGAATATCCTGGAACCTTCTGCCGCGCTGGAACCTGAGAAAGCCAACCAGCGATTATCGGGCGAAATCGAAAACTCATTGACCTGGTAGCCGCTTGATATCTCTTTTGCAGGACCGCGACGGTCAAGTGAAAACCATTTCAAAAAATCGGCGTTGTTGAGATTTCCACTGCCAGAATTTGTTCGCCCTATCGCCAGCCACTCGCCATCTTGCGATCGAGCACATTTAAGATAGATTGGGTTATCCATCAAATATTGACCCACATGGTAATCACCAGCGAAAATTTCTACCAGGGCCGGTATACCACCAGTACTGCCAAACACATTAAGTCGATCCGGGAAAACAAAACGTAGAGGCTGGTCAGCCAGGTTCATATCCGTTGGGATCGGCGTCCATGGGGGCAATGGTCTGTCGGGTGTGGCGGGAGTCAACGTTAATTCCGTCTCAGTAATAGGAATTGGTTTCCCTGTGTGGTCGGCTACATACCCCCCACGCCAGGGAAGCCAGGGGTCAAACAAGTCTTGGGGAAAATTAACGTCATACTCGATTGACTTAATTAACATTTCGTAGACAGGCTTTTCGGGCTGTTCATCGTAGAAATATTGAGTACGCAGCGGAAAATCCCTCAATCGATCGAGCCAGATCCGATAGTGCGTATTCAAAGACGGATCAGGTTGTTCCAGTACAATTGCTTGTTGTCCGGCGATCGTGTCGGTGCCAACGATCCGAATTGGGTCGCTTCGATTGGTCAAGAATGATTCTTCGTATGGATTGAATATTTTTGAGAATATCGTGCTGATGATCGAGAAATCATGTGTAAACGCAACATTGTCTGCCGAGTCGGGTAGGTCGGTGAACCATTGCTTGCCCCTGTAAGGAGAGGCCATGAAAGACCCATTTCCATTGCTAATGGTAAACAGGACCACAGCCGGGTTTGCAGTATCCAGCCCGACTAATATTAAAGCTTGCTGGTTTCCAAGCCAAACCTGCAGCCTGTAAGACTGGGGGATGGAATTGACGCCGGGTGGGCCATTATACAAGAAAACCATGTCTAGCCACAGCGTGTGCCAGGCGCTACCGAATTGCCCCATCCGCTCCATTACTTCATCCGGGCTGGTCTCAGTTCCCAATGGCGAGGAAGGATGAACTGGGGTAACCGGTGTGGCGGCCTGCGTGGCTATTGGGGCAATTTTGTTCGGTATCAGCAGAACTTGACCCGACCGAATGGAGTTACTATCTGCCAGCCGATTAATCTCGATCAAAATTTGAGGCCGGGTGTTTAATTTCCTGGCGATTGAACGGATCGTTTCTCCAGGCAAAACCGTGTATAAGGCATTTTCGGGATAGGGTGGATAAGGTTTACGGGTTGGCGTAGGGGTCCAGTTTTTCGCGATCGCGGTGCTAGACGCGGCCAATAAAGGGTTGACTTCGCCGATAAATTTTTCGGCTATTCGATCCATCTGCGATCCGGGGAGCAGGCGGTTTACACTCCATATGAGGCCGCTTGCCACTAAGATTATTGTGAGGGTTAAAAATAATTCCTGCCCGTGAAAAGAGCGTGTTCTTGTTTCGTTCTTTCGCCTGGAGTGCTTTTGGATTTCCATTGCTATCGCATTCAAGTCAACCTGGTCGAGGTCTAGCCTTTGCCACCGGCTCTCTAAGGAGCGGTGGATCGTTTCGTCAGGTGTTAGCAAGCGTAGATCTCTGATCGTGGAATTCGATACAAGCGGATCGGTTTGAAGCTGGATGCGGATTTGGTCTCGCATCGCTCCTAAGGTGATTTCGATGCCACGCTCATCTACATCCAGCACCAGAGCAATTTTTCGAACGGGCCATTCGAATAAATAGCTGAAGAGAACGATCAGTCTGGTTTCATAGTCCCGTCCATCTATGGCTAGCCAGATTATTGCATCCTCCACATGACCCGGTGTGGAAATCCCATTATAATCGGGACTGGTCGGCAACCTTAGATTTGATAAAAGGGAACGCCGCCGGTTGAGTTTTCTTTCCCAACGGCGACAGCTTTCAATAGCCAGTTGGTAAATCCAAACATCTGCGCCAACCTGCGGTCTATAGCGATACCCTTCCAAGATCGCCTGGCTAATCGAGTCAATCGCCGCGGAACGCGCCGCTTTTGGATCGTCCAATATGGAGAGCGCTAACCGATAGATTGGTAGGTAATATGTGTTGACCAATACCTTTGCCAGGATCGTCGAGTCCCCCTGACCGCTAAGCAGTATCCAATCCAAATCAGGAGAAAGTTCAGGCTCGGGTTCAAACAAAATTGGCTCCAAAAATATAGGTCGTTTATTCGCGTAAAATATGCCTGGATATAACCAGGCGCTGGATCTCGCTAGTTCCCTCCCCAATTGTCATCAAGCGTGCATCCCGATAGATTCTTTCGACCGGAAATTCGCTGCTGTAACCATAACCTCCATGAATCTGGATGGCATTTCGGCAAACCCGTTCAGCCATTTCAGAGGCAAGTAGCTTGGCCATGGCGGCTTCTTTCGTGAATGGTCGGCCTTGACCTTTAAGCCAGGCAGCATAATATACCATCCAACGCGCGGCTTGGATCTCTGCGGCTGCGTCGGCCAACATCCATTGGATGGCTTGCTTATCTGCGATAGGTCCGCCAAATGCATGTCGCACCTTAGCATAGCGGAGACCTTCTTCGAAGGCTGCCTGGGCCAGCCCGACCGAAAGCGCTCCGATACCGATCCGGCCAGCGTCGAGCACGGCCAAAGTTTGATGTAAACCTTGTCCCGCCAGACCTAGCAGGGATTCTTCAGGTACGCGCACGTTTTCATACGTTACGACGTGCGTTGGCGATCCTTTTAATCCCATTTTTTTCTCTGGCAGGGCGATATGCAGGCCAGGAACGTCTGTTGGTACGATGAGCATACTCAACGAGCGAGAGCCGCTCGGAGGGCCGGTACGCACCAGGGTGATAATATAGTCGGCAATACTGGCGTTGGTGCACCACATTTTGGCGCCGTTGATGACCCATTCATGCCCATCTTTTTCTGCGTGGGTGATCACGCCGCCTTGCAGATCCGAACCGGCGTCAGGTTCGGTCAATGCCAGAGCAGCCAGCCCATTCTTCCCGTTGCTTATGCCGGGTAGGAAGCGTTGCTTTTGATTCTCGGTTCCAAAAAGAACGATTGGAGCGGTACCCAAGCCATTATGTGCGGCGATTGCCAGGCCAGTGCTGCCGCAACCCCAGCCTAATTCTTCCAGAGCGATGGCCGCGCTGATCGGATCCACACCTGAGCCGCCGTATTGCTCTGGAATATTAAGCCCCAACAAACCCAGGGGGCCCATCTTTCGTACCGCTGCCCAATTGAATTGCGATTCTTCGTCCACCTGGCGCGCGAAGGGTTTTACTTCGCGCAGGACAAAATTATGTACGGCTTCCCGCCACATTTGCTGCTCGTCAGATAGATCGAAGTCCATAATGCCTCCAAATTGGATTGTGGGGATCGCAGTGGGACCTAATTAAGACGCAAATCTGATTTATTTCAATTATAACTTGTCTTAATCCGCCCGACAATTTTCCAGCCGCAGGCGACCCAGGCTGTACTGCTCATCTCCCGCGGTTGCAAAAATGCGTAGGCTATCGAAGCCATGCTGCCTGGCCCGGCGAGGCGTATCGATACAAAACACCTTCATGCCGGATGAAGTAGAAGCAGGAGAGATTGCTTGCCGGGCTATTTCCTGACCTGCCTTTATGTAGATCAATTGATAAGCATTGTCGCCGTCCAAGCTTAGCTCGATCTGTGTAGGGCTTACAACACTTCCTAAATCGATTTCGATCCCACTTTCATTGAAAATCACGTTTCCTGGATCATCCCAGGCAGCACTGGCACCTTGAGGCCGGTTGACTTGATCGAGACCTATGCGGACGAGCTTGGGGTACCGATAGGTATCCCAGTCGATCAAATCATTGAGCTGGCCGCTGTTTATTTTCCAAATTGCTGCCAGGCGTTCGGTGGACAGTAGATCACCCCGGGTTATCAGTAAGAGTTGATCGTAAAAACGGGCGAGCCTGGAATCTGCCAGGCGGTTCTCATTGCTGCGAAGGGTTTCAAGATACCCATCGGGAATAACGCGTTGAAAATGGCCGATCCGCCATTGGTCCACGCGTCTAGCCGGCAGGCGCGCTAACAAAGCGTCGCCCAACGCCAATTCATCCACGACATACACTTTTGGACCCGCATAATAGCCGAACATCCCGACGGTGATGCGCCGCGCGACATTGACCTGGTCTTGCCGGGCTTGCAGCCCCTCATTGGCATATGGATGATCTGGGATGCGCGTCGTGGGATCGATACGCAGCAATCTGGTGCTCCAGCCGTAGTACCTGCGTTCATTGGAAATCTTATAGTCATTGACCATCGCGCTGCGTTGTTTTGGCGTCAGGTCGGCCTCTTGAAAATTAAGCGTCGGCGTTGGCGAGAGCAAGCCTAGTACGAGAGTGGCGCTGAAGAGCAACCCAACTTGCAGGGGCGCTAGACTGGAAAGGTCAAAACGCGCGATGACAATCAGACTGCACAACAACGGAGCAGCCAGGAAACGCCCGCTCATGAAATCCCCGCCGATTTTGACAACATAGACGATATACAAAAGCACCCCGACGGCAATCGGAAACTCACGTTTCTCCCTGGAAAGAAACGCTAGAAAGACGCCGCTAATCAGGATCGCCAGGGTGATCGGATCCATGTGCAGCGATTCTTTGAAGTAAGCGATTCCCTGTATTGCCATGTCCAGCGCTGGAATCCCGGTGTTGAGCTTCGCATAGGCGGTATTCGGAAAAGGGAAACCATAATAAAGGATTGAAAAACCTTCCCAAAGGATCAATGGAAGTTGACCAGCGATCAGCGCCCAGATGCCTTTGACCTGGCGTACTTCGAACAGGTTGTAAAGGAGTGCTGGCGCAAAAATCAAAAATAAATCCAGACGGTTAAGAATGCCAAATGATGCGGTAAGGGATAGCCAAAAGATTTTCTTTATCGTCTTATCTTCATTGAAGTAAATGACAAAGAAGATCACCAGCAACAGATGTGAGAGGGGGTTTTCCAGGCCGGAGGTGGAATAATCTACAAACGCGTTCGATAATATCAGGACGAGTATGACATAGAGAGCGCTCAATCGAGTAACTGCAATCCGTGTGGCCAGAAGCAATATGGCAGCCAGCGATAGAATGATCGAAAGCAGCATGCTGGTGAAAACCAGATCATGAGTTACCAAATTCGCTGCGCTCAATATTAGCATCCACAAGGGGTGTGTATAGGATTGGACACGCTCGCCGATATTCCATACCAGGCCAAACCCATGTCTAAAATTGTCGATCGTTCGGAAGGTGATAAAAGCATCATCGCTCAACCAGGCACGCTGCACCTGCACCGCCAGGAACAGCAGGACTGTAACAATCAATAGGAAATCTACGAAGCGGGAAACCCGGCGATCCGGTTTCTGGCCTGGATTTACCAGGCCTGGCTGTTTTTTTTGGACGGTAGACATTTTCAATGCGCCTGGTGCGCTTTCTTGATTTCGTCGATTGCTTCCGGGTTGACCATGGATGAAGTATCACCGGGATCTTGATCCAGATAAGCAGCGCGAATCATCCGCCGCATGACTTTCGCGTTGCGCGTCTTGGGTAGATCGCTAACAAACAAGATTTCACGGGGGGCGAAGGGCTTACCCAGTGAAGCGCTAATCAAATTATATAATTCTTTCCGGGTAGGCTCATTGGGTGAAAAGCCAGGCGCCAGGACAACAAAAGCGACCACCTGGCCGCCTTTTAGCTCATCGGGTACACCGATTACAGCCGCCTCTACAACGCCGGGATGGCTGACCAGGATCGATTCAATCTCTGCCGGTCCGAGACGCTTCCCAGCCACCTTAATCGTATCATCCGATCGTCCCAGGATATACCACATGCCATCTTCATCAATAGCTGCGAAGTCGCCGTGCACCCATACATCCGGCCAGCGTGACCAATAGGAGTCGATATAGCGTTGGGGATCTTTCCAGAAGCCGCGCGTCATGCCAATCCAGGGCGCTTTGATAACCAGCTCTCCCACCTGCCCACGCAGTGGATAGCCTTGTTCATCAAATACATCCGCGGCGATCCCTGGGCAGGGCGCAGAAAATGCGCAGGGTTTGATTGGTAAGAGAGGGTTGCCCATCACGATCCCACCGGAAATTTCTGTCCCGCCGGAGTAGTTGATGATCGGTATCCGGCTGTCGCCCACTTTCTCAAACAGCCACATCCATGGATCTGGGTTCCAGGGTTCGCCGGTAGAGGCAAAAAAACGCAACGTGGAGAGGTCGTGTTTTTTAATCAGCGCTTCACCGTGTGGGATCAAGGCGCGCACCAGGGTGGGTGAAACACCTAAAACGGCAACCTGATGGCGGGCCGTGATAGCCCAGATTCGATCCGCAGTGGGGTAATCAGGCGCGCCGTCATAAAGGACGAGCGCGCCGCTCAATAGCAAAGCGCCGAATACCAACCAGGGTCCCATCATCCAGCCCATATCGGTGATCCAATAGATACGTTGTCCGGGATGTAAATCCGTCCCAAAAGCCATATCCTGGGCGGATTTTATCGGAAACCCACAGTGAGTATGTCGTGCGCCCTTTGGCCGTCCGGTGGTGCCCGAGGTGTAGATGATCATCAGGGTATCCTCGGCATCGGTTATCTCAGTCGTTGATTCATTTGCCTGGCACGGGATCAGCTCGTGCCACCAGTGATCACGCCCTGGCAGCATGGAGACTTCCAACCCGGCGCGCCGTAAAACAATCATATGCTGTAAGCTTGGGACCTGCTCTGCGGCCTGGTCGGCTGATGACTTCATGATCACCGGGTTGCCCCGCCGTAAGAATCCGTCGGCAGTGAACAACGCTTTCGCCCCCGCGTCGGCCAATCGCGCAGCAACTGCCCCGGCTCCATAACCTGAGAAAAGAGGCAAGATAATGGCGCCGATTTTGGCGATAGCTAACAAGGCGACTACTATTTCCGGCGTCATGGGCATGAAAAGGCCGATTGGGTCGCCTTTACCCAAACCCAGGCTGCGCAGCGCGTTGGCTGCCTGGTTCACCTGTTGATAGAGCTGAAGGTAGCTCAACTCGAGGGTCTGCCCGCTTTCATCCTCCCATATCAGGGCGACTTTGTTCTCGCGTGGGGTTCCGATATACTTATCCAGGCAGTTGTGGATGATGTTGAGCTTGCCGTCAACGCACCAGCGTGGCCAGGCAATCCCTTGAGACAGGTCGACCACCTGCGAGTAGGGCTGGAAAAACTGGATATCCAAAAATTGAAGGATGGCCTCAGTGAACCAGGCGACATCTTGCGAGGAATGTTGCAGGAGCGCATCAAAGTTGGCCAGGTTATTCAAGCGCATAAAGCGTGTCAGGTTTGCGTTTTCGATATAATCTGCGGTCGGCTGCCAGACAATCCGCCCACCGAAGCTGGTTGATGTGTCCATGATGCCTCCAGGCGTTATCATTTGGGTTGGAGCAACCCGCGGGCGATCCAAAAAACAGGAAAAATCAAGATCATAAAACTCGTCAAGTTAGTCGCGATTGCTGCCACCCAGTTTTGGCGCCTGGCGCCGGGTTTCAGCCTCATCAGGACGGCAGCTTCGATGAGTATAGCTGTCAGGGTTCCCAGTACAAGACCTGTAAATCCCAGGCGGGGAATCCATACCAGGGACAATGCAATTACAAACCCAGAAATCAGGTTAGCGAATAGCGAGGCCCTCAAGCATGGTCGAAATTCACCCCAATTAACAAATTGCAAAACGGTGGTCTCCAGAACGACGAACACCAGCCAATAAAGTAAAGCCGCTCCTAATTCGAGTGAAATTACGGCAACCTGGTCCTGCACACGATTTTTCCTCGGCGGATGTATTATAAAGGAAATTATCAAGTATACGGAGAAGGCAGCGCCCCCGCGCGGCCGTATCCCGCTAAAGGGTTTTTATTTGTGTAGCTTTTCGAGCCACACACGGC
>JAYRNN010000138.1:0-29779 GCA_041912175.1 Anaerolineales bacterium | reverse complement strand
GTAGCATCGAATTAAACCACACGCTCCGCTGCTTGTGCGGGCCCCCGTCAATTCCTTTGAGTTTTAACCTTGCGGCCGTAGTCCCCAGGCGGTAGACTTATCGCGTTGGCTTCGGCACTGATGGTTTTTACACCACCAACACCCAGTCTACATCGTTTACGGCTAGGACTACCGGGGTTTCTAATCCCGTTTGCTCCCCTAGCTTTCGCGTCTGAGCGTCAGGACCGGCCCAGAAGGCCGCCTTCGCCACTGGTGTTCCTCCCGATATCTACGCATTTCACCACTACACCGGGAATTCCACCTTCCTCTGCCGTCCTCTAGTCTGACAGTATTGTACGTCCCCTCCCAGTTGAGCCAGGAGATTTTACATCCAACTTACCAAACCGCCTACACGCGCTTTACGCCCAGTGAATTCGGATAACGCTCGGATCCTACGTTTTACCGCGGCTGCTGGCACGTAGTTAGCCGATCCTTATTCTGAGGATACCGTCCTTCCTCGTCTCCTCAAAAAGCACTTTACGACCCGAAGGCCTTCATCGTGCACGCGGCGTTGCTGGTTCAGGCTTTCGCCCATTGACCAATATTCCCTACTGCTGCCACCCGTAGGTGTCTGGCCCGTGTTTCAGTGCCAGTGTGGGGGATCACCCTCTCAGGCCCCCTACCCGTCGTCGCCTTGGTAGGCTTTTACCCTACCAACTAGCTGATGGGACGCAGGCCCCTCCCAAAACGGATCGCTCCTTTCGTCATCAAGCCTCTAACCTCAATGACCTCATGCGGTATTAGCAGTCCTTTCGAACTGTTATCCCACGCTTTGGGGCAGGTCACCAACGCGTTACTCACCCGTTCGCCACTAAGATAGTATTTCTACTACCTCCGTTCGACTTGCATGTATTAAGCACGCCGCCAGCGTTCATCCTGAGCCAGGATCAAACTCTCCGCTAATTCTTTATCATACCTAGCGGTATGTTTGTCTTCGCTCTTGTTTCTTGCCTTACTCTCCAGAATTGTCAGGCTTCTTACCACTCTTCAGTTGTTAAGGTCCTACTTTAAGACAACGGGCTGAATTATACGCTCTTCGTCAACTTTGTCAAGGCCGTTGACAGACGAAAAACCGATGTCTTTTCAGACATCGGCACGTCAGACCGACAAGCGCTTGCTCTGGTCTCTGACGCGAGGGCGTCTCATTCAGTTGTCAACGATCTGCCTGTTCGGCGAGATCTGGATGTTCAAAGTGCGTTAGTTATTATATGCTTTTTACCAAACTTGTCAAGGAAATTAGCGCTTGAAAAATGGATTATTAATCATTTCAGGCCTTACTATGTACTTCCTCCTGTTAGCCGGTGTTGCCTGCGCTATAAATTTCCTTCGCCAAAGCAAAAACAGCCCACGCATTCGGCCAGCCGGTGTAGAAGGCAGCATGGGTGATGATTTCCGCCATTTCTTCTGCCGTAACGCCGTTGTTCTTTGCATTGGCAAGGTGATATTTCAGTGAACTATCGAAGATACCCTTAGTCATCAGCACTATGACAGTGACAATGCTCCGGTCGCGAAGCGAAAGCTTGTCTTCTCGCGACCAGACTTCCCCAAACAGAACATCATCATTCAACTCGGCGAATTTCGGCGCAAATGTACCGAGGGCATCTCTTCCTGCAGTTTGCTTTTTCATGGTTTACGCCTCATTTCCTGTGGAGAGTTTTGCGTAAACCTCGTCGGATACTGCTTCAAGCCATTCCGTCGTCGTATTTGCGGAAGGTACGCTGATAGCGAGGTGCGAAAACCATTCATCCGTCGCCGCGCCGTGCCAATGCTTCACATTCGCAGGGATATTCACCACATCTCCGGGGTTAAGCCTCCGTGCTGGCTTGCCTTCCTCCTGATACCAGCCATGACCGGCCGTGCAGAGCAGCAGCTGACCGCTGCCGTGGTGGATATGCCAGTTATTCCGGCATCCCGGCTCAAAAGTGACGTTTACCGCATTCATCTCCCCCGTAGCGAGCAATTTGACATAACTCTGCCCGATAAAGTATCGTGCATAGGCATCGTTTTTATCCCCGAGAGGGAAAATCTGTTTGAATTCATTCGCGTTCATCTGAAATCTCCTTTCTGCTTTTCATGCCGATACATCATTTCCTTCGATGGATGATACGGGGACTTTCTCGATTGGAAGCCAATCAAGCACTCTCTGAATGGTAGTGTCCCAGAAATCCCAGTCATGCATTCCTGAGCCTTCCTCATACGTCACGTCTACTCCGTTTGCCTTTAGAAAGTCAGCAAATGTCCGGTTTGCCTGCAAAAGATAGTCCTCTGTTCCGCAGGCGATATACACTTTTGGGAATCGGGTATCTCCACGAGTTTTCTTTCTTGCAAACAGTGCTTCCGCCGCGACGCGCGGGTTTCGATCTGTCAGGGCCGCAGCGCGGATGTCTCCAAAGCAAGCGTCCTCGCCGATCACATTACGCCTCGGTTCATCCAAGGGATATTCAAAGATATGAATAGCTCCGGAGAGACAGGCGATATACCCGAAAGTGTCATGGTATTTCAACCCGTTTCTCAGCGCGCCAAAGCCGCCCATGGAAAGCCCGGCGATAAATGTGTCCTCACGCTTGGGCGACAGGCGAAACATTTTTCTTGTCATGTCTACGAGTTCTCGGCCAACATACGCGCCGAAGTCGCCAAAAGGCGATCTGCCACACGGGATATCGACGTAGAAGGAGTTTTCAGCGGAGGGCATCACGACGACAAGATTTCGTTCCATGGCCCAACGCTCAATGCGCGTGTTGGCAGTCCAGGCCAGGCAGTTGTCCATCAGTCCGTGGAGCAGATAGAGGGTTTTGAACGGTCCCGCGCCCCCCATCCCAGCGTCTGAGGGGAGTATCACCTGCATCGGAACCCTGCGGTGCAGGGTCGCCGCGAAGAAGTTCACCTGAAGCAGCGCCATGATCTTTTTCCTTTTCAATCCGGTTCACAATAGGATGGTATTTCAGGTAGGGTTGGGTTCGTACCTCATGGGCGCAGCAGCGCCTTGATCGCGCGGCGTTCATCCATTGCGCGGTAGCCTTCGGCCACTTGAGCAAGGGGCAAGGTCAGGTCGAAGACCTTGCCCGGCTCAATCTTCCGGTTCCAGATCAGGCCCATCAGTTCAGGCAGGTAACGCCGCACTGGGGCCGGGCCGCCATGCAGGTGAACGTGCGAGAAGAAGTACGGTCCCCCTGGAATTTCCACATCGTGGAGCACGCCGACGAACCCCACATGCCCCCCGGGCCGGGTGGCGCGGATGGACTGCATCATCGACTCCTGGGTGCCAACTGCCTCAATGACCGAGTGTGCGCCGAGTCCGCCGGTGATTTCCTTGATCTTCGCCACGCCTTCGTCACCGCGCTCGGTGACAATATCGGTTGCGCCGAATTCCAACGCCAGCTTCTGCCGGTCTGGGTGGCGGCTCATTATAATGATGCGTTCAGCGCCCATCTGCCTGGCCGCAATCACCGCACACAGGCCAACCGCGCCGTCGCCAACTACCGTCACTGCCTTGCCAGGGCGAACCGCGGCTGCGTCTGCTGCGAACCAACCGGTGCCGAAAACATCGGAGGCTGACAGCAAGCTGGGGATCAGGTCATCCGGCGGAAGATCTGGCGTAGCCACCAGGGTGCCGTCTGCGAGCGGGATGCGGACGAACTCCGCCTGAGCGCCGGTGGGAGCGCCAGGCTGCCGGTTGACGCAGGAACTGTGGTAGCCAGAGCGGCAAATCTCGCAAGTGTTATCGGACGCAAAAAACGAGCCGACTACAAATTGGCCAGGCTTGATATTCCTGACTGCGCTTCCGACCTCCGCTACAACGCCGGCGTACTCATGGCCCATCGGTACTGGCTGCTTCACCGTGTCTATGCCGCGGTAGGGCCATAAGTCCGAGCCGCACACGCAGGCGGCCGAGATTCGCAAAATAGCGTCCGTCGGTTCGACAATTGTCGGATCCGGGCGCTGCTCGAAGCGCACATCACGGGGGCCGTAAAGCATGGTTCCTTTCATGATTTATCTCCTTAGAATCCAGCTACTGCCGGGATAATTTCTTTTTCGAAGGTTTCGAGCGGTGTAATTTTGTAAACATCCGGCATATTGAAGATCGCGTGCGTGAACCCCATCTCAGAGAGTTTCTTGATGCGACTGACGACGCTTCCCACCGTATCTCCTCCTGAGAGATTTATGCTGCAGAGGGAAGTTTTCTCAATCGTAGTGTAATCCCGCCCCAAAGCCTCACAATGTTCGTTGAGTGTGTCGAGTGCTTTTTGCATGTTTTCTGTGCCAACCCACTCTCCAATGTTGCAGGCATCCGCATATTGAGCAACCATCCGCAGGGTTTTCGTCGGGCCTGTACCACCAATCATGATCGGTGGATGCGGAATTGAAAGCGGACGCGGGTTATTGGTGATTGCTGGAGTAGTAATATGCTTGCCATGAAAGGCTATCTCATCGCTCGCCCAGAGCGCCGTTGCCAGTTTCAGATTGTCCTCCAGTTGTTCGAAACGCTCGGAGGTTGAAGGGTAGGGAATGCCGTAGCCTTTCGCTTCTTGCTCATACCATGCCGCGCCAATCCCGAAATAAGCACGACCACCGGAGAGAATATCGAGTGTATTGACCATCTTCATCAAAACGGCAGGGTGGCGATAAATAACGCCTGTTACCAGGACACCGAGAAAAACTTCTTCGGTTAATCCAGCGAAATATCCAAGCGTGGTATAGGCTTCTAACATCGGGTCGGTATAGGCTTCTCCGAATAAGCCCTTGATTTGGTAGTAATGATCCATCACCCAGAGACTATAAAAACCTGCTTCTTCTGCCGTTGTGACGATTTCTTTCAGTTTGGGGCGAATAGCAGTCGCGCCGCCAGGGTACTTGAAAGACGGTATTTGTAATCCTATGTACATCGTTCATCTCCTGTTCGATATTATTCAACGGCGCTAATGGCTTCGATCCTACCGATCTCGCTTGTGCGGCGGCCAATTTCACCCGGTATCACGCCCTTATCCAGTCAGAGATTGCTGCGGGTTATGGCAATGTGATATTTATCCTTCCGAAACCGCCAACATAGGTTCGCTTTGTTCAGAAACCTCAGCCTCCAGTGATAGCTCTGGAATAGTGATAATTATTAGCAATGAAACAGCCATCGCGATCGCGCCAACCAGGAAAACCTGCTTTAAACCGCTTTCCATGTCCGGGGCATTGTTTTGAACCAGACCAAGAAAGGCCGGCGCGACGGAGATCCCGATCATTTGGAAGAAGAAGATCCCACCAACCGCCACTCCCAACAACCGTTTTGGAACGGCGAACTGCGCGGCCAGGGTGTTAATCGTTCCAATCGCCCCAAACCCAATCGCAGCCAGGGAAGTGATCAATACAAACCACCAAACCGGCGTGGCGGCGGTAAACTGCCACATGGCAAACATGGCGATGGTTACAACTGCGTACCCCAGGTTGTACATCCATTTATATCTCCTGGTTCGCGCCAGGATGAAGCCGGTCGGAATGCCCATAAAGGCAACGATCATAGTGTAGGGCGTGAGCATGGAACCACTTGTCGTTGGGCTGACCTTCATCACGGACTGCATAAAAATGGGTGAATAGGCCACAATTCCCAACATTCCAAAGAAAGACAATAAAGAAGTCACGGCAGCAGTGAGGAAAGTGCGGTTAAAAAGCACCTGCGGATCGAGGATCGGCGCTTCTGCTCTTTTCTCAATCTGGATAAATCCAATCCAGGCTGCAGCGGAGATGACCAACAGGATGATACCTGGCTCAAGTTTACCCGGCGTCCCCAGCCAGGAAAATCCGATGATGAGCGTTGTAATTGCAACCAGCATGACCAGCGTCCCCCAAACGTCTATTTTGGGATAAACCTTTTGCCCGGCTCCTGGCAATCCCACAGCCACCAGGCTGCCCGCGATCAACACAAACGGAATGGCGCCCCAATACAAGCCGCGCCATCCCCAGGCGCTTTCTGAAACAAACCCACCCAAAACAGGGCCGATGGTTGCCGCAATTCCACTCGGCAGGTTAAGCATCCCGGTCCATTTTGCACGTTCGGCTGGCGGAAAGAGATCCCCGATAGACGAGAAACACAGCGGGATGATCGGAAAATGCCCAATGCTCATAAAGGCGCTTGCGGCAATCAGAAAGGCCATCGAGGTGCTGCGCGCTGTCAAGGCCAATCCCGACGCGAAAATTGTCATCGAAAGCAGCAAGATCGCGCGCCGCCCGTAGATATCCGAAAGCTTGCCGAAAAGCAAGGTTGATGCCGCTCCGGTTAAAGCCGGCAGCGCAATCAACCAAGAGAACTGCGCGAGCCCATTAAATTCTGCGATGATCCCAGGTTGGGCGATATTGCGGGCGTTGATGAAAAGGAAGCTGACAAATTGGGTGATGAAGACCGCCCATAAGCCAACGGCAGCTTTTCTGTTGGTAATCAGGGTTGGTGGTCGATTTGTTTGCACAGGTGTCATGCATTCTACCAGGCGTAGGCATTGGGCGCTTCGCCGCCAGGACCAGGCCAAATCTCGTCGAGCCGTTTCAAAGTCTCGTTCGAAAGGGATATATCCAGAGCACGTAGGCTGCCGGTCATCTGCTCCACGGTGCGCGGCCCAATGATGGGGGCCGTGACGGCCGGGTTGTGCAATAGCCAGGCCAGCCCGACATTGGATGGCGCTTCACCAAGTTCCTGGCAGAGCGCCTCGTAAGCCTCCAACTGTGTCCGGTATCGCTCAACTCGTTGGACCTGGTATCCACCAGCCCGGCGACCCTCACTTGCCTTGCGTAACGCCCCGCCCAGTAGCCCGCCAGCAAGCGGGCTGTAAGGAATTAGTCCCACGCCATAATGTCGGCAGGTCGGGATAACCTCTAGCTCGATCGTGCGGACGCCCAGGCTATACCTGCTCTGCTCCGATACGATACCCATGAAGTGACGCTCCCTGGCCGCGCACTGTGCGGTAGCGATGTCCCACCCGGCAAAGTTGCTGCTTCCGACATAGATGACTTTACCTTCACGAACCAACTGCTCCATCGCCTGCCAGATTTCCTCCCAGGGTGTCGATCGCTCGATATGGTGCATTTGGTACAGGTCGATATGGTCGGTCTGCAAACGCCGCAGGCTGTCCTCGCATGCCTTGCGGATGTGGTACGCCGATAGGCCATGCTCGTTCACGCCCTCGCCCATCTTGGCGAACACTTTGGTCGCCAGCACGATTCGGTCGCGTCGTCCATCCTGTGCCAGCCAGCGCCCAACAATTTCCTCGGTGAGCCCAAGGTGAAGGTGAGATGTGTCACCACTGGCGGTGAAGACGCCATAGGCGTTGGCGGTGTCAAAGAAGTTAATCCCATTTTCCACACCCGAACCCATAATGGCGATGCTATCGGCCTCGATGGTCTGTGGGCCGAAGTTCATCGTGCCCAGGCAAAGCCGGCTGACCTGCAGGCCGGTGCGGCCAAGAAATGTGTATTGCATGGTTATGCTCCTTAGATATTCAATTTTACCTGTCCAAAACTTTTCGCGTTCGCTGGGTCACGATGGTCCAGGAAAAGATTTGTCTTTCTAAACATCCAGTTTCCTGTTGCCCAACCATTTCATCATTTCAGGGTCGCGATGGCCAAAGAAGCTACTGGTTGTTGTGCCCAGCGTTACAATCGTCGCCAGGTCTTCGGCGCTTAATTCAAAATCAAAGACGCTGATAATTTCTATCTTGCATCACTCACTTCCAATGTTATCACTCATCATCATAATTCCCGGATATGATGTTTCGAGTTACTTTTTGAAGACCTCGCGCGCGACCTTAACGGCTAACATCGCTCGCTGCCACCCAGCATAGAAAGCCAGATGAATGATCGCTGGTGATCAGATTCAGATACTAATACCTGTCTCCAACCACTTTGATCTGTTCCATGGCATTATCGATCCGGTTGAGGTCATCCGCTGCCAATTCGAGATTCGCCGCGCCAAGGTTTTCATCCAATCGTTCGAGTTTGCGCGAGCCGGGGATCGGCACAATCCAGGGTTTTTGGGCCAGCAGCCAGGCCAGGGCGATCTGGGCCGGGGTAGCGTTTTTCTGCGCCCCGATTTTTTCCAGCAGTTCGATAATTACTCGATTCGCCTTGATCGCGTCCTGCGTAAAACGCGGGTTACGACTGCGGATATCGGAGCTATCGAAAGTTGTGTTCTCATCCACCTTGCCGGTCAGGTAGCCACGGCCGAGCGGGCTGTAAGGCACCAGGCCGATGCCAAGTTCCTCGCAAGTGGGCAGAATTTCGGATTCGATCGAGCGCCACCAGATTGAATACTCGCTTTGCAGAGCTGTCACCGGCTGCACCGCATGAGCGCGGCGGATTTGATCTGCACCGGCTTCGGAAAGCCCGAAGTGTTTGACTTTGCCCTGCTGGATCAAATCCTTCACCGCTCCTGCTACGTCTTCCATGGGCACGTTCGGGTCGGGTCGGTGCTGGTAGAACAGATCGATCGCCTCGACGCGCAAGCGTTTGAGCGAAGCCTCAGCGACGCGCTTGATCTGCTCCGGACGGCTATCCATCCCAAAACGGGGATGCGGCCCAACTTCGGGGCCGTGTTTCCAGCCAAATTTTGTAGCAATCACCACTTTTCCACGGAAAGGCTGCAGCGCTTCGCCGACCAGCTCCTCGTTGGTGAACGGCCCATACACTTCGGCAGTATCGAAAAAAGTGACGCCACGTTCAACAGCCTGATGCATAAAGTTGATCATTTCCTGTTTATCGGTAGGCGTGTCGCCAAAACTCATCCGCATGCAGCCCAGCCCAAGAGCAGAAACTTCCAGGCCGCCTTTTCCAAGTTGACGTGTTTTCATTTTTGAACTCCTCTTATTCTTCCTGAACGATAGCTTTTTCTTTAGTCAGGAGCGCCTTTTCGTAGACCTGGATCTTGTAGTTCAATAGTTCCAGCGTTTTTTGCATGTCTTGAATGCGCGCCTCCAGCTGGTCGCGTTGTTCTAGCAGGATTTCCTTCCGGGCGTCAATTGTCAGGTCGCCTTGCTGGACCAATCTCATGTACTCAATCAGCACCTCAATCGATAGACCTGCGCTGCGCATGCACTTGACAAATTCGACCCGCCGGATATCCAGATCAGTGTAATCACGAATTCCGCTTTCACTGCGATTTACGGACGGGAGAAGGCCAATCCGTTCATAGTAGCGCAGTGTATCTTGCGAAATGTTGTACTGTTTACTGACTTCAGCAATCTTCATAGACTCACCTCTGAAGTATAGTGTAACACCTGGAGCTAACTCCAAGTCAAGGGTTATTTGTATTCTACCGGCTTTTAAAGCAAAACTCCTGCCTTATTTCACAAATAAGACAGGAGTTCGACCTGTGCCCCCACAGGGATTCGAACCCTGGTTTTAGCCTTGAAAGGGCTGCGTCCTGGTCCCCTAGACGATGGGGGCGATATCAAATAAGCGTGCGGATTTTACCATCTCCACCTAAGTGGGTCAAGGATTATTTTGGATTGATTGTTACTTTTCGGCGCGGCTCTTCGCCAATGCTCTCCGTTGTTACGAATGGATTGCCCCGGAGTTCAATATGGATGATTCGCCGTTCACTAGCCGGCATCGGTTCTAACACCTGTCGGCGACCCGTTTTAACGGCTTGTTCTGCCATGCGCCGGGCGAGCTGACGGAGTTGTTGGGCGCGCCGGGCGCGAAAACCCTCTACATCTACGATTAAGGGGATCGTTTTGCCTAACTCTTTACTGGCGATCAAGCCGGCGATATACTGAAGCGCGTTCAACGTCTCTGCTTTCGGTCCGATTAAAACGCTCAAATCGTTCCCTTTCACATCAACCCACACAGGCGTTTTACTATGATCATCCTCTGGTTTGGCGAAATGCGCCACGACGCCAGCGCGCACTTTCATTTTATCCAATAAATCGCTTACGATGTCGCCTGCCACCTGCAAAATAAGCGCTTGCGACTCATCCAGCGGAGCGGCGCTATCGACTTCTTCTATAATGATCTCTTCACTTAATGACACAATGGAAATTTCGGGTTTCGCCTCACGCTTTTCAGGCTCAACCTTCGCTTGCAGCTCCTTTGGCGCTACATCGACTGCCGCCGATCGGATCGTCAGCCGTACACGCGCCTGTCGCGAACCCAAGCCGAATAATCCACGACTGCCTTGATCAAGAATTTCAACTTCAACATCGTCTTCCGATAGACCTAAATCGGCCAGACCTTTCTCAAGCGCCTCTTCAACACTTGGCGCAATGACCTCAATATTCATACGCTGTTCGCTCATGCCCGCCTCAGACTCTTCACCTTATTTTGCTGTCTTCCCTTTGGAAGTTGTTTTAGGTTTGCTGGTTTTCGCGGTTGACGATTCTTTGGCTGGTTTTTCTTTCACCGTGACTACAGCAGGTGGTTTTTTCCCTGGTAATACGTTTCGCCAATCCACTTTCCCCATCACCGCATACTGACCGATTGTAAACACATTACTGGTGACAAAATAGATCGATAGCCCTGCCGCAAATGTCAGAGCCAAATAACCCATCAAAAGCGGCATATAGAGATTCATTGCTTGGGTCATTTGAGCGCCTTGGTCGCCGGGTTGAGATCCAGGCGTCATCAAACGAGATTGCAGCCAGGTGGTCGCCACTACGATAATCGCCAGAACAGGGATGCCAATTCCAAAGATGTACATTCGCTCTGGCTGGCTCAAATCCATCCATAAGAATTGGTTATTGATCGGGATCAATTTCGCGATCGGCACGAACGGATAAACATGACCATATAGATCAATCATCTGCACCGGCGAGCCGCCTAAGACCCGGATGATTGCCTGGTAAAGACCAATGATGATCGGAAATTGAATGAGCGTAGGCAAGCAAGAGCCAAGTGGATTGATGCCCATTTCCTTATAAATTCTCATCTGCTCTTGTTGGAGCTGGGCTTTATCATCTTTATATTTCTTTTGAATGTCCTGCCATTCTTTTGAGCGCTGGAGTTCCTGCATTTTTTGCCCGCTCTTGATTTGCGATACAGATAGCGGGTGCGTCACCAACCGGATCAGAATGGTGAACAAGATAATTGCAATTCCAAAATTCCCAATCACGCTATAGATCAGTAATAGCATGTTAACCATTGGGTTAATGATGATCGTATTCCAAAGGTCCATAATTATTTCCTAAATCGTTTTTCGCTGAAACCCGACGCTATCCAGGGCGTTTCCGTTCCACACCGAGCCTACTTGGCGGGGGTAAATGACCATTTTTGATTCCCATTTGTGTCGATTGCGACCACCGAAGCGGGAATTCCCATCGGCGTAAGGAAAAGTGTATCCCCGGAAGATAAAGTCGGGCCAAACAATTTTCCCAAGGTAGTCTTGCCATTGTTTGAGCAGCATGGCTTATCAATGCTGCTCCATCGCATGGTCCCTGTCGCCTTCTCCAAAGAATAAACAATGCCCGCCTTGGATCCAAAATAGACCGCATCGCCGATCACCGCCGGCGCTCCTGAAATCGCCCGATTCGTCGAGGTATCTGGCTGAGTTTGCCATTTTATCTTACCGCTGGCTGCATCCATAGCATAGAAAGTGCCATTCAAGTCTCCGAAATATAAGATGCCATTTTCAAGTACGGGAGCTGAATAGACCCATCCAGATACAGGCGTACGCCAGTATACTTTTCCGCTGGCCGCATCGAGTGCAAGGACCTCGCTGTTAAAGGTGCCTACATAAAGACGACCATCTGAGCTCAAGGTTGGTGTGCTAGCGAGAGAACCGCCCAGGTCTTCGGTCTGCCACACGACTGCGCCAGTTTTCGGATCAAGGGAATATACGTTATGATCCATCCCTGCCAGGTAGATGACTTTACCGTCCGTCGCAGGCGCGCTCCACAACGCAGCGCCTGTTGTAAATTTCCACAGAAATTTCCCTGTATTATCCATCGCATACAAGTTGTGATCGATATTTGGAGCATAGATGTTTTGGTTTAATGGCAGAGCACCTGCGTAATACCGATTCGTGGCGTCTTGATTAATCCATTTTTGTTGCCCATTTTGTGGGTCAAGGCTATAGACCGTTTTATTATATGCGCCGGCGACTAATTGCCCATCATCGGTTAATACCGGGGGCGCTGAAAAACCCAGGTTCTTTTCAGGCTGGACTGGATAGCGCCATTTTTCAACTCCGGTATTCAGATCAAATGCAAAAACCCGGTTGCCGCTTGCCACATAACCAACCTGGCTTGTTTCATCGATAGCCAATCCTGGCCAGATTTGAACCTGCGTGGCAGTCCCGGCCCCCAAACAACCAGAGAGTAAGCTGCTCAAAATTAATATGGATACGATTATGATTGTTATTCGAGAGGTTTTCATTCTTTCACTTTATTTTTTAAGGCACCGGGTCGATCCCACCCGAATTGAAGGGATTACAGCGCAAGATTCGCCAGGCAGCCATTACACCGCCTTTGAACACGCCATATTTATAAATCGCTTGATAGCCATAATGGGAACAAGTCGGATAGAAACGACAACTATTCTGCGGCAGCGTGCGCGAAAAAGTAGCCTGGTACAGCCGGATCAAGCCCAATAAAATCATGCGCGGAATATTTAACAAGGTTACCGGCATATCCCGCAACCTGGGTTCGGCGGGAAGTTTAACTCCCGGCGGTATGGTGTGAGTGTGGCGGCCAACAGTCATCGTTCTATCGGAATAAATTCGCCCGCTTAATCAGTATCGCTAATGCGGCTTGAAGTTCTTGAAAGGAGGCTTCGAGTAGAGGTTGGCGGGCAATCAAAATAATATCCCATCCCGGCGAAGTTAATTCCAGAAATGGCTGAATTGCCGCTCTCAAGCGACGCTTGGCCCGGTTGCGCTTCACCGCGTTGGCAAAGGTACGCCCTGCTGCTACGCCGAAACGAGACGCCCCAAGTTCGTTTGGACAGGCCACCAACACAGTGAGCGGGTGGGCATAAGACTTTCCAAACCGCCGCACCCGCTTGAAGTCGGTTGAACTGGTTAGACGAAACCTGGGTTTCACCTCTTCTTTTCAATTTTATTCTATTTCAAGCGTTCCAATTATACTTTTTGACGTGATTATTCTTCGTCACCGTTAATCGATAGCGTCCACGCGCCCGGCGTGCTTTCAATACTTTACGCCCATCCGCAGTGGCCATACGGGCTCGAAAGCCATGCACGCGTACTCGGCGACGGATTTTTGGTTGGTAGGTACGTTTTGTCATTACTTACATCCTGTAATATGAATTCGGAGTCTAGACGAAACCCGATTATACACTAAGAAATAAAAATCAGGGAGTAATCGCGGTCGATTACTCCCTGATTTGGCAAAAGATTTGATTATAAAATACTCTCGACCTTTTCCCCACGGGCCAGTTTTGCCGCTCGCACCGTATTGCGCATCAGCAATGCGATCGTCATCGGTCCGACCCCACCGGGAACAGGAGTAATGGCGCTAGCGACTTCTTTTACCTCATTATAGTTTACATCCCCCACCAGGCGTGAGCCTTTGGGATGTTCAGGGTCCTCGATCCGATTAATTCCAACATCGATCACGACTGCGCCTGGTTTAACCCAATCGCCTCGTACCATTTGGGGACGTCCGACTGCCGCGATCAAGACATCTGCTCCTCGAACGACATCCGGTAAATTCTTTGTACGCGAGTGACAAATTGTTACGGTTGCGTTACGCCTTACCAGAAGCAGCGCGACTGGCATTCCGACAATATTGGATCGCCCTAATACGACTGCATTCGTCCCTTCTAACGGGACGCCAAGCCGGTCGAGCATAACAATACAGCCAGCCGGCGTACAAGGAACGAAAAGGGGATCACGTCCTTTTTGCGCAAGGCGACCGATGTTGATTGGGTGGAACCCATCGACATCCTTTTCGATGCTAATCTTGCGCAGGACATCTTCCTCTACTAAACCGCCAGGCAGTGGCAACTGTACAAGAATCCCGTTTACGCGTGGATCGTCATTTAATTCTGCCACCAGGCCTTCGACCTCGGATTGGGTTGCAGTCTCTGGTAGATGGAACCCAAACGACTCAATCCCTAGTTCACCGCAAGTTTTTTGCTTCGAGCTAACATAGGATTTCGAGCCGGGGTTGTCTCCTACCAGGACGGTCGCCAGGCCAGGTCGCGGTAAACCTGCTGCGACCATTTTCGCCACTTCATCTGCAGCCTCTTGCCTTATCTGCTGGGCCAAGAGTTTTCCATCAATTATCTGTGCTGTCATGACATGCTCCTTAATAACAGTGATTGGCCATTTTTCTTTATATTATCCACAAATAATAGCCTGCTGACAATTGATAAATGTCACTAACATATCAATTAACTGTACTGATTTTTTGACTTGACCTGTGCGGTATGATACTGAGTGCGTTCCAGGTAATTATTAATCTGCTTTCTGGATCTATCCATTTACCTGCCTGCTCTGATAATGCGGGCAAAATTGATGGCAAACAGTACTTGCTAAGGAAAGAAACCGATATCTTCTACTGGCTTAAATTGTTGCGCGGTTTCACGCAGAGGTGTTTCAAGAGCAGATCCCTGACGAACATAAAGGTCACTTCCTTGACCTCGATAGATCAACACCCAGCCTGGTATGAGCTTCATCAGGTTGAACACGGGCGAATGATCATTTATCAAGACCATATCGGTGGGATGGTTTTTCAATAGCGAGTCCCATTCTCCAATCCCGAGCAAAAAACTCATATTTTGTTCAAAGATATCAGGCGAATAGACTGCGTCACGCCTTCCGTCCGTAGAAACCTTAACATTCGGGGCTAGATGCCAGATTGCGTACCCACCCCAATTATATTCAAGAGCCAGGTTCCCTTTAACGCCGCTCTGCTTGATGATTTGTATCGCTTGAACAGGATAGGGCGGCGATTGGGTTATTGAGATATGTCCAAGATTGGGAAGGGCCAGGATGATAAATGCAACTGCAACAACCATCGTCAGGATACTCACCCAACTTGGAACCCCATTGGCTTGCGCCCGGATCCATTTCGCACGTTTTAGCACATCAGCAATGTGCTCGCCCGCAATCATCATCGCTGTAATTGCTGAGATAGACAAGAACCGGCGAGCAACGAAAGGCATGATCGCGCCTATCCCAAATAGAATGATCAAGGCAGGAGAACGATATCTACGACTATACACAAATCCAATCACAGATAAAACCAAAACAAACATGTAAATGATGCCAAATGGACTATAGACGACTAATGAGTTTCGCAGCCAGATCTCCGGTCGCATCTCGTGCGTTGAATGTAGCAGATATTGATATAGACTGTAGCCGAAGGGATTGAAGAACGTTGCAACAAGACTTACCCCGACCGGCGCCAGGATTTTCTTCCAATTTTGCCAGTCTTGGATGAGATGAAGCATCGACCAGAGAAAAAACATATACAACCCAAGCAAGAATCCCCCATGCACATTCACCCACACGAGAAAAACCACCGGAGCTGCCCACAACCAACGTAAAAATCCGGCCTCGGCCTGGATGATTATGAAGAGAAGAAAAGCGAAAAGTGGGAGGGTAAAGATTTGGGGATAAATCGTAGAAAAGTCAGATGCCAGAAGTATACTGCCGATAAAAATAATCCAACCACTCAATAATGGATCGACGCGTTGCAGCATAAAATTCCAATAGACAATTCCCACGGTCAAAATACCTAAAATTAATTTCAATGTGGTTAGTCCGAGGGTATGTCCCCATGACCAGGCGATGGCAAGCAGAATTTGGGATAACCAATCATTATTGATCCATTCCTGACCTTGCGTTAAATATGAATATGGATCTTGCCTGGCTAAGGCCTGGTTGGCAAGATTATCCAGTCCTGCTTTTAAGTGAACCCACAGGTCGATATTCGCAATAGAACCGGCGAAGATCACACATACGGCTGCGAACAATAACAACGCCAGGCTGGTTTTCCATAATTTCGGATTAGGCGTCAGCAGATTAGAACGAAACTTGTCACGAATCGTCATAATTGAAATTATAGCATTTGTATGTTTCTTGGTACAATTACCGCCGCAATCAGGAAAAACATTAACCTTGAGGAAGCTGCGATGGAACATCCCTTTTTGAGGACAAAACGGCTATTGCTCGTACTCATTATATTAGGCCTGTCTGCATGCAGCGGACAGGGTTCATCGAATGCATCGACGGCAGTAGAGAATTACTTAACAGCTTTAGTCGCCAAGGATGCGAACCAGATAATCAATTATTCTTGCGCAGCGTGGGAGGAAAACGCACGCCAAGAACTTCGCACCTTTGATGCGATCACAGTCAAATTACAGGATTTAAGCTGTCAGGAATCTGGCCAGGAGGGCGAAACCAACCTGGTTTCTTGTACTGGCAAAATCGTCGCCAATTACGGAAATGAAATCTTGGAAATCGATTTATCTGAACGCGACTTCCAGGCGGTAAACGAGGGCGGTGAATGGCGTATGTGTGGTTACCGATAAATCTGCCTTCATAGAAGCAGGTTTTTAGAATTGCTTATTGAGGTTATTTTGATGGTGAAGCGCCTTTTCTCCCACGAAAACATAGCGGCGTTACTGATTTGCTTAATCCTGATCGCAATCGTCATCGCGACTGCCGATCAAGCCCCCCAATGGATTTACCAGGGGTTCTAGTTGACTTTACTGCCAATCCTTGTTTTCATCGCAATTGCACTCCTGACCGGATGGATCGTTCCCCCACGCTGGCGAATTGGGTTGGTGCTCGTAACCAGCCTGTTGGCCATTTTTTGGCTTCAACCGGGCCTACCCATTCGTAACCTTGATTTTTGGTTACCGGTCATTTCCATCCTGCTAACCTTCTTGGTATGGGCAGTTGTTCAACCACCTGAGCGCCTTGATGCTCACAAACGGAAAATCTTATTATTAAGCGGTTCATTGGTTGTCGGCGTGATCCTCTCGGTCAGCCTGACGCGGTATCTAGGCTCATTTTGTTGTATAACGCCCACCCGCCCACCCGAGTTACTCCGGGTGATCATCTTTCTGACGATCGGCGCTGGGATCGCGCTGCTGCCTGTGGTGCTGCCACGCCTGAGACACAATTTCTCTGCCATCATCATCATTCTGATCATTGGACTATTCGTTTTATTAAAGAGTCCTCGAATGCTGCAAATTGGAAGCAGTATGTTGCGCAGCCTGACCGGTCAATCGCTTGGCCTCGCCGCTCCTCAAGACATCGTCTGGTTCGGTTTCTCATTCCTGGCTTTTCGCCTGTTGCATGTTTTATTCGATTATCGCTCGGGCAAGCTGGAGGCTTACCAGCTAGACGAGTTTATGACTTACGTGCTCTTCTTTCCAACGATAACGGCCGGGCCGATCGATCGTTCACAGCGCTTTATTACAGATTTACGCCTGGTTGGCAAGATACCGCAAGATAAATCTAACCAAAATCGACGAAATGGGTCACAGCGTATCCTATGGGGAATATTTAAAAAATTCGTTCTGGCTGATAGCCTGGCATTAATCGCTCTGAATAGCCAGAACGCACCCCAAGTGACCTCAAGTCTATGGATGTGGCTGCTGTTATATGCCTATGCTTTGCGGATTTATTTCGACTTTTCAGGCTACACCGATATCGCAATTGGCTTGGGCTTATATTTAGGGATCAAACTGCCTGAAAATTTTGATCAACCCTATTTAAAGACTAATCTGACGACTTTCTGGAACAGTTGGCATATTACATTGGCGCAATGGTTTCGAGCTTACTATTTTAATCCTGCCACGCGCTCCTTACGCACGCGATCCCAGAAGGCGCCAGCCTGGATAATCATCTTTTTCGGCCAGGTAAGCACGATGCTACTCATCGGCTTATGGCACGGCATTACCTGGAATTTTGCGATCTGGGGTGTCTGGCACGGGCTCGGCTTATTTATCCACAATCGCTGGTCTGGTTGGGTCCGTTCGCGCCAAACCGGGTTGGAAAATAGGCCTTATATGAAGCGCGTCGTTAATTTAGGAGGTTGGTTCCTTACATTTAACTATGTTGCACTCGGCTGGGTCTGGTTTGCCTTGCCAACAGTCAGTCTTTCTTTGGATGTTTATCAGAAACTGATCGGAATATCCTGATTTCTATGATCTTTTAAAAACTTTGTTATGTCGACTTCATCCAATAAAGATAACCCAGAACCTTCTAAAATACGATTTACTCGCAATGTAGTTATCAAAGCGGTAATATTATTTATATTTGCCAACCTGGTTTTTGCAATGATTTACCCGATGCCGATTCTAGGCAGAACATCAGCCTACAATTTATTCTTCCCAGGAAGACAGCGCTTACCATACGGCGATAACCCTCAGAAATCTTTCAATACCAGCCTGTTTAATCTGGAGGCGATGTTTGCGTCTCACGAACTCTCGGGGAAGAGTAAGCCTTCGAATGAATTCAGGGTATTGGTAATCGGTGACTCTGCCACCTGGGGTTTCTTACTCGAGCCCAATCAGACTCTCACCGCGAATATTAACGCGGCCGGCGCGCAACTACCCGATGGACGAATCATACGCGCCTATAACCTGGGTTACCCGGTCATGTCTGTGACCAAGGATCTGCTCCTTTTATCGTACGCGATGCGCTATGAGCCCGATCTGATTGTATGGCCACTGACATTAGAATCCCTACCTTATGATAAACAAGTCTTTCCACCGCTACTCCAAAATAACCCGACGCCTGTCAAGGCGTTAATCGAGAAATATAATCTGAATATTCAAACCAACACGGTCGCCTGGGTAGAGCCAAACCTGCTGAGGCGGACCATCGTCGGTTCTCGCCGCAGTCTGGCTGACCTATTTCGTTTGCAACTCTTAGGAATGCTATGGTCAGCCACGGGGATCGACCAGGATATTTCCGGATCGTTCACACCGCTTCAGTCAGATTTACAAGCTGATCTGAGTTTTCATGATTTAGAGCCGGGCGAGGACATTGAAAAAAAACTGGCATTCGATGTACTGGCTGCCGGAATTCGGCTGGCCGGAGACATTCCTGTGTTTTTCATTAATGAACCTATGTACATCAGCCAGGGCGAGAACAGCGATGTGCGCTATAACTATTACTACCCCCGTTGGGCGTACGACCAATACCGCAAGCTTATGATCGAGCAGAGCATTCAACATGATTGGAATTATCTCGATCTCTGGAATGTGATCCCAAACAGCGAGTTTACGAATAGTGCGGTACACTTATCGCCCCGAGGGTCGATACTTTATGCCCAGCAGGTCCTGGAGGCGATTTTTAAAATCGGCACTAAATATAACGGCTAAGTTATATAATCCGCATGATGAAAAAAATTTCGCTTTTCATATTCCTCATTATTATTGTTATTTGGGTGTCAGGTTGCTCAAAAAGCCAACCAAATGTTTATCCGGCTGAAGCGCTTTCGGCGACAGACGTTCCTGTTCTTGCGCCAGCATCTGCTTTACCGAAAACGCCAGAGACCGTACCCACTGTGACCACGGTTCTCTCTCAAACCGTTTTACCGCAACCTGCCTCCACAAAAACGCCAGACGTGGTCGATCAAGCCTTCATTGCCACAACTACCTTAGCCGATCAATCCATCCCAACATCTACCACACTCGCCACACCAAACTTAGGGCCGGAGGATTGGAAAGCGCTCCCAATCATTCCAGTAATCAGTCCCAAAGTTATTGAAATATACCAGCGCGGGCAGACGCTGGGCAATAATCCATCAGCGTTTTCAAAAATTGGGGATTGCGGTAGTACTCCAGCTTGGTTTTTAGGAGACTTCGATCGCGGTCCACGTTTCTATCGTCTGGGCGAATTTCAAAACCTGGATGCCGTGATTCAGGCTTATCAAGGTTCCTACAGCCGGACCAGCCTGGCCGCTAAATCAGGCTTTAATGCATCTTCGATCTTTTCCCCATTATGGTCCGATCCCAAACAATGCCAGCCGAATGAGACCCCTCTTGCCTGTGAATACCGGGTCCAGCGCCCCTCCATCGCTTTTATCATGCTCGGCTCGAATGATGTTTATCATCCGGCCGAGTTCGAGCCGCAGATGCGTAAGATCATCGAGCTTTCAATAGAGCAAGGCATCATCCCTGTGCTTTCCACCAAAGCCGATAATATCGAAGGAGACGGTAGTATAAATGCTACCCTGGCTCGCCTCGCTCAGGAATATGATATCCCTTTATGGAATTATTGGAGAGCTGTCCAAGGTTTACCGGATCAAGGTTTACAGGAAGATAAGGTACATATCACCTGGGCGCCGAACCGCTTTGATGACCCGCAGAGCATGACGCGCGGTTGGCCGGTGCGCAATCTAACCGCTCTGCAATTGCTGGATGCGATCTGGCAGGCTGTAAATCATGAATAATAAAAGTCCATAGACTACCGATTTCACACTGAAGACAAAATTATATGGAAGATAATATCTCTACCTCTCTAGCCCGATTTATCGCCGAGAAAATTGTTAGACAACCCAAGCGCGTGATTCAACCCGACGAGGCATTAATTTCGAGCGGGTTAATCGACTCTTTTAGTTTGGTGGATTTGGCGCTTTATGTAGAAGATACATTCAACGTTCATATTGACGATACTGAGCTCACTGCCGACACGTTTGATACTCTTCAACAGCTAAGCGATCTAGTACGGCAGCGTCAGGGTTGATTACATTGCCTGTGGATCAAAATCCCAACCTGGCTGAAATATTATGGCAGTCTTACCAGGAAGCGCCTGGGAAGACCGCTCTGACTTTATTGACCAGCAACGCGCCTGATGTTAACTTAAGTTATCGGGCATTGTTGGAGAGTTCCGCTGGCTATACGCATGCGCTTGCCAAGGCGTCCATTCAGCCGGGGGAAATCGTCATTTTGATCTTGCAGCATGGGCAAGATCTGGTGTCTGCCTTTCTCGGAACAATTTTACACGGGGCAATACCTTCTATCATGCCCTTCCTTACTGAAAAGCTACTTCCCGATCATTATCGACAAGCATTGGCGTCGTTATTTCAAATAACTGCCCCAGCAGCCGTGATCACTTATCCAGAGTTTGTAGCTGAGTTGCAGTCTGCCGCCCAGTCAGCGCCATCGCTGCGGGCTGTTCTGACATCGGATCAAGTTCATCCCATCCTGATCCTTTCCCGGTCTCAACTGCAGGGATTGAGACGTGATTCCGCAGAGACTGTGTTCCTACAGCATTCTTCGGGTACCACTGGACTCCAAAAAGGTGTTGCCCTCTCTCACCAGGCCGTCTTCAACCAGCTCACAAGCTATTCGGAGGCTTTAATACTGCGTAGTTCAGATGTAGTAATTAGCTGGCTGCCTCTGTATCATGATATGGGTCTGATTGCCGGGTTTATCCTACCCATTTTGAACCGGCTACACCTGGTATTGATGTCTCCTTTTGATTGGGTTCGCGCTCCCTATAAGCTTCTGCAGGCCATTTCTCAATATCGTGGCAGTCTGTGCTGGTTGCCAAATTTTGCTTATAATTTTTGCGCTCAAAAAATTCGTCCACGCGATCTTGAAGGTGTAGAACTTTCTAGCCTGCGAGCAGTGATAAATTGCTCCGAGCCTATGCACTGGAAAAGCCACCAACTTTTCCTCGAACGCTTTTCCCCGTATGGCTTACAACCCACCGCATTGACCACCTGCTATGCTATGGCCGAAAACGTCTTTGCAGTTACTCAAGGCGGCATCGATGTGCCCGTGACAATTGATACAATCGATTCCGTTGCCTACACCAATCGTCTGGTTGCTGAGCCCGCCAGTGTTTACAAAAACGACGATCCCTCCCAGACGCTGAAGATGGTATCGGCTGGCCGACCGATTCGCAATACCCTGGTAAGGGTGATCGATGCCCATGGAAATGACCTGGAAGAACGCCGCATCGGTGAAATTGCGATCTCGAGCGATTGCATGCTAAGTGGTTATTACAACAGACCAGACATTACCCAAAGCGCCTTTTTGGATGGCTGGTATCTGACCGGCGACCTTGGCTACAAAGCAGATGGCGAATTATTTGTCACAGGGCGGAAAAAGGATTTAATTATCGTCGGCGGAAAGAATATTTACCCACAAGATCTCGAGAGACTGGCATCTGAAGTTGAAAAAGTCCATCCAGGCCGGGTAGTTGCATTTGGCGTATTTAACGAGAGCGCCGGTACCGAAGACGTTGTGCTGGTTGCAGAATTAGACGATTTTGACACCTTATCCACCGAACAACGCGAGCACATTGGCCGCCAAATCCGCCAGCACGTGACTCAAGGAACAGATATCACTTTACGAATTATTCATTTAGTGGGTAGAAATTGGCTCTTGAAAACCAGCAGCGGAAAAATCGCCCGTGCGGCCAACCGCGATAAATTCCTGCAGGAAACTACTTAACCACTGGACGCCAGGACGGGTCAAAATCGTTGCGCGGTTGGGTCGTCAGGGCGGTCAGTGATGAGCCATTTGTCGTCATAATCGCGATGTCGTGATTTCCACTGTCTGGCCAATTTTCAAAAACCAACCATAACCCATCTGGGGAGAACTGAGCTTCGCGCATAGGTATCGGCCCTCTGTAAATTGGGAACTGTACCTGTTGTTGTTCTGCACTTCTATCAAGGGAAACTCCGACCAGATATGGCGTTTTCTCGAGCGGATAATGGGTAAAAATGATCACATTTCCATCTGGAGACCAATCAGGGTGCTGATCTGACGATGTGGCATCTGGCTTTTCTATTAAATTCACGCTCGTCTTATTTTGCAGGTTAAGGATCGAAATACGACCGAAGGTATTTTCATCTGTCACGTAGACAATTTGGTCGCCCATGGGAGACCAGGAGGGCTGATAACTTCGTTTAAACAACGGCGTGAGAACTTCAACCGAATTATCAGTCAGGTTAAGCATAAAAATACGCGGGCTCGCGGTATCGCGCTCGGAAGTAAAAGCGATTTTGGTTCCATCTGGCGACCAGGCAGGATCATAATCTCCACCCAATCCCCTCGGTAACGGCATGATTACGACATCTTTCGCATCGACATCCGGGATCAAAAACATGGCTGATCCTGGATATGCGTCTTTATTGCGGCTGCATGGAGCGATAAACACTAATTGTTTACCATCAGGCGACCAGGCTGGTTGGCAAGCGCCCTCCGGAATATTTGTGAGCCGGCGCGGGTCCGATCCATCGGTGTTCATGATCCAGATTTGCGGCAGATTTGTATCCCGGTCAGAGGCAAACGCGATTTGTCCGGAGCTGCCTCCCATCAGGGTTGGAACTGCAGTTGGTGTGACGGTTGGGCTGGGGGTTAAGGTAGGTGGAGCAGTTTCCGTTGGCGTAAGAGTCGGGGTAGGCGTAGGCGTCCAGGTCTGTAAAACTGTAGGGGTGATCGTGGGCGTAAATGTATTCTCGGTTGGCAGACCAATATTGCCTGAGATGGGAGTTTCACCGACCGGGGTAAGGGTTTGCTGCGTGATTTCGCCCGAGACAAATGGAGGGATGACGCCCAGGTTACCGAACAGGCGAGCCAATGCACGATTAGGGATCGATGGATCGACAGTATAAAACCACACGGCAAGGACGGTAAGCAACAGAACCAACAAGGCCACAAACCAAAATCTATCGCCAATCGGGCGAGGTTTCGCACGGCCATTTGGAGATGCGCCGGCCTGGAGGAAACTTTGGCCGGGGGCAACAGGGGGGGGTGATTGTCCCGCTGTCCGGGGAAGTTTAACGGCAATATCTGGCGGCACCAGGCCATGGTCGCCTGGAAGGAGTTTGTCATCCACGCTGGGTGATGGTGAAACCGTAAATTCATCAAACTTCCGCTGTGTGGGGGTGCCGGCGCTCAATAAGGCTTGTTTGAGCTCTTCGGCCGTCTGATAGCGTCCATCTGGGCGAATATCTAAGGCTTTTTCTACGACAGATGCTACTCGCCGCGATACTCTCCCATTATGTTTCCGGATTGGTGTGAGATCAACGTGGTCCACGGCGCGGCTGAGCGCGTCTTCTGGGATAACGCCGGTCAATGCCGCATAGAGCGTCGCTCCCAAAGAATAAATATCAGAACGCTGGTCAGTCCGAGCCGTACCATATTGTTCTGGCGGCGAATAACCAGGAGTCATCGCCCTCGCCCCCGTTGTGGTTTGATGGGTTTTCAAATCCTTGGCAAGGCCGAAATCAACCAGATAGATGTGCCCTGATGGCGTTATACGGACATTTCCAGGTTTAATGTCTCGATGAACAATTTGTGGGTCTCTGCTTGCCAGGTAAGTTAATGCATCACAAATAGCAGCGCCAATAATGATAACTTCATCTTCCGGAATCAGCCCAATCCGGTCCATGCGCTGGCGTAAATCTTCCCCCTCGATGTAATCCATCACCAAATACTGGCCCTGACCATCGATAACAAAGTGGTCAGTAACACGGGGAATATTTGTATGGCGGAGAGTACCTAGAATAATCGCTTCGCGGCGAAATTGGCGCGCATATTCTTCGGTCGTGAAAAGGTTGTCCTTGACCGCCACTTCAACGCCCAGATTTTCATCCACAGCCCGATAAACGGACCCCATCCCCCCTTGACCGAGGATTTCAATGATCCGGTAGCGATTATTTAGGAGAGCTCCTCGTTCCAGCAGCATGACTTAGCTTAATAATATACTCCTGATCATGGCAAATGGGGTAAATTCCCCGTGAATGTTCATTATAAAAATCAAATATCCAGATTTCGCACTTCATGTGCATGAGTCAGTATAAACCGCTTGCGCGGCGGCACCGCTGAACCCATTAACATATCAAATGTTCGATCTGCTTCGGCGGCATCATCGATGCTTACCTGGAGTAACGTGCGGTTAGCCGGGTCCATCGTAGTCTCCCAAAGTTGCTCAGGGTTCATCTCTCCAAGACCTTTATACCGTTGGAGATTCACCTTTTCTGGGTCGATTCCCAACTCTTTGATGACACGCTCTTTATCAGCGTCGCTATATGCATAACGGATTTTATCCTTATATGCAACACGATAAAGCGGCGGCTGAGCGATATACAGGTGTCCTTCTTCAATCAATGGCTGCATATAGCGAAAGAAAAACGTCAATAAAAGCGTTCGGATATGGCTGCCATCGACATCTGCATCGGTCATCGAAATCACACGACCATAACGAAGTCCCGATAAATCGAAACTCTCACCGATGCCGGTTCCTAAGGCAGAGATCAAGGCTTTTACTTCATTATTCGCGAGGATTTTATCTAATCTGGCGCGTTCAGTGTTTAGGATTTTGCCGCGCAAGGGTAAAATGGCTTGAAAATGACGGTCCCGTCCCTGCTTGGCGCTGCCACCGGCGCTATTACCCTCGACGATGTATAGCTCAGTTTTTTGAGGGTCTCGCTCTGAACAATCCGCCAGTTTGCCAGGCAATGTCAGGCTTTCAAGAGCTGACTTGCGAATGACCAAATCACGCGCCTTGCGCGCAGCGTCACGAGCCCTGGCAGACGTCAGGCACTTGGACACAATGGCTTTTCCAGCAGTCGGGTTCTCCTCTAGGAAAGATCGGAACGCTTCGCCCACGACCTGCTGCGCCAACGTCTGAACCTCTGGGTTCATGAGTTTAACTTTGGTTTGACTTTCAAATTGTGGGTCTGGATGCTTCACACTAATAATGGCAGTCAAGCCTTCACGCGTATCATCGCCTGTAAAATTAGGATCAGCGTCCTTGAGGAGGCCGCTTCGCCGGGCATAATCATTTACAATGCGGGTTACAGCATTGCGGACTCCGGTAAGATGTGTACCGCCATCAATTGTGTTGATCGTATTTGCAAATGCATATACCGACTCGGCGTATGCATCTGTATATTGGATTGCAGCATCAATCGTAATGCCATCCACCTCTTTTTCAACATGTACAACAGGATGTAAAGTCTCCCGGTTACGGTTTAAATAGCGGACAAAAGAAGTGATCCCTCCTTCGAAGTAAAACGTCATCTCACGTTCAGCGCGCTCATCCAGAAAGAAAAGTGTAACGCCTCTCGTGACGAACGCCATTTCTCGAAAACGTTGTACCAAGGTATCAAACTTAAAATCCAAATCGCCTTTGAAAATTTGAGGGTCGAATTTAAACCTTGTCGTTGTCCCTGTGACGCCTGAATCAGCCTTTCCAATCTCGCTGACCGGACCAGTTGGATAACCGCGCTCATAGCGTTGTTGATAAAGTCTACCTTCTCGCTGGACTCGCACCTCACACCACTCAGAAAGTGCATTCACAGCCGAAACGCCCACCCCGTGCAAGCCGCCAGAGACTTTATAGCCTCCCCCACCAAATTTACCACCTGCGTGCAAGACGGTCATTACTACTTCCAGCGCCGATTTCTTCATTTGTGGGTGAAGGTCCACTGGAATGCCGCGTCCATTATCTTTGACGGTGACACTGCTATCTGGGTGAATGATGACTTCGATGCGCGTACAAGCGCCCGCTAAGGCTTCATCGATTGAGTTATCGACGACTTCGTAGATTAAGTGATGCAGCGCCTTGATATCTGTACCGCCAACATACATACCAGGACGTCGGCGAACTGCCTCCAGGCCTTCGAGCACTTGAATATCCTTGGCATCATATGATACCGGATTTATTTGAACCACTTTACCTCCGAAAGAAAACGTTAAATGAGTGTAATGGACAACACCACATCAAGATTTTGTTTGTTCCAAACGCTCTTGAACATAAACCCCAGCATCGCGGTAATAAATGAAGACTGATGCCAGTAGACTGGCCGCGATGAATGCGTGCCCAATCACCCCAACCAGAGAGATCCAGGAGGCGTCTCCTGGGATATTCCAAAGCATATCCAATCCCTGGCTTAGTACAATGATTACGAGAGCAAACAATAACGTGGTTGGCATTGTAAAACGGACAATGCGGGCTCCGCGCATTACTGACGACCACATTTTATCCTGGTGAATAAAAATCCCGAACGGTGAGAATACCAACGGGAAGAGCAGCCAAACTAATATCGCTCCATAGATAAAAATAGCAACTCGCCCTATGCTGCCGCCGCCTGCCATCAAAAACGGGAGCACACAACTCAGCGGAATACTAATCGCGAACAATATAACCAGCCAAAAAATGCTCAGCAGCGCCACCTGAAAAAATCTGCCCGGCCAGTTTTGAAGCGCAATTTTGAAACTCACCTTCCCGGTAACAGCCGCCTGGGCTGTCAACGAATAATACATCGTTCCCACCAGCATGCCCAGAAACACGATAGCTAACCAAACCAGGGCCACCATTCCGAAAGTCTGAATATCCCAGTTGGCGAGTTTGCCCAGCGGATTGGCCAACGGAGCTCGTCCGGCCATCAAACTTGGCACACCAATTGGAAAGGAACGCAAGGCGCTAAGTAGATTGTACTTTTCAGCAATTGAGAGGAGTACATCTTGGCCGGTTTGTAGCGCACCAACCATCTGTGGTGTCTGTTGTTGGGCGACCTCTGTCGTCCAGGTAAGGTAGGCGCGAAAGGGTTGAAACAAACGAAGTTGTGGGCCAAACCATAAAATGATGTCCAACCCAATCGAAAATAGGATTAGATAAATATGGTTTGCAATTGTATCAAAACCAGCTAATAAAGCGCGAATTAGATTGGGAGGAGCAGGTATAACCTGAGAATCTGCCGCATTCATAACAATTAATTTTACCATATGGAGAATGATAAACTTAGCCAGTGTTCCAAAATAAAATATAAATTGACGAATTTCGATTATAGGCAATATGGTTATCAAATAATCGATCAGTTTACGAATTACACAACCGAATAAGAAAATTAACGGATCATTAACCCATTAATTTTTCAGATTACTATTGACAAAGTATCATAAGTTAGACTAAGATATTATGAATCTGTAAACGCCGTTACGGACCGAATCAACCTCTTTATTATTAGGGTGTCGCCCTCACCCATAAATCAAGGCTGACCGTTCGCTCGGCAGAAAATTCCTACCTCATTTATTTGTAACCAATTTTTTGTATTTTGCTGAGCTCGTACAAACCATAACGCCGAGATAGACTCCATTATATAAGTCTGGAGAGTTCAGAATTCTGGCAGGTTTAATCACTTTTGAAGGAGGTGATTTCTCGGGAAAACACAAAGAAAATGACCATTTGGTCAACCAATTGGATGACCGTTAAGATAAAAGAATATACGGTCGACACATTTCGAACAAATATACAATGAGGAGATAGAAGATGAAACTAAGTAAGGTTCTACCGTTTTTGCTCGTAGCCACGATGCTATTGGCAGCCTGCGGCGGCGCGGCCACTACGCAAGCGCCTGCCGCTGAAGCAACCACAGCCGAACAACCAGTTGCTGCTACGGGCCCCGTCAAAGTCGCTCTACTGGCCCCATTGACCGGCTCCGTACCAACCTTCGGTCAATCCACCAAGGAAGGCGCCGAATTAGCGGTCAAGGAATGGAACGCCAAGGGCGGCATCAACGGACAGCAAATTGAGCTGATCGTTGAAGACAGCCAGTGCGAAGCTGACCCCGGTGTGAACGCCGCCAATAAGGTTATTGACCAGGATGGCGTCAAATACATTATTGGTGAAGTTTGCTCCAAGTCCTCAATCCCGATCTCCGAGGTTGCCAATGCCAAGAGCGTAATCCAGATCAGCCCGACCTCCACCAATGCCTCATTAACTGTCGGCGCAGATGGCAAGGCCAAGCAGTTTATCTTCCGCGCCTGCTTCATCGATCCCTTCCAGGGCCTGGTGATGGCCAAGTTTGCTACGGGTAAAGGCTACAAAACTGCCTTCGTCATGTCTGACCAGGGCAATGACTACGTCAAGGGACTGGCCGAGGCTTTTGAAAAGTCGTTCACCGACCTTGGTGGTCAGATCGTCGGCAAGGAGAACTACGTCAGCACTGATACAGACTTCTCCGCGATCCTGACCAAGGTCAAAGAGAGCGGCGCTGAAGTGCTCTACCTGCCCGATTACTACAATATCATCAACCTGGTTGGCGCTCAGGCCAAGCAACTGGGCATCACCTCAGTTATGATGGGCGGCGATGGTTGGGACTCCTCCGACCTGGATGTCGCTGCGGCTGATGGCGGCTTTTACTCCAACCACTACGACCCGGGTGATACCCGCCCGATCGTCGTGGATTGGTTGAAGCGCTATGGCGAAGCCTACAAGAATGAAGATGGCAGCCCGAAGGTGCCCGATGCCCTGGCGACCCTGGCGTACGACGCGGCTCAAATTCTTTTCACCTCCATCCAGAATGCTGGCGCCGGTGCTGACACCGCAAAGGTTGCATCAACGATGGCTGCAGGAACCTTTGATGTAGTTTCCGGGAAAGTGACCTTCGACGAATTCCACAACCCGATCAAGAGCGCCGCAGTGATCGGCGTTTCCGGTGGAAATAAGACCTTCATCGAATCGGTTGCTCCATAACTAATTTAGCTTCTTTGGGGCGGTCTTTTAGACCGCCCCATTTATGTATCCCATAAATCTGATGTAAGTTGGCGCGTGGCGCCAACTTACATCATAAAGAAATAACTTTCCGAGGTGATTAATGAAGGCTGCAACAGCTACCACCCCTCGATACACTTTTTTTGAAACAGTCATCCGCAAGCGCTGGATCGGGAAGGCTTTCCTGCTCCTGATTGCGGTTGCCGCTCTCTTTTTATTAATAATTAATCCAATTCGTGAAAATGCGCTCCTTTTTACCCAGCAAGTCGTCAATGGTTTCCAATTAGGCTTTGTCTATGCACTCATCGCTCTTGGCTACACGATGGTCTACGG
>JAYRNN010000137.1:0-2853 GCA_041912175.1 Anaerolineales bacterium | reverse complement strand
GACTGGCGTCCCATATGACCTGCCCGTCCACCAGGGTAAGCGCGCCGGAAGGGCAGGTCTCCACGCACAGGCCACAGTGATTGCACAGCGTGAGGGTGTAGGGGTTGTGGCAATACAGGCAGTGCAGGTTGCATCCTTGCAGGAAGACCACCGCCCGGTTTCCAGGACCATCCACAAAACTTTGCTTGAGGATATGGTTGATCCAACCGCGGTGAGTCACCAACATTTCTTTCATGGAGCGCGAAGTGACGTTTCTGGTCAGAGACTGCGCAGACTGCTTGCTGGTATCAGCCATCACCCCTCGGGATACGCCTGGAGGCTGTTCGCCAGAGCTTCGATTTCATCAAACTCCGGAAGGGTCGTGGCGGCGCCCAGGTTACTCACTTTCAACGATCCGGCAGCGACCGCCCAACACAGGGCGCGAGGCAGGTCCATCCCTCGGGACAGACCATACAATAGTCCTGACCGGAAGGCATCACCCGCTCCCGTCGCGTCCACCGCTTCCACCACCGGCGGCTGGACGGTAAACCCGCGCCCCTGCGTATCAATAGCATGGACTTCATTCGGTCCGTCGGTAGTGATGATCATTCCCCTCGATTTTGCATGCAATTTACGACCATGCTGTCGGAGGTCCACGCCGGGGAAATTCTGGCGGATGTAAGGGCCAGAGTTGGCGGCGATGCTGGTGAAAGGCAGTACCGGGTGGTCGGGCCAGATCACATCGCCGATGGCGGTGGAGAGGCCCGATTCGTAGGCAAGCTGAGCAGCGGCTGCTCGCTCCGGTCCGCCATACAGGTCAAGGGCGAAGTAGCGGGCGCTTCCAAGCATTTCCCTGGTAAGCGGTACCTTTGGAGCCTGTGGATACCAGAAGATCAGGAACGATCTTTCTCCGTCCGGTGTGACGATCGCCCGGGTGAAAGGCGTGGCGACCTCCTGCCGTTGTTCCACCAGACTGCGGTCAATCTCGGTGCAGCGCGATAATTTACTGATGATCAGGTCTCCATAATCATCCCTGCCGATAGCGTTCCCACAGAGTCTGACCTTGACCCCCAGAGCCGCCAGCCAGATAGCCGTGTTGGCCGCCGCGCCGCCGACGTGGTAACTGTCGGATTTCGGAAAAACCGCGAGTTCTGGAGAAGGCAGGCTGTCCACCTGGATGATGTTGTCTACGCCGATCTCGCCGTAACAAAAGACATCACAAGTATCCATTTATTCCTCGCTGACGATATGCGACCAGATTAATTTCCGGCATGGATCAACGTCCAGTCCTGTCACCACATGGACAACTGGCCGGTCAGCGCCTTGTGGCAGGAACCGGGTCAAGCCTCGCCGGTTTTGGTCTGACAGCTCAACCTCAATACATGCTCTTTCGGTTTCAAATAATGTTTCATCAACCAGATAAGCCGCTGCAACCGCATCGTGAAGCGCACAGCCATCGTTTTCCCAGCCCATCGCCTCCACGCGATCAATCCAGCCGGGGGCCTGTGACCGCAGGAGCTCGACGGCAGGGTTGCCATTCGGAAGGGAGGCAAAGTCGCGGCGGGAGAAGTAAACATGTCTGGTGATGTCCAATCCGAGGACGTGCACGTCCCAGCCGGCGTTGAAGACAATCTGCGCAGCTTCCGGGTCGCAGCGGGCGTTGAACTCAGGCGCCGGATTTTGAACATTAAACGAACCACCCATGACAATCAATTGTTGAACAAGGGGGATGATATCCGGCGCCAGACGGGCTGCTAGCGCCAGGTTGGTCATCGGGCCCAGCGATAGGATGGAGATCCTGCCGGGGTGAGCGCGTATCGTTTCAATCAGCAATATCGCAGCCGGCATGGAGGTAAGATGTGGCTGCCAGGGCTGGGTACCTCCGTAACCAGACATCCACGCATCGAACCACGACATATCGCCGATTAACGGCATTGCAGCGCCAGGTCCTCGCGGGATGTTTTCCCCGTCCAACCAGACGAGAATCCGGTCGAGGTTCTGCGAGGTATCCTTGAGGGGCGCATTTCCGAAGACCGAACCCGCGCCGACAATCTCTACATCACTCCGGCGCGCGAGCAGAATCAATGCGGCGCCATCATCAATTTCCGCGCCGGGCGTTCCCAGACTGACATCCGTGTCCACAAAAACAAGTCTTTTTATCATCCGGTTATAAAAAGGGGTGCAATTGTCGTTGCACCCTTATGGTTTGATTATTGGCATGTCTGATCAGGCGGATCCTTCCACCGATTTGGCAGCTTCCTCCGCTCGAAGTTGGGCGCGGAACCGCCGCCGGGCCATGCTGAGGGCCAGCTTCGTCCGTAAGGCGATGATGGTCAACACGAGCAAAGTCGCCAGGTAGGGCAGCAGCTTGACCAGGTTTGGCGGCAGGTCAGTCACCGCCTGGACGCGGACCGAAAACGCGTCTGCGAACCCAAAGAACAGGCTGGCAAAGAATACGCCGATCGGGTGATTCATGCCGAACATGGCCGCTGCCACAGCTACCCACCCGCGCCCGGCGCTCATGTTGCGGGTGAACAATTTCAGATGCCCGATGGAGAGGAATGCGCCTCCCAACCCGCAGAGCGCTCCCGCGGTAACCAGCGCCAGAGTCTGCAGCAGGACGGTATTGATTCCGACGGTCTCAGCCGCGCCCTTGGCCTCGCCGGTCGCCCGCAAATGACGTCCGCTGCGCATCTTGTAAAGGACTAAGAACATCACAATCGTGGCGAACCAGGAAAAGTAAATGATGATGTTGTAGCCGCTGAGGATTGGGCCAAGGATGGGAATATCTTTGATGATCGGAATCTCGATATCGGGGATGCGCATGATACTTGGATCAGACCAGCTGCCCACATTGCCGAACATGGCGCGCAT
>JAYRNN010000136.1:0-15588 GCA_041912175.1 Anaerolineales bacterium | reverse complement strand
GTGACTTCCAGGCGGTGATTGGCGTTGAATCCCGCCGGCAAATCTTGGAGCAGGCTGGCGCTCTGCCTGATCTGTGTATTGCCTGTGTGGGCGGAGGTTCAAACGCCATTGGTCTGTTCCAGGCATTCCGTGGGGACGATGCCATACGCCTGATGGGAGTGGAGGCCGGCGGCCAGGGGATTGCTTCGGGGAAGCACGCCGCTCGGTTTGGCGACCCGCGCCTGGGCAGGCCGGGAGTGCTACACGGGACCTATACATACCTCCTGCAAAACGAAGATGGGCAGGTGGCCGAAACGCATTCGATCTCAGCCGGCCTGGACTACCCCGCAGTAGGCCCAGAGCATGCCTTCTTACGTCAGATGGGGCGCGCAGAGTATACATATATTGAAGATGATCAGGCTCTGGAAGGCTTCCAACTACTGGCGCGTACCGAGGGTATTCTCGCCGCACTTGAGTCGTCCCATGCGCTGGCGGAGGCTGCCCGGCAGGCTCCGACGATGAGTCCAGACCAGATTATCCTGGTCAATATCTCCGGCCGTGGCGACAAAGACCTGGATACAATCTTCAAGGCGCTGAATAGGAGGAACGCATGAAGACAGGATTGGGACATATTCAAGATTTGTTTATTCAGTTGCGCGCCGAAGGCCGCGCAGCCGTGATGCCTTACTTCACCGTAGGCTACCCGACCATCCCGCTTTCCCTGGAAATTTTCCAGGCAATCGCAGAATCTGGCGCAGACCTGATTGAGTTGGGAGTGCCTTTCTCTGACCCGTTGGCAGATGGCCCAACCATTCAACGTTCTACGCAGGTGGCGCTAGAGGGCGGAGTAAGTGTTCTCAAATGCCTGGAAGTCGTACGCCAGCTACGCGATCAGGGATGCTGCCAGCCATTGATCTTGATGGGATATTACAATCCAATCCTGGCCTTCGGAATTGCGCATTTTGTTTCGGAGGCGGCTGCCGCGGGTGTGGATGGTTTTATCGTCCCCGATCTGCCGCCAGAGGAAGCCGGGGAATTAGAAGCTGCTTGCCTGCGCAGTGGAAGCGCGCTGATCTATCTTCTGGCGCCGAATTCAACTCCTGAGCGAATTCATGTGGTTACCCGGCGAGCGAAAGGTTTTATCTACCTGGTTTCACTAACCGGGGTGACCGGCGCACGAAAGGCGCTGCCAGACGATCTCGAAGTTTTTATCAACCGGGTTAAAACACAAACAGATGTACCCCTTGCCGTGGGTTTTGGCGTCTCCACCCCGCAACAAGCCAGGCAGGTAGGCTGTCTTGCGAATGGCGTGATCGTTGGATCAGCTTTGATCAATGCCATCGATGGCGCGGATGACATCGGCGGTTCCGCAGGGAGATTCGTGGCTTCCCTAAGGGATGCATTGAATGAATAATTACACTTTGTGGTTTAATAGTCTTAATGACAACAATTCTGCTTGGATTAATCGGTTTCCCGCTCGGGCATAGCCGCTCGCCAGCCATCCATAACGCCGCGCTGCGCGCCCTAGGTTTGGAGGGGGAGTATCGGTTATATCCGGCGCCGCCGCTGCCAGAAGGCGAGCTCGAATTGGAATATTATTTAAACGAGCTGCGCATAGGCGATATATTGGGATTGAATGTAACCATCCCCCACAAACAGTCCGTTTTGGGACGTCTGGAAGACTTGACGCCGACCGCGCAGACAATCGGTGCAGTCAACACAATCCTCACGTACAACGGCCGTTTGCGCGGAGAAAACACTGATGCGGCTGGTTTCCTGGCGGATTTACAGCGCCTTGCCCCCGACTTATTTCAAGGCCCACTTGATCTGGTAGGAGGTGGGTCATTTGACAAGGTTGGAAAACGTCCATCAGCGCTTGTGCTTGGCGCAGGCGGTTCAGCGCGCGCGGTCGTATGCGCGTTGATCAAAGCCGGTTTCAATGTAACGATTGCCGCCCGGCATCTTGAACAAGCGGATCAAATTTTTTGCAATTTTCAGCAAACTGTGGATGGCGAATCGCATCATTCGATTGTGCTCGACTGCCCCGGCCTTACAGATTTCATCAAGCAGTCTCCCTCGCCAACCTCCCTTATCGTGAACACGACTCCGCTGGGTATGTCTCCGCAGATCGAGGCTTCTCCCTGGCCTGATGGTTTGGATTTCCCAAAACAGGCGGTCCTTTATGATCTGGTTTATAATCCCGCCGAGACGACTTTGATGCGCCAGGCTCGTCGAGCCGGATTGAGCGCCTTTGGCGGGTTGGGTATGCTTGTCGAACAGGCAGCTTTGGCTTTTACTTTGTGGACCGGCCTACCCGCCCCCCGCGAGATCATGCGAGAAGCAGCCAAACAAGTATAATTGATCTATGACTGTCCCTGCCCAGCGCATGCAAACCCTCGCGCCACATTTCTTTGCCACGCTAAATGCACGCATCGCATTTATGACGGCAAACGGTGCGGACATTATTCGTTTGGACGAAGGTTCGCCGGATTTGCCTCCTGCGCCATTCATCATACAGGCGCTGACTGAATCGGCCCAACGCCCTGATACACATCGTTACCAACCCCATCACGGTACCAAAGATCTACGGGCCGCCTGGGCGGCCATGTACCAGCGTCTTTATGGCGTCAAGTTGGATCCGGACAGCGAAGTGGCGCCTTTGATCGGCTCCAAAGAAGGCATTTTTCATATTCTACAAGCTTTTATCAATCCGGGCGATCAGACGCTTGTTCCGGATCCAGGGTATATCACCTATACGCGTGGGACACAATTCGCCGGTGGGGAAGCCTATTATTTTCCGTTACGGCCAGAGCTCGGCTACTTACCTGATCTGACAGCCATCCCGGCTGAGCAGGCCCGGCGCGCGAGGATTATATTTCTGAATTATCCAAACAACCCTACTGCCGGGGTGGCCAACCTGGAATTTTTCGCGCGGGCGGTGGAATTTGCGCATGAATACGACTTACTCTTGTGCCATGATGCAGCCTATAGCCAGGTAACTTTCGATGGTTATCAAGCTCCCAGCCCGCTGCAAGTTCCGGGCGCCAGGCAAGTGGTGGTCGAGTTTAACACACTGTCGAAGTCGCACAACATGGCCGGCTGGCGAGTGGGGGCGGCAATTGGGCAGGCGGAGGCGCTTAAAGTATTATTCAATTTAAAAACCAACGCTGATAGCAGCCACTTTCTGCCAATCTTGCAGGCTGCCACAACCGCCATGACAGGCGATCAAGGTTGGTTGGTTGAACGTAATTCACTTTATCAACAGCGCCGAGATGTGATCTTGAGCGCCCTACGACGAATGGGATTACCCGCCGAGACGCCACAGGGCTCGTTATATGTCTGGAGCCCGATACCGGCAGGCTGGAGTTCGGTCAAGTTCGTAACAGAAGTTTTGGATCAGGCCCATGTCAGCTTCACTCCTGGTGCGCTTTTTGGGCAACAGGGCGAAGGTTATATCCGGGTCGCTTTTACATCTCCCATCGAACGCATTGAAGAAGCCATGTTCCGGCTGGAAAGGTTTATGGCGAGCATCCGATGACGCTTCGTTTTCTCACTGCAGGCGAATCGCATGGCCCTGGCCTGGTAGCGATCCTGGACGGCATACCGGCCGGATTGCCGCTGAACGCCGCGATAATCAATTTTGAGCTGGCGCGCCGCCAACAGGGGTTTGGGGCTGGGCCACGTATGAAACTCGAACGCGATACCGTCCAAATCCTTGGCGGCATCATGGAAGGTCATACGACAGGCGCGCCTTTGGCATTGCTAATCGAAAACCTGGATCATCAGAAGTGGAAAGGCAAGTCTATTTCTGCTTTCAGTGTGCCACGTCCAGGGCATGTGGATCTGGCCGGGGCAGTCAAGTATGGCTATAATGATATTCGCCCGGCGCTCGAACGCGCCTCAGCGCGTGAAACAGCCGCCCGTGTGGCCGTCGGCGCAGTCTGTAAACATCTCTTGAGTCAGTTTGGGATCAAGTTGGGTTGTTACGTGATCTCCATCGGGGATGTGATCGCCAATCTTGAAGGGTTGCCTTACCTCGAACGCTTTAAGCTGGCTGAGGAGAGCGATGTGCGTTGCCCGGATGAACAGGCAGGCGCTGCGATGCGCGAAGCCATCCAACGAGTAATGCAAGCCCGAGATACGCTCGGTGGGGTGCTGGAGGTAGTCGCTTTAGGTCTTCCGGTTGGTTTGGGTTCGCACGTGCAATGGGACCGCCGGCTAGAGGCCCGCCTGGGGGCAGCTTTGCTGAGCATTCCGGCTATCAAGGGCGTGGAAATTGGTCCAGCCTTTGAGAATGCACGCTTGCCTGGAACACGGGTTCACGATGCGATCCAGTTGGATGGAGAAACCCTGACGCGTCCGACTAACCGCTCGGGCGGAACGGAGGGCGGCATCAGTACAGGCCAACCGCTAGTGGCGCGCGCGGCGATGAAACCGATCGCCACCACGCTAACACCGCAGCAATCGGTGAATCTGGCCAGCGGGCAGACGGTTCCTACGAACTATGAACGTTCTGATTTCTGTCCAGTACCGCGCGCCGCGCCGATCCTGGAGTCCATGCTCGCATTAATTCTGGCTGAAGCGCTTCTGGAAAAGCTGGGTGGAGACTCGCTTGACGAGATGCAGGTGAGTTTTACTGGGTTGCGTCAGGCGCGCCTGAGCGACTTACACATGGATGACAACGACCACTTATTTTGGCCAGATGAAGAGTAAGTGGATCGCAGTCTGGCCGATCTAAAGGAGAAAAAGTTATCAGCCAAACTTTGATTTTTATCTATGGGCCGCCGGCTTCCGGCAAATCCAGCCTGGGGCGCCTGCTTGCTGACCAGCTTGGCCTTTCGTTCACGGATATGGATGAATATATCCAGGTCCAGGCAGGTGCAGGCATCCCAGCCATATTTGAAGCGGAGGGTGAAGCAGGTTTCCGGCAGCGCGAAAGGGCTGCCCTTAGCCAACTCCTGAAGCAGCCTGGGGGGGTCGTTGCGTTAGGCGGAGGCGCGCTGCTCGACCCGCAAAACCGCGCTCTGGCCGAGGCGTCAGGTATTGTGCTGTGCCTTGTGGCATCGATGGAGACGTTATTGAAGAGACTGCGTTTGGACTTGACCTCTCGTCCGCTGCTGAGCAACCAATCCGAGATTAGTTCTAACGATCCACAATCGACAACCAGCGCTCAAAAACTTGCCTCGCTCCTGACTGCCCGGGCTGCACATTATGCTTCCTTTCCTGTACGATTGGATGTCAATCAAATTTCGCTGGCGGAGGCTGCATGGCAGGCGCAGGTTCGCCTGGGCAGATTCCGGATCAGCGGGATGGGGAACGCCTATGATGTGTGTGTCCTAGGCGGCGGCCTGAATGCCCTCGCTGATTTGTTGCAGGCACACGGCTTGAATAGCCCGCTGGGAATGGTCTGCGACGCCAATGTAGCAGAAATTTACGCCGACAAGGTCTTCGAATCTCTGGCAAGTGCTGGATATGCTGCCTGCCCGGTGACAATCCAGGCTGGCGAGGCGTATAAAACGCTGGCAACCGTACAAGATTTGTGGTCGGGGTTTCTGAACGCTGGATTGGAACGATCCAGCACAGTGATTGCTATAGGCGGTGGGGTAACGGGCGACCTGGCTGGGTTTGCAGCAGCTACCTATCTGCGGGGTGTGCGCTGGGTAAACATTCCGACCAGCTTATTGGCGATGATCGATGCAAGCCTGGGCGGCAAGACTGGCGCTGACTTACCTCAGGGTAAAAATTTGGTGGGCGCCTTCTACCCGCCCACTTTGGTGTTAGCCGATCCGGCTGTTTTGGCAACCCTCCCAGAGCCTGAGATACGCAGCGGACTGGCGGAAGTTATCAAACACGGCATCATTGGGGATGAGTATTTATTTGATTGTTGCGCTCAGGGTTGGGGGGCGATCCTCGAGCGGATGGAAGAAATCGTCCGGCGGGCGATGGCGGTCAAGATCCAGGTGATCCAAACCGATCCCTATGAGCAGGGCCAGAGAGCTGCCTTAAACCTGGGACACACGTTGGGGCATGGATTAGAACTGGCCTCGGATTACCGGTTGCGCCATGGTGAAGCTGTCGCAATTGGGATAGTTGCAGCAGCGCGTTTATCTGAGCGGCTTGGTCTGGCAGAGGCTGGCCTGGCGCAGCGGATCGCGCGCACGCTAAGCAGGGTGGGCTTGCCGGTCGAGATTCCCGATGGCCTCGATCGAGAGAAAATCCTGGCTGCCATGCAGGTCGATAAAAAACGCAAAGACGGTAAAGTTCGCCTGGCGCTGCCAATCCGGATCGGAGAAGTGCGCGTAGGGATTGCGATCGATGATCTACAGGAATTATTGATATCTTGACGGAGGCGCTTATGGTCCCCATCCTTGTCTTGCATGGTCCAAATTTAAACCTGTTGGGTGTGCGCGAGCCCGAAATCTATGGCGCAATGAACCTGCTCGAGATCGACCGGCGTCTGGTGGAATATGGCCGGGAGCTTGGACTTGAAGTGCGTAGTTTTCAGTCGAACAGTGAGGGAGGGTTGATTGATATCTTACAGGAAGCCCGCGTCTGGGCCAAAGGGGCAGCGTTCAATCCAGGCGGGTATACGCATACTTCGGTGGCCTTACGCGATGCTGTGGCAGGGATTGGAATACCGGTGATCGAAGTGCATCTATCGAACACGCAGGCGCGCGAAGATTTCCGTCGCCGGTCGCTGATTGCGCCAGTGTGCGTGGGAAGTATTATGGGGTTTGGTTGGACCTCATATAAACTGGCGCTACTCGCGTTGGCGGAGTTGTTGGAAAATTGAATCAAAAATCGGGCGGGAATTCCGCCCGATTTTTGATTCAATGGATATTAAGCTGCTGCATGAATATCTTTGGCAGCCACCTGGCCGAACAGATGTGCATAAACAACGGGGATGATCACGCCGATCAAACCTCCCAGGACAAAGCCAATTACCCAACCTACGCATGGAATAATTGCCAGAGCCGTGATTAATAGACCGCCTACAAGACCGATCACGACGGACCAGATTAAGGTCATAATCCAGGCCACCAGGTAATCACCCATGTTCCTACTAAAGATACGCCAGAATTCCTTTAGGTCAAACAGTGAGCCAAAGGTTTCTTTGCGCGCCAGGTTGATATTGGCGGCTGGCATAAGCAAAGAGAGGGCTAGTACATACAAGAATGCAAAGCAAGTAAAAATTATTCCGGCGCCAGCAAATAAGCTGCCGACCAGGTCGCTGTTGCTGCCGCTGTTCGACCCAACAAGAAGTGGCGCCAAGAAAACGAAACTCAACAACAAAATTGGTAACGCGTAGATGAGACTGGCCAGCCACACATATAATCCCAGCATGAATTTCTTGCCAAAATCATCCCATTCGGGCAGCGGCTCGATTTCTTTCTGCTCCACATTGCGGATCGTTTGTGTGACATATCCGGTGAATGCAAAGTTGAGGATTGGGACGATGCTCACAAGCCAGCCCAATAACATTTTACTAACCCAACGTTTGTCTTCAAAAATAAAAGTGAATGCTTTGCCGATTTCCATGTTCTAATTCTCCTATGTTGAATGTATTACGACATTGTATACGATATAACACAAAAAGGGTTGTAGGGTTGCTTTATTCGGATTGCCAATCCATTTATTGCTCGATGCGAAATCCCGGAACTTGATAATCTGCCGGTCGCTGTTCTGGCGGGATCGTGACTGTATTACCGTCACGTACGGCAGTATATGTCGGAGACATGATCTCCACGCCGGCCTGGTTAAACTGGTCTTGGATATTTTGGTGCAGCACAGAATATAAGCGGTACATTCGGTCCGGTCGCTTCGTATAGCAATTGATTTGGTAGGCGACGTTAAAATCGTTCAAGGCTGTTTGCATCACAAATGGGGCGGGAGTGGGCAGGATGTCCGGCGTCTGCATTGCAGCCGCAATAAGTAGCTCATAAACCTGTTTCCAGGGGACATCATACCCGATGGTTACAGTCGTATAAAGGATCAAGCCTTTGCCCTTCGCCATCTCAGAATAGTTGGTGACATCGACAGTAATTACGGTGGAATTTGGGATGGATACCTCCTCATTCTTAAACGTTCGCACACGGGTGGCCAGCAAACGTTTTTCGGTGACAATTCCGGTTACCAGGCCGATCTTTATCACATCACCCACCCGAAAGGCGCCGGTATAGGTTTGGATCACGCCGGCTACGATATTGCTTACCGCCGCGGTCGATGATAATGTAAATAGTGCGCCTAAGAATATTGTGATCCCTTTGAAGGCTTCCGAGTCAGACCCAGGCAGGTAGGGATAGGCTACGACGATTGCAGCCACAATCAAGAGGAACGCTGAGATCCGCCCGGTAAACCGCGCCCATTCTGGATCAAACCCACGAAACTTGATCACGCCGATTTCAATTTCCTTAAAGAAAAACTTGACCAACCGGATCAACACATAAGTGATAATGATAATGATCGCAATCGTTACAAAATTCTTCTGATTGGTGATCAGCCAGCTCCAGAAGGCTTGCAATGGGGCAAGCAATAATTGGAGAAATTGCTCGGCGACCGCAGCCGTTGCTGGAAAAATCTTTAAACCAAGCGGCAACAGAATCGCAAAGATTAATACAATGATTACCCAACGCATCACATTGAGCATGATTTTGAACGTGTGTACCGTGGAAGTCTGTCTTAGCAATTCGCCCTTCGAGAACACACCCTTTTTGTGTTGTAAATCTTCATCAAGACGCCACTCTAACCATCGGTGCAGACGGTTGACAATGATGAACAAAAGGACCAGGGCCAATAATATCAGGATGGTTTGAGCTATTCGAATCAACCGGGCACGGGGGGTGTTTTGTTGGCGGATGCTCTCAACCGCGCTTTGGATGCGAACGGCGGCTTCTTCTGCGGCTGCCTGAGGGGTCATGTTTACGGCACTGGCATCGTTCTTGGTAACGGTGGCTAAGATCGTCTCACCGGCCATAATATCGATGCCTTCGCTCGATTCGGCCAGTGTTATTTCGATGGATGGTGCAAAGGGATTCGAAGCCAGGGTAGAAATTCTTTGGGCGATTGAAGCTGCCCGCTCAGAAGGTGAATAAGAGCCAACGCGCTCGTAAACGTAAAATAACACCTTTCCCCCCACTTCGACTGGCGAGCCCGGCATCACGGTGGGAATTTCCGCTGGCGGCGTGGTTGGCGTCATATCCTGGGCTCGCCCAGGCGTAATCCCCCCAGCCAGGCCGATAAGGAAACCCGTCAGGATGAACATGAAAATAATTTTGCCCCAAAAGCCTGGTTGAATGGCTGAAGTTTTCATTGTGATAATTACCCTAACTTAGTATTGATTTGTCTCTTCAACTACTACGTAATCGGGCTGCGAATCCGTGATGATATAACCAATATCATGGAGTGGAGTGGCCAGCCCGCTTTCGCCAATCACGAAGGCCTTGTCCTGCGGTCGCTATCGCTGGAGGAAGAGAGCAATCGCCTGGGCAGAGGTAAAAATCTGTTTTTCATAGACAATGACATTCTAATTTTTTTTAAAATAATATTTCTAATCTGCCTAATGTTTCTGAAAAGTTGAGGCGCCCCAGACCAACCCGGAAATGTTCACCAGGGTAATCGAACAAGCTGCCAGGCACGATCATCACGCCGAGTTCATCAAGAACTGACCGGCAGAAGTACTCAACCGAGCCAGGACCTCGCCAACATGGAAAAGCCACCGAACCGGCACGCGGAGGCAGCCATTCAAATATATCTGCATGTCGATCGAAGAATTGGGCTGCTGAGACCAGGTTGCTTTGAATGATTCTCCGGTTGCGCTGCAAGATCTCCTGCTTATTTCGCAGGGCGATGATGCCCAGGATTTCGCTGGGTGCGCTTTGGCAAATTGTGGTGTAATCCTTGAAAGCCAACGCATCTAGCAGGATAGAGGGATCTTGCGTCGCCAACCACCCGATGCGCAGACCAGGTAATGCATAGCTTTTAGAAAGGCCGCTAAGGCAGATAGCGCGTTCATATACATCTGCGGCCGACGGGATTGCCGGGTCTACACCATATTCCAGGCCGCGATACATCTCGTCACAGAATAGGGTTACTCCATTGCGACGCGCCAATTCAATGATAGCGTTGAATTCATCCAGCGAGGGAAGATAACCAGTCGGGTTATGTGGGAAATTCACCACCAACAGACGGGTGCGTTCAGTCAGATGATGCTCCAACCAATCGAGATCGAGCCGCCAACCATTCTGGTCCGGTTCAAGTCGCCAGGGGGTGACTCCGCAGCCGAGCGCGCCTGCGATTTCATACAGCGATTGATAGGCTGGCGAGATGGCAATGACTTGGTCGCCTGGATTGAGTAAGGTCTGCATTATGAGAAAAATGACCTCTTCAGGTGTGGCGACCAGGGTTTGCTCGGGGGTGATCGTTTCGTATAGACGAGATATTTCATGGCGAATGACCGGATGGCCTTGGGATTCGGTGTAGCTCATGCGCAGTCCCTCCCACATCCCCAGGGTTTCGGCATCCGCCATGGCTAAAAGTTCACTCAACGCCAGGCTTTCACAGTCGGATGGGCTTAACAAGTATTTGACTTTGAACTCGTATTGAGCAAAATAACGCTCTAATTTAAAGACTGGGATTTTCATGGGTTGCACTCTGCAATCCAACCATCTACCATCGTTTCTAGTAAGTCGAGCGGCAAAGCGCCGTTGCCGAGCACCAGGTCGTGGAACTCGCGCAGATCAAAGCCGGGTCCTAATTCTTGTTCGGCACGCGCGCGTAACTCACGGATTTTCAGTTCCCCAATTTTATATGCCAAGGCTTGACCGGGCCAGGAAATATACCGGTCGACTTCATTCGTGATATTGAGCAGCGTGAGGGCCGTGTTGGCTGCCATGAAGTCAATCGCTTGTTGGCGAGTCCAACCCAGGGCGTGGATACCTGTGTCCACCACCAGGCGACAAGCGCGCCACATCTCATAGCTCAAGCGCCCAAAATTGCTGTACTCGTCTTGGTAGAAACCCACCTCTAACCCCAGACGTTCAGCATATAGCGCCCAACCCTCCACAAAAGCAGTGAAACCATCGAAGCGGCGAAATTTTGGCAGCTCACCCAACTCCTGCTGGATGGCGATTTGTAGATGATGGCCTGGAACGGCTTCGTGGAGCGAGAGCGCCTCGATCTCGTAGAGTGGTCGGCTAGGCAGGTCATAAAGGTTCACGTAATAGGTCCCGGCACGCGTGCCATCCCCAGCAGGCGGAAAATAGTATGCCGTGGTGTTCCCAGGTGCGCTGTGGTCGGGGATGGGCCGGATTCCATAAGGCATACGCGGGAGGGTTTTGAACAAGCGCGGCAGCTCGCCGTCCATGCGCTTGAGTACCAAAGCGGTATGCGCCATCAGGTCCTGCCCGGTCTTGGCATAAAAACGGCCGTCGCTCCGTAGAAATTGGATGAATTCCAGGAATCCACCTTGGAATCCGGTTTTGACGATCACAGACTCCATCTCGGTTCGGATACGGTGAACTTCGTCCAGTCCGGTGTGATGTACCTGCTCAGCGCTCAGATCGAGGCTGGTGAACATGCGAATGCGGTGGGTATAGAATGCCTCCCCATTCGGCAGCGTAGAAGCCCCTACCTCAAGGCGCGCCGCAGGCAGATATTCTTCTTGGATGAAGCCTCGCAGTGTCTGGAAACTCGGGACCACGGAGCTCATGATCGCAGTACTGCCATCTTGAAGCAATCGTTCCTGGTCGGCGCCGCTGAAACCAACAGGAAAATGGGTGAATGGGGTGAAAAGTGGGCTGGCTTCCGGTTCCGCAACAATTTGCGCAGTAATGGATGCTTGCATACCCTCCAGAGTGACACGCGCTGGATGAAATCCGCGCCGCAGCCCTTCGCGCATCAGCATCAGGTGTTCGATCACATATTGGTTAAACTTTTCCAGGCGCGAGATGTAATTCTCGTAATCTTGCACGCTATCCAGGGGGACAAATTGGAACAGCTCAGGAAAATCCAGGTGGAAACCGTTGGTTTTTGAGATAGGAAAGAAATGGCAGCCAAACTCGTCTTCCTGGATGGCGTCTTGGAGTATGCGATGGAAAATATCGAAATTAAGCTTTTCAGAGGAGGGTATGGCGTTCCGTTTAATCGCTGCCAGGCGCTGTTGAAAGCCTTTCAACTTATCCAGGTGGGCTTGCCAGTCAGCAGGCGCGACGTGGGGCAGAAGCCCATTGAAACGATTATCTCCTGTTAAAGTGGCAAAAATTGGGTCGAACTGCATGCGGAATTCCCAGGCATCTTCGACTAATTGGTGAAATGCGTCCAACATGCTGCAGCTCCTTCCAGGTTTTCTCGGACAGATTATTCCATCGTCTGTACAGCCAGGGCGATCGCCGCCAGGTGTTCAGGGCTGCTGCCGCAGCAGCCGCCAACGATCTGCGCGCCTGCCTGTACCAGGCCCAAGGCCGCCTGCGCCATCTGCTCGGGAGAAGTATCATACTGAGCGGGGGATGTGCCAGGGACTGGCATCCCCGCGTTCGGTTTAGCCCAAATTGGCTTGCCCGGTTGCATGGACGCCATTTCTTTGACGATCTGCTCCATGAATTCCAGGGATTTTCCGCAGTTCGCGCCGAGGGCTGCTACATCCAGTCCACGGAAAGCCTCTACCATCTGGCTGGGTTTAACCCCCATCATGGTACGTGTGCCCTTATCATAACTGAAACTGACCACGATGGGTAAATGGCTGGTCGAGCGCGCCCCCTCGAATGCAGCGAGGGCTTCTTCCATGGCGAATTGGGTCTCGATCACAAGCAGGTCCACCCCGCCTTCCGTTAGCGCCCCGGCTTGTTCAGCGTACGCCCTTCGAACTTCGTCGACATCTAACGGCCCGTAGGGTTTGAGCAGCGCCCCCACCGGACCCATCGAGCCGCCGACAAAGACGCCTTCCGGTTCGGCTGCCTGGCGAGCAAGGGCGGCAGCGCGTTGATTTAAAGTGACTGACTCGCTTTCATATTTCGATCCGCGCAATCGTAAAGCTGTGGCGCCGAAAGTACAAGTTAAGATAATATTCGAACCTGCCGCGACGAAATCACGATGCAGTTGAAGAACAGCCTGAGGGTTGTCTATGACCCATTCGTCTGGCGCGACGCCGGGCGGCAGTCCACGTTTCTGTAGATTGGTGCCAATTGCGCCATCGGCTATCAGGACTTTCCCAGTTTGTAACTCCGATAAAAAGGATTTACCCGGCATCATGTACCTCCAAAATATGTGTTAGAGCCTGACTCGATTGGCGATAGCCTGTTGGTAAAGCGCTACATAAGCTTTTGCGCTGCGTTTCCATGAAAAATCTTTCGCCATTCCGGTTTTGATCATCTTAACGATGTGTTCACGGCGATCGAAATAGGTGCTGACCGCCCAACCCAGCGAGTAATATAATGCTGCTGCTGATGGCTCCCAAAATTTAAACCCGGTTCCCGATCCGTCAGCCTCGTTGTAGTTTTGCACGGTATCTTCCAACCCGCCAACGGCGCGCACAATCGGAAGCGTGCCATATTTCAGAGAATACATTTGATTCAGACCACATGGCTCATAGAGAGAAGGCATGACAAAAAAGTCTGCGCCTGCTTCGATCAAGTGGGAGAGCTCGTTATTGTAGCCGATAAAACTCCCGATTCGTCCTGGGTAGCGGGCTGGTAGGTCGCCAAAATAGCTCTCCAGGCTTTTTTCCCCACTGCCCAGAACAACGAATTGAACCAGCATATCCCGTACCACGCCCTCGATTACGGAGGCCAGCAACCCCAGGCCCTTTTGTGCAGCCAGGCGGCTAATTGCGCCAACCAATGGTATGTTCGGGTTGACCTCTAATAAAAAGCGTTTCTGCAGCTCGGCTTTGTTGAGCGCCTTGCCCGTCAGGTCCTCGATGGTATAAGGGGCAGCAATTAAAGGGTCCGCGGCAGGGTTCCACTGCTGATAATCGCAGCCGTTCAAGATGCCCACGTAGTTGGCCCCTTTGTTATTCAGGTAGGGCGCCAGGCCCATTCCTCCAAGCGGGGTGCGCGTCTCGTTGGCGTAGCTTGGACTTACCGTATTGACGGCATCGGCATAGACAATGCCACCCTTCAAGAAATTGATTCGGCCGTAATCTTCAAATTTATCTGAGGTAAAGTTTGACGATTGCAAGCCCAGGTAAGGCAAATCGCCGGCATTATATACACCCTGGTAAGCGATGTTGTGGATGGTTAAGACGCTGGCAGCTTTGCCCAGGATAGCATCATTCCAGTGCCAGATTTTTAAGTAAGCTGGAGCAAGAGCAGTCTGCCAGTCATGGACATGTACGATGTCAGGGGAAAAACGCAGATCCTGGCAGAGTTGAAGGGCTGCGCGAGTTAAGAAACCGAAGCGCCGTGGGTTATCGAGATAATCGTTGTAATCCGCGTCATGATAGAGCCCCCAACGATCGAAATATTTATTCGATTCAATGAAGTAAAAACGCACCCCCTCGTTCTCAGCCGTATGTACTTTGCTCCATTCTTGTTCGCCGCCCATCCAGACACCCAAGCTTTCCATGGATTGCTGTAAACCGTGACGAACATAATCAATCGTCGCATACTTGGGCAGGATGACGATAACTTCATGACCAAGAGACTGGAGCGCCTGGGGCAGTGAACCGACGACATCGGCGAGACCGCCGGTTTTGGCATAAGGGACCGCCTCAGAGGCGATCATAACAATTTTTAACTTATGATTCAAGAAAACCTTCCATGAATTCAATTATGAAGTTTTTTGTGGTTGGTCTATTTTACCCCATTTGTACTGGCGAGCAATTTATGCGTGACAGTCTGAGTTAGCTTCGCCTCGTTCTCAATGATCTATCAATCTGCCCTCCTATCATCTTTGTCGGGGATCGAGCATGGCGCACAGTTCATCACCGATAAATTGAAGCTAATCGCAGCAAAGAAAATAGGAGTTGAACAACTGTTTGGTTTTACGCATACCTATGAACTGCCGCCCGTGATCCACTCGCTGGGCGGCATGGAAACTGGGTGAGGGGCCGCCAGGCTCATGGCGTCAAAAATCTTACTTGGGACTGGCCAAAGCAAATTCAGCCAGGGCTTTAGCGAATGTGGGATTTTCCACCATAATCCGGTCGGCTAACAATCGCACGACGGTGGTGAAATCCTTCCACTCGTGATGTTTGCCTTTCTCTCCGATCAGGACTTCTTTGCCCTCATGCAGGGTCTCGCGTAAGTAGGCCGGCACGTCCTTCCCAGTGATCTCATCTTCTAAGGCTTTCAAGATGGCTTCGAATTCACCCTTATCCAGGAATGTACCGTGATGTTTGACGCAAACATCGATCATCACATCCGTATCACCGTAAGTGACTAACGCCATGCGCTGGTTGCAAACCGGGCAAGCCCGTTCTCCCCAGGTATATGAGAGCGAGTCGGAGTCTTTCCACAAGTCAAAATCGAGCCATCGCGCATCTGGCTCAGCCTGGTCTTTCATTTTATTCAGCTCGTCAGTATCAAACCAGGTACCGCCACAATTTGGGCAAACCTCTAAGAGGAGTGAATCGGAATGGGTAACATCCATCAAATGGGAGCAGTTTGGGCAATT
>JAYRNN010000135.1:0-5177 GCA_041912175.1 Anaerolineales bacterium | reverse complement strand
GATTTCTTCATACGAAAAATCGTACCAGTAATACATCACGACCACAGCCCGGTCGGTGGCCTCCAAGATCTCCAATAAAGCCCGAATTCTGGCGCGCTCTTCCTTGCTGCTCAACCGGGTCTCCATATCCGGAGCGTGATCCGGTAGGTCGGGGACAGGGAGATCTTCAATCGAAGTCACCGGCATGCGCCGCCGCCGGACCTGGTCGATGCAGTAGTGGGCGGCGATCGATAGTAGCCAGGTGGAAAAAGGGCGTTGGCGATCATAACTGCGCAGCGACCGGTACGCTCTCAGAAAGGTTTCCTGAGCAGCATCCTCAGCATCTTCCGCATTACCGAGCATGCGGTAGCTCAGGTTATAGACAGGCCGCTGGTACTGTTCTACCAGGTTGGTAAAAGCCTGGGGCTCGCCTTGCTGCGCTGCACTGATCCAGGCTGTTTCTTGCTCGTGCACACCATGCTCCTGAAGTCTGGCAAAAATTAAGTCTAATCAATATACGCAGGGTTGTGAAACTGGTTGCAGGGAAACCTGCTCCGCTCCAAACGCGTTTGCCCAGGTTCAAACATGCAGCGGTCGGAAGCCTTCTCCTAAGGCCTCGTGCGCCTGGCCGATGACCATGAAAGCCTGGGGATCTTCCTCCCTCACCAGGGTTTTAAGCTGCACCACCTCCGCCCGTGAAATCACCACGTATAACACCTCCCGTTCCGCCCCGGTGTAAGCGCCTCTGCCGGTCAGGATGGTCACCCCGCGCTCCATTTCAGCCAGGATGCGCCCGGCAACGGCCTCCGGCTGGTTGGTCACAATCATCGCCGTGCGCGCCACGTTCGAGCCTTCGGTGATCGCCTCGGCGGCAATCCCGCTGGCATACAATACAATCAGGGCATACAGGGCGTTTTCCCAGCCGAAAGTGATCCCAGCCAGGACGATAATCAGGGCGTCGGTCATCAGGTAGCTCTGCGAGAGCGAGACGCCGCGCCAGTGGTTCAAGATCCTGGCCAGGATATCCGTACCGCCGCTGGTGCCCCGCCCCCGATAGACCAGCCCGTAGCCGATCCCGCTCAGCACCGCCCCGTAAAGGCAGTTGAGCACAATGTCAGGGGTCAGCCCATTCGCCGGTAGATAAGGGACCAGGAAATCGGTGAAGAAGGCCACGACCGTCACCGCAAACGCGGTGCGCAGCACAAAGCGCGGCCCGCCCAGGAAGCGCCAACCCAGGATAAACAGCGGCAAGTTGCCCAGGAAAATCATCACGCCGATCGGCCAGCCGGTGTAATAGTTGATGATTTGCGACAGGCCGCTGATCCCGCCGCTGACCAGTTGGGCTGGGACCAGGAACAAGCGGATCGCCAGCGCCTGCAGCAACGCCCCGGCAAAGATCAGCAGATAATCGCTAAACCCGGCCCATGAAAAGTGGTACCCCTGGGATAAGAAGGATTTCCAGGCTGTGCTCATGGCTCTTCCACCAGGCTGACTCCCGCCAGGGTCTCCAGCACGCCCAGCACCGCCGAATTATCCAGCTCGCCCAGCCCCATCTCGAGCATCGCGTTGAACAGTTGGGCGTCCACCGCCGCCGAAGGCAGCGGGATACCGTATTCGCGCGCTGTCTCCAGGATAATCGCCAGGTCTTTAGCCTGCATATAAGCCTTGAAACCTGGGGCGCGGACCCCCGAAAATAAGCGCGGCGGCTTGACATCCAGGGTCCAGCACTGCGCCGCCCCGGCTTTGATCGCCTCGACCACCTTGCGTGGATCGGCCCCGGCTTTTTGCGCAAAGACCAGCAGCTCGCCCAGCGCCACCATCTGCGCCGCCACCATAATCTGGTTGGCAGCCTTGGCGATCTGTCCCGCGCCCGGATCGCCCACGTGGGTGATCGTCTTGCCCATCGCCTGCAGGACGGGGCGCGCCCGCTCCAGGGCCTCCGCCGGGCCGCCGACCATCACCGTCAGGGTGGCGTTGCGCGCCCCGATATCCCCGCCGCTGACCGGCGCGTCCAGGCACAGCACGCCCACCTCGCCCAGCGCGGCGGCGATCTGCCGGGCGGCGGCCGGCTTGATTGTCGAATTATCGATGAAAATCAACCCGGGGCGGGCCGCCTCGATAATCCCACCCGCCCCCAGCGCCACCTGGAGCACATCCGGCGTATCCGGCAGGTTGGTAAAGATGATCTCCACCTGGCTGGCGACCTCGACCGGCGAAGAAGCCGCCCGGGCGCCCTCGGCGACCAGCTCCTGGACGGCCCCCCGGCTGCGGTTGTGCACCACCAGCGGGAAACCTGCTTTGAGGATATTGCGGGCGATGGATTTACCCATCAAGCCCAGGCCAATGTAGCCGACGGTGAGGGATGAGGACATGGGAGGCTCCTTGGGGGGAATAGGGATGAGTGATTAGTGATGGGTGATCAGGCTGCTGCTACGGGAATTATAACGCCTCGCTCGGATAAAAGCGGTCAGCGGATTATGGGGAGCGGATGAAACGGATGGCTATCAGGGGACTTGAGAAGCCATCGAACGGCTTTCAGTTCGCGGGCTGCCAGCCTTTTAGGGAGATGATCATTCCATGCCAGATCGAACAGTTAGAATTGGTTCAATCCGCTCTAGATATTCAAAACTGGCAATCCATTGCCCGCGCCTACCTGTTCTCATCAGCATCTTTCAACCAATCTGGAACGAACAGCCACCGGCGATTCACCTGATGTTCAACGATATTTTTAGGGGGCAGAATCCGTTTATACTGCAGGCTTCTTCCTCCGAAATTGATTAATAAACCTATCGGACAGCCGCTCACCGCCAGGTAGCCGATCACCTGCGCCAGATGGCTATTATCCAGCCCGCCCAGCGCTTTGATCTCCACGATCACTTTTTCAGCGACAAGAAAATCCGGGATATAGTAGCCGATCAAGCGGCTTTGATCGCTGCTGTCTAAGACTTCATAAAGTCTTTGCGCTTGAAAAGCCAGTCCGGCTTCAGAAAAACGCAGATCCAGATCCCTTTGATAAGTATTCTCGCGTAAACCGGGGCCGAGCTTGCGGTGCGAAGCCATCGCACAGCCGATGATCGTATAGGTCAGGACATCATATGGAGTTGAAATTCGCTCTGTCTGTGTCATCCGCCCATCCTTTCACCGATTACTCAGCAAGCAATGATCGATCCTATTTGAAACGATTAGGTTTTACTACAGGATCGTTCAAGCGATATCTCCTACCCACCAGACATAATCCGTTCAATCCGTTCCAAAAAATCCGCTGACCGCATCCGTTCAATTCGCTCCAATAATCCGTTGACAGCCTTGTCACGAATTTTCCGAATTTTTAACATCTTGTATATTAGAGTCAGCACCTTAACAATAACGAATAGGCAAAACCAAAGATCTGATCCATACTAAACCTGAGGAAGGCCGAAGCGGCTACTTTCAATAGCGACCGAGGAGCCAAGCTGCCTCTTCACGAAGATTGCCGTTCTTCCGTTCAGGCGACCCGATTAGGAACATTGGGGCTATGCAGTGCATAGGTCCCGGATCAAGCACAAGGCTGGGCTGGTAGCGTATGGGACTGGACGATCGGCCGCAGAGGGCTTCCGAGAGGTACAGAAAGAAAGGAGAAACGAACATGACTACCCTACGGATAATCGGAATAGACCTGGCAGTGACTGCGGCGCACCGGGCAATCGTCCTGGATACAGCCAGCAACGAATTTGTCAGCCAAGTGATCAGCTTTCACACCAACCCAGCCGATCTCGAGCGTGTATTAGAAGCAGCGTACCATGGGGCGCCAGCAGATACCAAGGTGATTGCGGTGCTGGAAGCAACCGCCATGGCCTGGTTCACCGTTGGAACCTATCTCCAACGTCACGGGGTGGAGGTATATCGGGTGAATGGGCGGCAGACTGCCGACCAGCGCCGGGTGTACAATCGGCATGCCAAGAGCGACCGGATCGATGCCCGCGTGTTGCCGCGCTTGTACACCAATGCTCCTGAGCGCATCTGCCCGTTGTACTTACCTGAACCGCCCTTGATGGAGCTCCAGCGATCTTGCCGGGAGTTTGATCGTCTCAATTGCTTGATCAGCGCCGGCAAGAACCGCCTGCTGGCCACCGACACCTTTGCCTGGTTAGGACTTAAGGACACTCTCGAGCCGTATGCAGCGCCAGCTCGTTGGCTTCGCCGTCACTGGTATGATCCCTGGCGGGTTCTCCAGGCCGGAGAAACTGGTTTGATGCAGGCCTGGCAGGATTTTGACCAGGAATCGGATGAAAATCCAGACTGGATCCCCGATTTGATCGCAAAAGCTGGCCAGGTGGTGGATTTTTATGGCGATCCGGCCCCTATCGATTACTCATACCTGCAGGATTTTCTGGTGCGCGAGCAAAACCGCCTTGAAAGCCTGGAAGCCCAGAAACGCTTTCTTCAGACCAAAGTCATCCGTCGCCTTTACCGCCAGGTATATCCTCAACGCTACCTGGAGAGTATCCCGGGGATCGGTCAAGATAGCGCTGCTGTCTATCTTGCCTTCATCGGCAATATCCACCGCTTCCCTTCCATCAACAACTTCCTCGGTTGGAGCGGCATGATCCCCTTCAGCAGCCAGAGCGGTGAAGCACAGGCCAAGGGCTTGCACATCACCCAGGCTGGCCCCGACCTGGTCAAACGCACCGCTTTCATGGATGCCACCATCGCCCGTCTGTATGACCCGCAGATCGCAGCTGTGTATTTTGACCAGATGGTGCACAAAGGCAAACACTATCTGCAAGCGATCTGCGCCTGCGCCACCCACCTGCTCACCAGGGTCTTCGTCGTCTTGCGGGATGACCGCCCACTGGAACTGCGTGACGTGGATGGGTCTTTACTCAACAAACAGCGCGCTCGAGCTATCTGCAAAGAACGCTACTTTGTCCCCGATGAAGTGCGTATCCACAACAACCACCGTGTCCGCACCCAGCGCGCTGAGCAACGTGTTGAGAAGCACACTCAGCGCACTGAGCGGACACAAAGAAGTAAGGGGTAATTCGAACGGCCCGGCTGATAACCAGTAGGACCCATCCTTTGCTTCTAGGATGAGTCTACAATCTTTTTCAGGCGTTGTCAATTCATTTTTCGGCGCCCTTTGTTCATTACGGCTTGTTTCCGGCTTTACCTATTCGTTTGTTAAGGTTCTAACCTCTTGACATTATTTAGAACATCTT
>JAYRNN010000134.1:0-6180 GCA_041912175.1 Anaerolineales bacterium | reverse complement strand
GCCGGCGGCGGGGAAACGCTCGACGAAGCGCTGGCTATCGCCGCAGCCGCCCTGGCGCAGTCCCAGGCTGACCGTACCCTGCAGCGCGCCTATGATGATCTGCTGCGCCGCATCCAATCCGCTGAGACAGGCCGCGCCGCCAGCGTCCAGGCCGCTCTGGGCCTGGACATGCTCCCCCTCGACACACCCATCAGCCACTTGAGCGGCGGGCAAAAAACGCGCCTTTCCCTGGCCTGCGTCATTTTGGGCGATCCCCAGCTCCTGTTGTTGGATGAACCCACCAATCACCTGGACATCGCCATGCTGGAATGGCTGGAAGATTGGTTGGCTGCCTGCCCGTGTGCGGCCTTGATCGTCTCGCACGACCGCGCCTTCCTGGATAACACCGTGACGGGCATCCTGGACATGGACAACCAAAAACACAGCCTGCGCCAATACCCCGGAAATTATTCAGCCTACCTCGAGCAGCGCCAGGCCGAAATCCAGAAACAATGGTCGGAATACAAAGACCAGCAGTTTGAAATTCGCCAGATGCAGCGCGATATTGCACGCGTGCGGGCGCAAGCCGAGCATACCGAACGCATGGCCAGCTCGATCCGCATCGGCGGCCCGGATTATAAGATCAAAGGCTATAAATCTTACCAACAGGGCATCGCTAAAAAAGTCGCCAAGAAGGCTAAAGCCCGCGAAAAGAAGCTGGAGCGATATCTTGAATCGGATGAGCGCGTCGAAAAACCGCAGGCTGCCTGGCGCATGAAGCTCGAGTTTGGCGAGACGCCGCACCTGGGACGGCGGGCCATCCTGCTGGAGCGGCTCGATGTGGGCTATCTTGCGGATAACCCCTTGCTGCAAGACCTTAACCTGGAAGTTCGCTCCGGCCAGCGCATCGCGCTCAGCGGGCCAAACGGCAGCGGCAAGACCACGCTGCTGCGCACCATCGCCGGGCAACTGGCGCCGCTGGCGGGTGAAGTGCGCCTGGGCGTGGGGACCCGCCTGGGTTTCATGACCCAGGACCAATCTAGCCTGGAACCACAACTCACCGCCCTGGAAAGCATGGCGCCCTATTTCGCTACCGAGACCCAGGCGCGCTCCTTCCTGGCCTATTATCTTTTCACGGGGGACGAGCCGCTCAAAGCGAACGCCTTACTCAGTTATGGGCAGCGCGCCCGCCTGATGCTGGCCAGGCTCGTGGCGCAAGGCTGCAACTGCCTGCTCTTGGACGAGCCGGTGAACCACCTGGATATCCCCAGCCGCACGCAGTTCGAACAAGCCCTATCTGCCTTTGAAGGCGCCGTGCTGGCGGTGGTGCATGATCGCTATTTCATCGAGCGCTTCGCCGAGATCGTCTGGCGCGTCGAGAAGGAGCATATCTATTCTGATAGATGACAGCAGGCCAGCAATGTTTCATGGGCGGCCAGCTTGACCAACCGGCGTGCGCCATCGGGTGCGCTGGTTTCGGCAGCAGGCAGGTCGAGGCGGTGCAAACGCCCCAGGTTGGATAGCGCATAGGTTCGTCGCTCCGCTAACCCGGACAGCGAAAACAAGCCCACGATCGGAAAGTTGCGCCGGATGTACTGCGCGCGCTGTGCGGGCGGCTTGCCAAGCGGTAAATTCCCCGCGTCGAAAACCAGCAGCCCACCGTGCGAGTTTACAGCCGCCGCCGGCGCGGTGTCCAGGACGGCCAGCCAGGCGCGCAACCACTCATCGGCGCGCAGGCGTAACAGATCCACCGGCTGTATGGTCAGCTCACCCAGGGCGGCGCGGGCGACTCGCCCCAGATCGGTCCCGATCAGAAGGGTCGCTCCGCTCAGCGCAGGAAACAAAGCCGCCGGCTTGCCGGTGTAGCGCCGTTCGAGCTGGAAATAGGGCCGGCGGGCAATCGCATTGGCCAGCATGGCAGAATCGAAGGCGCGGCCTTGCCCGGCGGCGGTGAGCAAACACACCAGGGGCAATTGAAGGGTATCCGGCTCCCAGACCATCAACGCTGCCACGCGCTCGTCGACATCCAGAGGCAGCGAGTGAGCGATGCCCTGCGGGTCAGCCTGCTGCGCCAGGTACAGCTCGCGCGCCGGGGCAGAAATGAGCTTGTACTGGTCGGTGATCAGCAATAGTTGCGCCTCGAGCCGGGTGACGGTGCATTGGGCGCCTGGCTGCAAGGTGGGCAGCGGATTGAAAATTTCGGCCAGGTCGATCCACTCCGTCTCCTTTCGACCCCGCACTGGCGCCTGGCGATCGACGAGATCGAAGTTGGCGGCATACACACCGGCCTGGTTGACGACGAATATCAGCCTCTCCGGCAGGTGTTCTGGCTCGAGGCGGGCTTCCTGTTGTACTTGCAGGCGCTTGAGGACGGCATCCAGCTCAATCGGGCGGGCGCGCAGCTCGGTCTGGCTTTCTGAACGGCTATCCTCCGCCTGGTGTTCTAGCGGGCGCGCGGTTTCTGAAGAGCGCCCCTCGGATGCAGGTGTGTAGGCTGGTAAGTCCACCTGGGCCTTGGCCAGTTGCTGGCCGCGGATGGCTAACCCGGAAGTCACGCTGCTGAAAGTATCGATGGCGCGCACCTTTTCATAGCCGAACAGGTCGCCCAGCAAGTTCACGAACAGCGGGATTTGTGACGAGCCCCCGGTGCGGATCACCCGGTCGATCTTTTCCGGTTTTATGCCGGCGCGCTGCATGGTGGCCAGCAGCTCGGCCTGGATCATTTCAGCCTCGAAGGCGATGGCGCGCTCGAAGGTAGGCCGGGTGACCAGCTCACGAAACGAGAAATCTGGGGTCTCCACCACCAGGCGCGCCGTATAATCGTCCGAAAGCTGGCGTTTGGCGCGTTCCACCAGGTCGAACATCATCAAGGCATAGTTAGCAGAGACCACCTTAAGCAAAGCGTGCGTCTTTTCGGGGTCCAATGAACCGGCATGGATGCTCTGCAGCATCTCCAGGTTTTGAGGCGTATTCAGAGACAGGATTTCGTGCGGTTGGGCCAGGGTATCGAAAATATGGGCTGGTATTGGCCGGCGCACGTTGCCAGACAGATACTCCAGCCCTTCGCCCAGGTGGCGCGGAATGGCGGAGCGGAACAGGCGCTGGTCGAATACATCGCCGGCAATCGGCACGCCGCCGGTGGCCAACACACGCCTGCCGCCGCGCCTCTGGCGTCCGCCCACTTCCATCACCGTGAAATCCAACGTCCCGCCGCCGAAATCAAAGACCAACACTACCTCACGGCTGCTCAATTCTCTTTCGTAGGCAAGGGCAGCCGCAACCGGCTCGTATTCCAGGAAGACGCGCTCGAAACCGGCTTTAAAGGCCGCATCCAACAAACGGCTCTGAGCGACTTTATCTTCAGCAGGATCGCTCGAAAAGTGCACCGGCCTGCCTAACACGATCTCCTTCACCGGCCCGCCAAGCTGCTGCTCCATGTGCATCTTCATGCCCATCAGAAAGATCGCTACCAGATCGCTGGCGTTGAACCAGGCGCCGCGGAAAGCTGTGCCGAAATAATCCCGGCTGCGTAAGGCCGTTTTAATGGAAGTAAACAGGCGTCCGGGAGAAAACTCGTCTTCGTAGACATAAACATCGCGATAGAAGACCGGCAACTCGGCAAAGATCTGGATAATCTCGCCGATCCACACCTTGCGATAACGGGTTGGCCTCCCAATATTCTGGGCGAAATAGGCGTCCATCGCCCCGCTGCCCAGGTAATAATCGCCCGTGCGGGTCATATAGATCGCCGAGCGGCAGACCTCTGGGGAGGCGCTGCCGGGATCCAAAGACAGCAAGCGCACGCGCTGCCCATCCAGCCAGGCCGCGCCGGTGTTGGTGGTGCCGAAATCCATACCGATAATCATGGTCTCTTCTCACTTGGTGGTTTTATACTCGGGACGAGGCGGGCTAAAGATCGCATGAGCACATTATATCTCACCACCCTTCGGCCGGTCTTCCCGAGCTCCCCAGGCCCAAAATAAGTGAAGGCGATCTCATAGCCGCCAAAAATTAATCTTGATTGACATTTCCCATCGAATTTGCTATAAAAGATTTAATATCCTTTTAACCATTCTTTTTGAACAGGAGGCAACCCATGCGAAAGCGAACCACATTCATCTTAAGCTCGATGATGATCTTGTCTTTACTATTGGCGCCGGTCTTGACGCAAGCCGCGCCCAGCCCCGGGCCAAAGAGCTATTTACCCCTCGTGGCTTACAATTCGGGGAACCTCGCCCCTGATTCACCCCTCAGCCAGGAGGTAGGCATCGCATATTTCCCACCCGGCGACCCGATTACTTTGATGCAGGTCACGCCGATCAACCTGGTCTTCATCGGCTACGATTCCAATCCAATCAACCAGCTTGAGCTGCTCAGCGCGCTGCCCCAGTCTTACCAACCCGTCATACGTTCACCGCTTTTCTATGGATTGACGCCCAGAGATTTAGGGTTGGACTTCCAATTTCTGTATAACGTGGTGCACCCCACCCAGGACTTCCAAGATGAGTTCTTCGCCTATCTGCAGGGGATCGGGCAAACCAGCGATCTGACTCTTTATCAACAAGCTTACAACGATAACGCCAATAACATCCTGGATGTCTCCGACCAGGTGTTGTACATCGATGCGCCTTCGGTGGAATTGTGGCTGGCCGATCACGGCGGACCCGCGGCAGGTTTCAACCCCGAGCGCGGTTATACCGTCTACTTCATCAACTGGTTTTCCCGCCCAGATTTCCAGTTCCATGTCTACACCAAGACCGACCAGGCCGATCCGGACACCGGCTATAATTTTGGCGAGCTACGCGCCTCGCGCAAGCTGATCGCCTGGGGCGGCAGCCATAGCCGGGCGTGGTTCTACGACCTGTCTGCCGGGCCGGAAGCCTGGAGCAATAACTATGACGTGGATAATCCGGACCTGGATGGCAATGGCGTCGAAGATTATCGCATGCCGCCCATCTGGGAATACGACGCGCAGGGTTATCGCGATCCGGGCCTGCTCACCCACGACCTGGCCCTGGTGACCCGCTATGTGGCGATTAACCTGCTCTTCACCAGTTCTCCGCTGTATGATCCGATGGTAACCGCGCCAAGTGTCGGCGGCGACAAGGTGGCGCACATCGAGATGTTCGAAGACGACCCGGCCAGCAACGGGCTGGATTGGATCGATCTCAATTATGTCAAGACCCAGTACCAGGACTTCGAGCCCTATTACAACTGGCAGGTAAACCTGGAGGATAACCAGCCCATCGATGCCGGCTCTAAACAAGCCTTCAGCATTTGGTCCGGCCTGGTACAGGCGGATGACTGCTGGAATGCGTATGGCTCGACCTTCGCGGAGCTATTCTGCTACTACGATACAAACCTGGCCAGCTATGTCCCCGCTTATCCGCCGGATGATTACGTGGGCAAGCTATTTGCGTTCAACACCCTGGCCGACAACCTGGGGGATATGTATGGGCTGTTGGGATACGCAGACGATAACTGGGCGGACGGCACGCAGAGCTACGTTTTCGAGTTCGATACGGCCGACTACCGGGATATTGGTTATGGCTTCAGCACCACCACCGTCCACGAATTTGGCCACCATATCGGCATGTCGCACCCGCATGACGGATATGATTCGGCGACCGGCGTCGACTACGGCCCAGCAGACGAGTTCTTCTTCGCCTGGTCTGGCGACGAGAGCAACACCATCATGCACTACATGGACCTGAGCACCAGCTTTGGCCTGTTCGACCAGGACAACATGTACCGGTTCGAGACCGCCAGCTACTTGAACTGGGCCAATCAACTCCTGGTGCAGATCCTGGCCGATCCAGATGCGCATACTGTCGCCGACACAATCTGGCTGGCCAAACAGAATGGTAAGGCCGCCGTGAACCATTTCAAGAACTGGGATTACCTGCCGGCGGCCATGCACGCCCTCAAGGCGTACGAACACATGGTCACAGCCGCCGAGACGCTCGGCATCCCGCTGCCTGCGCGGCCAGAAAGCGTGCTGCCGATTGGGAACGTTCCTCACCAGGGCGACCCGATCCGCTTCCCGGATAACTAACCCCCATTTTTCATGTTGTGTCAATGAGCTGACTTGAAAATCCGCAGTGTGTTGGAAGATAGGCGGGGCCCGGCGGTCAACACACCCGGCGGTGGTTGCGTGTCAAGGAAGACCCCACCGGGCCCAAAAATAAAAACAACAGGAAG
>JAYRNN010000133.1:0-4169 GCA_041912175.1 Anaerolineales bacterium | reverse complement strand
GAGCATACTTTTATTGATCTCGGAATGTCGCCGTTGTGCGAAAGCTATTTATCCTCTGATCAGCTTAACCAGATGGAACCGTTTTATCCATTGCATGTGTATGTTTGTCAGGAATGTTTCCTGGTGCAATTGGAAGAATATGTTAGTCCGGAGCATATCTTTACGGAATACGCTTACTTTTCATCGTATGCAGATAGCTGGCTCCAGCATATGCAGAAGTATACCGATCAAATGATCGACCGCTTTCACCTGGACTCCTCCAGCATGGTGGTTGAGGTCGCCAGTAATGATGGTTATCTGTTGCAGTATTTTGCTCAGAAAAATATACCTTGCTTAGGAATTGAGCCCGCGGCGAATGTGGCTCAAGTCGCCATCGAGAAAGGGGTCCCCACCTTAGTGGAATTTTTTGGAGAAGCGTTGGCGCGCAAACTGGCGAATGAGGGGAAGCAAGCGGACTTGATCGCCGGAAATAATGTCCTGGCGCAGGTTCCGGATTTAAATGATTTCGTTGCCGGCTTGAAAATATTGCTCAAACCTCAGGGAGTCATAACGATTGAATTTCCACACCTGTGGCGCTTGATGAGTGAAAACCAGTTCGATACCATCTATCACGAGCATTTTTCATACTTCAGCTTCATCACAGCCGAGAAGATATTCGCTGCTCATGGGTTGACTTTGTTTGATGTTGAAGAGCTGCCTACTCATGGCGGTTCGCTACGCATCTATGCCCGCCATCAGAATGACGCCTCGAAACCAGTGGGCGAGCGCGTGACCGAATTGAGGGCTCGCGAAGAAGAAGCCGGGTTCAGCCGGGTTGAATCGTACACAGCATTTGCTGAGCAAGTCAAAGAAACCAAGCGAAAATTATTGGATTTCTTGATTTCGGCCAGGCGGCAGGGGAAAAGCATTGTTGGCTATGGGGCGCCAGGTAAAGGGAATACTTTGCTCAACTACTGTGGCATTCGCACGGACTTTCTCGACTTTACAGTAGATCGCAATCCTTACAAGCAGGGCAAGTTCTTGCCTGGAACGCATATCCCAATCTTCCATCCGGACAAAATCGCTGAGACCAAGCCGGATTATGTCTTTATCCTCCCATGGAATTTTAAAGATGAGATTATGGCCCAAATGGCGTACATACGCGAATGGGGGGGGCAGTTCATCGTGCCCATTCCCGAAGCGAGGATTTACGCGTAAATGATCTTTACAGAAACCCCTTTGCGCGGCGCGTATCGGGTCGATCTTAAACGACTCGAAGATGAGCGCGGTTTTTTCGCCCGCTCGTGGTGCCAGCGCGAGTTTATCGAGCTCGGCCTGGACCCGTGCGTCGTACAGTGCAATATTTCATTCAATAAACACAAGGGGACATTGCGCGGGATGCATTTCCAAGTACCCCCTTTTGCTGAAGCAAAGCTGGTGCGCTGTACGCGGGGTGCTATCGATGATGTCATTGTTGACTTACGCAGCGACTCCCCCACATATTTGGAATGGATTTCTGTGGAACTAACCGCCGATAACCGCAGCGCCTTGTATATCCCGAAAGGCTTTGCCCATGGGTTCCAGACTTTAGCGGATGATAGTGAAATTTTCTACCAGATGTCCGAATTTTATGCGCCTGAAGCGGCACGCGGGTTCCGCTGGAATGATCCGGCTTTTGGGATAAGTTGGAACCTTCCAATCAGTGTGATATCAGAGAAGGACGCCATCTTACCAGAATATGGTCCTTCAATTTTAGTGGTTGGATAAGGATGTTTTGTGGTGTGCGCCGCTTATTGGTTTGATAAGGATACCAGCAATGGCGAATAATGAGCCGAAGGTGAGCATTGGTTTAGCCGTTTACAATGGGGAAAAATACTTAGATGAAGCCATTCAATCGATATTATCCCAAACATTCGAGGATTTCGAATTGGTTATATCCGATAATGCTTCGACGGACAAAACGGATGAAATTTGCAAATCCTATCTGGCCGTAGATTCTCGGATACGCTACCATCGAAATGAAACCAATATCGGTGGGGCGAATAACGAAAACCTAACCTTCAAACTATCCAGGGGCCAATATTTTCGCCTGGCTGCCCATGATGACGTCTGCGGACCGGATTTGCTCAAACGCCTTGTCCAGGCGCTCGATGAAAATCCGCAGGTTGTGCTGGCCTTAACGAGCATTATGCGAATAAATGAAAATGGCGAGCAAATTGAAGTGGTGAAGCGGGAAAATGCCACACAGGGTTCGCCATCGAAACGCTTTTGTTCGTTGACGAACAGGGTGCACGACTGCGAAGCGACCTATGGGTTAATTCGCTCCGATATTATGAGACAGACAGATCTACAGCGAAATTATCCCGATTCTGACCGGACTTTTTTGTGCCAGTTAAGCTTATATGGAAAGTTTTACCTGGTGGATGAAGTTTTGTTCTACAAGCGGATACACCCGCAGATGTCAACCCAGGTTTATAAAGATTGGCGAGAACGAATGGCCTGGTTTGGTCAGGTATCGGATCAACAAATTACCTTACCCCAATGGATGCAATTCATTCATTTCATGTCGATTATTTCGCGAGCGCCGGTTAGCTTTGGCGAGAAGTTTAAGTGTTACGCACACATGTTGACTGTATGGATGATCCAATCAAGCCGCTGGCGCTCATTGGGAAAAGATATTCTCCTGGCAATGCATAAGCTCTGGCTTATCTATTTGATGCCCGGCGAAATGAAACGCAGGCAGGCGAGTTCATAAGATGCTTCACTGCGGTCAGGCGCACTCCCTGAAATAGCAATGGCAAAGCGAATGGGATCCAGAAAAGACGGTACCCTGCCCGCCCCCGTGATTGGGATCATGGGGCCGTTCGGGTTTGGCAACCTTGGCGACGCGGCCATCCAGCAGGCGATGATCCAACACTTATGCGATCGGATTCCGCAAGCCCAAATCTATGGGTTTTCGCTCAATCCTGAAGATACCGAGACAAGGCACAACATCAAGAGTTATCCGGTTGGCAGGATTGCAAGCTTTGGCTGGGCCGGGAGAAGTTCGGGTACAACTGCCTTCGAGCGTTTCAATCTTTTTGTGAATCGATTACAAAGTTCGCCGAATAAGAATTTTCGTAAGTTCTTTCGATTACTCGCAAGTATCCCGGTTGAGGTGATTGCTATCGTAGAGGGTTCTCGTTGGTTGAAAGGGATGGACGCCTTTATCGTTTCGGGAGGAGGGCAACTGGACGATTACTGGGGCGGCCCGTGGCACCACCCGTACACGCTATTTATGTGGGCCACTCTGGCCAGGCTGCGCGGGGTGAAGTTTAAGTTTGTCAGTGTGGGTAAGGGCTCTTTGGAATCGTCTCTGAGCCGGTGGTTCGTGCGCCGGGCTCTGCGCAACGCTTCCTATCGTTCGTATCGAGATATGGAAACAAAGGAGTTTGTCAAGCAGATCGGTTTTCCGAACGATGATCCGGTTTCTACTGATCTTGCGTATAGTTTGATGGTCAATTCGAATGTGAACGTTGCCAAGAATGGGTACCATGGCGTAGTTGGTATTGGCCCAATGGCTTACTATGACCCGAGGGTATGGCCAAAAAAGGATATTTGCGTGTACCAGGAGTATCTGAGCAAGCTTGCCCAGTTCACCGTATGGCTGCTTGAGCAAAACTTTGCGATCCGCTTGTTTCCAGGCGAGGCAGTCCATGATCACGCCGTTATCCAGGATTTTTGCAGATTGTTAGAGCAAAGTGGGTATGTCGCCCAACCAGGGCAAGTAATTTATGAACCCGTTGATACTGTTGATGCCCTGATGGACCAACTCACATGTATGGATGTCGTCGTCGCATCTCGCTTCCATGGGGTGCTTCTCTCCCAACTTGTCAATAAACCCATCCTGGCGCTTTCATATCACTCAAAAGTGGATGTGTTAATGAATGAAACCGGTCAAGAAGCGTTTTGTTTTCCAATCGAACGCTTTTCTGTAGAAACAATCAAAGAGAGATTCCAGGTTTTATGGGCGAACAGGGAACAGATTCCCGCTCAACTAGAACAATGCGTTCAAAATTACCGTTTCCTACTGGATGAACAATATGATGTTGTCTTCAAAGACGTTTGAACCGTCTCTCCTCGGTGAGGAGATGCAACAACTCATCGCAAAGCTTTTTCCTATTTGCCGCAGCATCACGGGAGACGGTTTT
>JAYRNN010000132.1:0-4325 GCA_041912175.1 Anaerolineales bacterium | reverse complement strand
CCTGATCGTCAAGCGCAACCTGTCAGTGGCAGCAAAGCCCCTTCATCCGGTTTTTCCGCACCTGAACAATATGGCGCGGCGCAGCTAGATGTTCGCAGCGACGTATATGCTTTAGGCGCTACGTTATACACCTTGGTTACAGGTCTGACGCCTCCTGACAGCATCGATATCATCACTGGTTCTGCCAGTTTGACGCCTGCCCGTCAATTAAATCCACAAATCAGCCCAGAGCTCGATCGCCTGCTCCAACAGTCAATGCAGCCCAACCGGAATGCACGCCTTCCGGATATGCGGGCTTTCAATACGGGATTGACTGCTGCGTATACACGGTTGATTTCGCCGGCTGCTACCGTCGCGACCCATGTCGCTTCAGGCGCGAGTAGTCCTCCTCCGGCTTCTCCGCCGGCCCCTGCGGAGTCCAACCTTGGCTCAAAGGGGATTAAGAATCAAACTTTGCTGATTGCCATCGGGGCATTGGTCGTTTTTTGTATCATCTTGGCTGGATTATGGTTCCTTAATTATCGTAGGGGCGGGTCTGACCAATCCACACTCGCGGGTACAGTTGCTGCGCAGACATTAGAAGCGCACATTACGCAGAATGCTGCGCTTACTGCTATCGCGCTGGGCACCCAAACCGTTACGGTAACGCCTTCACCAGAAGCTACTACCGGCCCATCGACCCCTACCATAACGAACACTCCCGCCGCTACGCCCCAAATTTGTGAGAAAGCTTCTTTTGTCTCGGATGTGAGTGTGCCAGATAACACGGTGATGAACCCCCTGACCCTTTTCACCAAAATCTGGCGCGTCCGCAACGATAGTCAATGTACCTGGGATTCTAATTATGCCCTGGTTTTCGCAGGCGGCACCTTGATGGCCAACCAGAATACCATTCCCTTCCCTGGCAAAGTCCCGCCCGGCCAAACCGTCGATCTCGCTGTCAACATGCAAGCCCCGGCGACTTCAGGCGCCATCCAAAGCAACTGGTTGCTGCGTACGCCGAATAATGCGACCTTTGGGGTAGGCGGCGCAGGAGATAATCCCTTATACGTACGTATTCTGGTCACTACCCCGGTCTTGCCCGATGCACGCTTTTCGTATGATTTTGTGGCCAATGCATGCCGCGCCGATTGGAACTCGGCGGTGGGTGTGATCAGTTGTAATAATATAAGCAGCGATGAACGCGGCTCTAGCCTGGCGTTGGCTTATTCTCCTTTAGAGCGCGGTCAGGAGAATGAAGCAGGGTTATGGGTACGCCCTAATCAAAATAATAATGGCTTTATCTATGGTTTGTATCCTTCTTATACGATCCAGCCTGGAGACCATTTTGTGACCGAAATTGGCTGTGCACAGGGTTCTAATGGCTGTAATGTCGACTTCAAGGTGCAGATGCTGGGACAAAGCGCTTCGATTGACTTGGGTGAATGGAACGAAACCTATGATGGTAAGACTCGGGTAATTGACATTGACTTGACACCCTACGCGGGTCAAAACGTGCGGTTTTCGCTCCGCATGACAACCATTGGTCCTGCTGCGATGGCGAACGGAATCTGGTTCCTGCCATCCGTTCGAAATTCGCCTGTATCGACCTTACCGACCCCAACATCTACGAGCACCTCACCTTATCCATAAATTCGCGGGGTTGCCTTAATCTGGCACTGATATTGCAGCCTGTTGAAGGAGTAATTTATGAGAGGATGCCCTATATGGGTAGGTCATATTGAAGGGAGAAAAAGATGAAAAGGCACGGTCGATATATTATTATGTTAGGCGTCATCGCGTTAACGCTCGTGGCATTGTTTTTGGCCCTGAATTTGCAGAGTGGATCAGCTCAAGCACCTGTCCTATGTCCTACCGAGCACGTGGTGGATTGGTTATGCAAATGGTACCAACACCAAATCACTGGTGAATGCCGGTGGCTACCATCTGCCGGAGTACCACGTAATTGGGTGGAAGTATCACCGCCAGGTTACTGTCCGCCCTTACAAGTCGAGCCAACTGCTACAGCCACTGCGACGGCCGTTTCCACCGCCACGGCAACCGCCACGAACGTTCCTGAAGAAGAAGCGACTGCGACTGCGACTACGGACCCAGGAAACCAGGCTACCGTCACACCCAGGGCTACTAATCCGCCATTGCCGACCCCTCCACCCCACCCGCCACGACAACACCCAGGCGGACCTGGAAACTTGGGGTTTATACTGTTTGGTGGAATCGCTGGATTGAGTATTCTAGCTGTGGCGGTCTCATTTTTCCGTCGCAGCCTGCTGAACAAACGCTCCTAAAATGATGCTTTTTACTGTAAAGCCGGAAAGATGTGGACGGCATATCGCCCACACCCTTCCGGCTGTGATCTGGCTGGCATCCATCGCCATTGGATTGATGCTCCTGTTGGCCGCCTGTGGACGGGTGGACCAATCCATGGTTTACTCAGCCGCACAGCCTGCAACTGGTCCTAAACTACGGGCTGAGGGTTCTCAGGGTCAGCCGCTCGGGCCAGCCACGATCGTACCCACTCCTTTTCGCCCGCTTGAACCTACGCAAATCGTGACCCCAATTCTTGACGGTCAAACGCAAATCACTGGCGGCCGGGCTCCGACGTTTGATTTGAGCGCACCAGGCGCCGATACCCGGCCATCCGCGCTTGGGAACCTGATTCCTGCGCCGCGTAGCTCGCTCTCCAACACAGGCAGCTTGTATTCATCTCCATCGAACAGCGCAGCCAACGAGCCAACTTTAAACTTCTACGGGATTAATTTCGATCGGCACGAACGCGTTAATATTGAAATTATCCCCCCAAATGGACAAGTGAATCGCGGCAAGGCGATTAAAATCTCCTTTATCCCAGGAGAACGTTGCCAGTTTGGCGACAAAAAGGGCTGTGTGTATGCTTATAAACCCACATATGCAGGCAACGTGATTGTGATTACCATTCATTCAGGGGTAGGTGGAGAAGGACAGCGATTGCGCGGCGCGCTGGAAGGCACCGGCATCAACCGGGCGGGTTATTCACTGAAGAAAGTACGCAGCAATATGCAAGCGCTCAGTGGTGCACAAATTGTGATCCAACAAGGCGATGTGGAAATTGGAAATTTACAGCTCAGTGCTGTGACGCGAATCCCGCCGCGATCCTTAACGCGTTATTTTCGCGCTTCTCTTGCGGAGATTTTAGAACTTGCTGCTGACCTGGACCCCGGTTTGAGCAGTCTCGTCCATCCAGAACAGCCGCAGATCATTCTCGAGACTTGTGGTTGGAAAATGCCCGGAGAGCCCGGTTCAGAGAACGTGAGCGATACCACCGGTTCGGTATATCTGGCGATAATTCATTAGATGTATAATTCTTGCATCTATGATATTAACGATCACAGCCCACGCAGCCCTCGATCGGGTTATCTTCATTCCAGAATTCCATCCCACCACACGGATGCAGGCAGCCCAAAGTGTGGATTATGTGGGTGGAAAAGGTTTTAACGTTTCCGTAGCGCTGGCTGGTTTGGGCGTTACCAGCCTGGCCATGGGCATTTTGGCTGGTGAAAATGGTCGTCGGATTGAGTTTCTACTGCGCGGATACGGAATCCCATGCAACCTGACTTGGGTTGAAGGTGAGACGCGCATTGCTCACGTGGTCGTTGAAACAACCTACCACCGCTACAGTTATATCATGACCCCCAGTTATTTTGTCTCGCTGGAGGATTTGCAGGTCTTCTTGAGCCGCTACCGCAGCCGGGTGTGGGAAGCAGACTGGGTGGTTGCTTCGGGTTCCCTGGCAGAAGGTATCCCGGCTAATTTCTACGCTGAAGTGGTGGAGATTGCGCGTCAAGCGGGAGCGCAGACTCTGGTGGATGGCGAGGGCGAACCAGCGCTCGAGGCGTTGGCTGCCCATCCAGATATCGTCAAACAGAATGTTACTCAGTTCTGTTCAACCTTCAAGATCAACCCAGAAGAGGTTGAAAGCCAGGCTGGTCTAATAAAATCCATTTGTCGGGTGCAAGAGACTTCCGGGATGTCAGCTTTGGTGATCAGCCGTGCGGAATTAGGCATCTTTGCAGCAACTCAGGGTTCGGCTTATGTAGTTACTTATCCAGTCCAACCCACCATTAACCCGGCTGGCGCAGACGACTGCATGTCGGCGGCGTTGGTTTGGCGGTTAGGTTTGGGAGAAAGCTGGCCAGAAGCCTTGCGTTGGGCTGCATCTTCCGGTGCGGCTGGAATGCTCACGGAAGGCACGGGCGATTAACGCAGCGATGATGTGCTAAGCTTCTTGCCAAAGGACATGGTAAACGATTTATAGACACCTCGCTAACTTTCCAATTGGATAACATTTT
>JAYRNN010000131.1:0-6395 GCA_041912175.1 Anaerolineales bacterium | reverse complement strand
TGATCGGACGGTACATAAGTTACCCAGGCATTGGAGGCATCCAGGAAGAGGGCAGTACCCGTTAGAGGCGTACCTGGGTTGGCGGCAAGCGCGTCGAGCGGCGTGACCTCTGACCAGCTCAAGCCGCCATCGCTTGTGTGCAGGATCAGGTTTGGGTTTTGCCCTGAATGCGCCAGCGCCCAGCCATGTTTGTCGTCCACCATGCGCACGGAATCGAGCGATACGCCAGGCTGGCTGCCAGAAGGGAGGTTTTGGGTTGTAGCGCCCTGAATGACCGGATTGAGTTTTACCCAGCCCGTCCCGCCATCCGTCGTGCGCTGCAAAATTGTCTTTTGATCCTCTGGCAGCAGCATCCAGCCCTGAGCCGCATCGACAAAATCGAAACGGGCGGCGCCATCAAAACTGGCGCGATCTTCCCAGGTCGCGCCTGCATCACCGGTCTGGTAGAGGTAGGTTTTTGTTTGAACCTGGTTTGCGGCCGGATTTTCGTAATCGGCTGTAGCGGCCAGCCAGCCGGCAACCGGATCGACAAAATCGAGCGCATCTGAGCGGTGCAGGGATGGCCAGGCGGTACTGTCCCACGGAGGGGCAGGCAGGGCGGCGTAATTCCAGGTGGAGCCTTTATCCGAGGTAGAGTATAAAAAAGAGCCTGGCCCGGTGTTTGGAAGAGCATCTTGCAAGCAGCTCACGACCATGCGCAGGATGCCCGGCGGGATGGCGATCGGGGAGGCGGTCCCACACAAGCCGCTGTTGAAAAGGCGGTCATCCGCGGCGGGCGGCTCCTGGTACTCCCAGGTTGCCCCGCCGTCGTGAGTCCAATTCAGGTAAGTCCTGCCTAGCGGACCGGGTGATTTTGTGACCAGGCCGGTGCGAGCATCCAGGAAGGCCAGGCCGGTCTGGCAGCAGGCATCCAGGTAGCTGTTATCTTCGTCCAGGGGCGTATGCATTGCTTGCCAACTGGCGCCGCCATCCGATGTGCTGAAAATGGAGACAGGCGCCTGCCCGGCGCCGGGGTCATGCGCCAGGGCTAATTTGCCGTCCGCTGGGCTGGTGAAAAGCAAGCTGATCGGCGTGGCGTAGCCGCCCGCCCATGCGCTGTCATCCAAGGGAGCAGCCTGCTGCCAGGATGCCCCGCCATCGGTCGAACACCAGACTTCTCCGGAGAAGACGGGGCCGGCGTCTTGATCGTTGGTCCAATAGACGGCCCAGGCATGCTGAGAATCTAGGAAAGCAGGCACAACGCGCTTGCCATCCTGGCGGGCGGCGGAGGCGGGCTCGGGCGGCGTCACATCCTGCCAGGAGCGGCCGCCGTCCTGGGTGCGCAAAATGTGCTGATCCTTGAGATCGTCGGAGGCGGTCGCCCAACCCTGGGAGGCGTCCAGCATGGCGATATCGACCAGGCTTGTTAGCGCGCCAGGCTGAAGATGCTGGATGGCGCCCGGAACACTCGTCGGGAAGGCGGGGGTTGCTGTGGCCGGCGGGACCGAGGCGGCGGCGGGGGGAGGCGTGGTTGGGACAGTCCTGGCTGCGACCGGGATAGTTGGGGGAGGAGGCCCAGGGTACGGCTGCGTGGGCGCCGGAGACGACTGTACGGCGCAGGCGGACAGCAAAATCGCAAGCACGAGGAAGATGCCGATTTTATACATGGCAGTATTATACGTCAATCGTGATGGGTGTTGTTTTTTGTAAGCCGGTTTGCTCAAATGCTGATAAAAACGATTGCCAGGAGCGCCAGGGCAACCCCCAGCCATTGCAACCCCGCCAGGCGCTCGTGCAACAGCCAGTAGGCCAACATGACGGTCGCCGCCGGGTAGAGCGATGCCAGGACGGAAGCCAGGTCCAACCGGCCATAGCGCGTCGCCAGGGCAAAAAACAGGTTTCCGGAGGAATCGAGCACCCCGGTGGCGGCGATCAACGGCAATTCTTTGAGGGTCGGCAACGGCACGGGTTTTATGAACCAGACGACGACGGAGAGGAAGATTAATGAAGCCAGGCGGGCAGAGGCCAGCGGCCAAAATACCGCATGGCTGCTGACCTGCCCGATCAAGATGAAATAAACCCCAAAGGCCAGGCCAGCGCCCAGCCCTAAGAACAGCTCGTTGGCTTTGGCCCGCCCGCTGTGGCCGGAGGCCGAAACCAGCCAGATGGCCGGTAAGGCCAGGCCAATCCCGCCGAGCTGCAGGCCGCTGGGGAGCCCTTCCTGGAACATGCCAAACAGGGCCGGCAAGATGGCGCTAAACACAGCCGAGAGCGGGGCTACCACACCCATGCGGCCGATCGCCAGGCCCTGGTAGAGCATGATCAAGCCAAATTCGCCCAGCAACCCGGCCAGGGCCCCTAATAATAGCACCGGGCCGGCCGGCAGGGCCTCGCGAAACAGCAGCGCCAGCAAGGTTAAGAATACGATGCCAACCGCCTGGGAGCCTAAGACCACCCACCAGACGCTCGACCGTTTGGCGGAGAGCCCACCACAGAAATCGGAGGCGCCCCAGGCCAGGGAGGCCGTCAGGCCGAGCAGCGGAGCGATCGAGACCGGCAGCATTTACCGATTATTCAAATATGACGAAGCCCGCGGCGGGCACGCTGAACTGCACGGCGTTGTTCTCGTCGATGCGCTGGATCGTCAGCGCCTGGCCGATCTGCTGCGGGTCGCTGGAATACAGGCAAGTCAAGGTATCGCCGGGCTGGTGTAGGTCGGAGGCAACCTGGACCCAGGCGGAGCGCGGCTGGTCTGGGTCGGTGTTGATGGCCAGCAGCATTTCCAGGTCATCGAACAGGCGGCTCCAGGCGACCACCGAACGCATCTCCGACCCGATCAGTTGGGGCGGTCCGAAATGCACGCCGTCTCCGGAGATATCGCGCAAATACTGCCGCCCGCGGCGTAAGGCGATCCTTTTCTTGCGGATGGCGAGTATTTTGGAGAACTCCTGGAAGAGGAAGGTGTCTTCGGAGAAGAAATGCCGCCCGCGGCTGCGGAAAGCGCCAAAATTCCCGCCAAACATGCTTTCTCGCAGGTAGCGGTCACTGTCGCCCTGGCCATCAAAGGCCTGCTCTGTCCCATAGTAGATACAAGGGATGCCTAAGGTGGTCGTGTTGAGCGCTAAAACCGGTAAGAGCAGCTTTTTCCAGCGCGGATCACCGGCGCAAAAGCGGGCCTTGGCGCTGCCTTTGCGCACTTGATCGTGATCGTCGAAGAGCGTGACGACCTTATTCCTGAACCAGACATGCGATTCTTTTTGGACCAGCATCGAGTTACGGAATAACTCAAAATATTGCCCCGGATTACGATAGCCTTTGACCATGTACTCCAGCTTGTCGGGGATGTCGTCGATCCCCAGGGCGGCGTCAAGGCCGGTTTGTTCCAGGGTGGTGAAGGCGCGCGTCCGCCCACCGGTGATTTCGCCGATCAAATAGAAGTTTTCTTTGCCAATGCGCTGGGTGAACTCATGGATCACCGAAGTGAAATAACGCGCCGCGCCTGGGTCCATGTGTTTAACCGTATCCACGCGGTAACCGTCGATATCGGCATAGGCAATCCAGAATTTATACACCTGGCATAACGCCTGGAGCGCCGGGGAGGGCTCATAATCATCCACCGGGCCGCTGCCCAGGCGGATATCTTTCAGATCAAAGAAGTCGCCTTGCAGGAATTCCGGGTCGTGGTCCCAATTATAGATGCGCCCCAGTTGACTGAAGTGGGAGGCGTCCTGGAACTCGGCCGGCCAGATGGCGCCATCGGGCCAGGCCTGGGGATATTTCTTCAAGTCGATCTTTTCAAATGGAAAGGCGGGCTGGCCGTGCGCGTCGTGAAAGCCGTGCACCGTATAGGATGCGCCATCCCAGCGCGGGTCGATATACCAGGCGCCGCTGCCGGGATCTTGAGTCCAATAGCGGTCCGGGTTATAGCTAAATACGTTTCCGGAGTGATTCAAGATGATATCCAGGATGACATAAATGCCATTTTGGTGAGCCGTGCGCACCATGTCGCGCAAATCCTGGCGTGAGCCAAAATGCGGATCGATCTCGAGATAATTCTGGATGCCATAGCCGTGATAAGTATCCTGAAAGGGGACCTGTTTAAAAACCGGGCTGACCCACAGCGCGGTCACCCCCAGGCGTTTCAGATAACCGATCTTGCTGGATAAGCCTTTGAGATTGCCTCCGGCCCAATGCACCCCGGCCTCGCGCCAGTTAGCGGCGTCGGCCTCGGTTTGGATGGCGTTGCCTTCGTCAGAGGGCTGGAAAGGCGGGGTCGTCCCCAGGCTGATCGTTTTACCCTGGTTATCACGAAAATTCTGTTCCTGGCCGTTCGAGAAACGGTCTAACATCAAGAAGTACAAAACCTGATCCTCCCAGGCAGCCGGGGAGGGGTGATATTTCGGTTTCAGTAATTTAGAAAAATTGAGTTCCTGTAAATTCTTCTCAGACATAGTAAACAGCCTCTCAGTCATAACAATAATCAGAGTTTCACCGGGCTGCCAAGGCCCGGCACATCACTGGCGATCAACCAGCCATCTTCCACGCGGAAGCCGGGCAAGGTTGGGTCGTCCAATAAGTCAAAGGACCCGTCCAAATCGGCATAAATGACATTTGGGCTGGCGAGGGTCAAGCTGAGCCCGGCGGCAATCAGCAAGGCCGGCTCGTAGACGCAGCTCACCATGGTCGAAAGATGAGCGGCGCGGGCGATCGAATCGACCTGGCGGGCGCATTGCAGACCCCCGCAGGCGGCGACTTTGATACACAAGCCGTGGGCGTGATGCCCGGCCGCCAGCTCCAGGGCCGAGGCGGGGCCGGTTACGCTTTGATCGGCCAGGATAGGGATCGAGCTTTGGCGAGTGACCTGGCGCAGGCTATCCAGGTCGTGGGCAGGGGTGGGTTGTTCGAGCATCTCCAGCTCGCCCTTTAGCGCCTCGGCCACGGCAAGCGCATCGCGCACGCTATAGCCGCCGTCAGCGTCCAGGCGCAAGACGTGATCCGGTAGGCGGCGATGGATGGCATGCACGCGCTGCACATCTTCCTGGGGATCCCGGCCGCCTTTGATCTTGAGCATGCGGAAACCCTGCCTGGCGAAGCACCTGGCGCTCTCCACGCTATCCTGGACGGAAGAGAGCGGCACGGTGATGGAGGTTTGGATGCGGCGACGATAGCCGCCTAGCAGGCGGTGCAACGGCATATCGGCTGAAAGCCCTAAAAGATCGTGGAAGGCGAGGTCGAAGGCGCACATCACAGATGGGGTATGCCTGGTAAGCGGGGCGAGGGCGGCCAGGGAGTATTCCAGGTTGGTGGGGTGCAAATCGGGAGCGAGATCGGCGCACCGATGCGCCGCCTCGAGCGCCTGGGAGGCGTGCTCGCCGGCCGAGGAAGGCTGGACCACGGAGCAGCCCCACGCGTTGCGCCGGTCGCGTGTTTCCAGGCGCACGAAAAGGGCGAGGATGTGATCGATTTCCGGCGCGCCGGTCATGCAAGCAGGTTGGCGCAAGCTGATTTTCATGGGGGTAACTTCGCAGCGCGTAATTTGCATGGTTCGCCTCCTGGGGTAATTATAACCGCTTGAAGCGATGTCTAAATATGATTAGGAATAAAAGCAGCCGGGCTGCCTTTATTCCTAATCATATTTTTATGCACAATAAAGATAAATAAGACAGGGTATATTATAATATATGCGATCCAGGGGTTGGTCGAAAGCATGGCTTTATCAGGCGAGAAAGGTGGAAATCTATGACGAAACCGGTCATCATGACCATCGACGATGACGCCCAGGTGCTCGGGGCGATCGAGCGTGACCTGCGGCGGCATTACAGCAACGAATACCGGATTATTAAGGCGAGCTCGGGGGATCAGGCCATCGAGGTGGTGCAGCAGCTCAAGCAGCGCGAGGATGCATTGGCCTTGTTCTTGGTCGACCAGCGCATGCCTGGGTTGAGTGGGACAGAATTCCTGGCGCAGGCGATGAAGTTTTACCCGGATGCACGAAAGGTATTGCTGACCGCCTACGCCGATACCCAGGCGGCCATCGACAGCATCAACAGCATTGGGCTGGATTATTATTTGATGAAACCCTGGGATCCCCCAGAGCAGAACCTGTATCCGGTTTTGGACGACTTGATCAGCGCCTGGCGGCAAGAAGCGCCGCCGCCCTATGACGGCATCCGGGTGGCGGGTACTTTGTGGTCGCCCAAGAGCCACGAAGTCAAAGATTTCCTGGCGCTCAACCGTATCCCTTACCTGTGGCTGGATATCGAGCAGGACGCCCAGGCGCGCGCTCTGGTGGAGGCCAGCCTGGCCCGAGAGGCCGGCGGCGCGACTGGGATGAAGCGGCTGCCGGTGGTGTTTTTTCCGGATGGCAGCACGCTGATCGAGCCCGATCTCATCAGCCTGGCCGAGAAAGCCGGTTT
>JAYRNN010000130.1:0-19213 GCA_041912175.1 Anaerolineales bacterium | reverse complement strand
TTGCTGGTGTTTTTCTTCAACCCCCGCGGGCTTGTATGAAATAAAACTATAGCGTTTTGAAAAATGGGCTGCGCCGATTTTTCAACACGCTTAGAATATATTTAAGGAGATTGAAACCAAATGAGAAAAAAAACCGCTATCACAGCCCTCCTGCTCGCCATCGTCCTGCTGGCAATGTCGGCAGTCTTCCTGCCGGCCCAGACCACCCTGGCCGCCGATTGCAAGGCCATGTATACCGTGGCTCCCGGCGATACGCTGCTCAAGGTGGGGCAAAAATACAACGCCAGCATCGCCGACCTGACCAAGGCCAACAAGCTCTACAACCCGTATTACACCATCTACGTGCGCCAGAGCCTGTGCATCCCGGCCGACGCCGACCCGCTGGGCAGCGTCCCCAAGTACGCCAACTCCCTGGCCGCGGATTATAAAGCCCGCCTCTCCGATAAAACCCTGACCATTAACACCACCAACTTCCCCAAGAACAGCGCCTATTACATAAAAGTCGGCGGGAGTGGCTCGGCGGCCAACACCAAGATCGGCCAGCTCAACACCAAGTCCGGCGGCAGCATCAACGCCAGCTTTGCCCTGCCGGATAAATACCAAAAGGCCTCCCAGGTCAGCGTGTGTCTGAAGAACAACGCCACTGACGCCAACGTGTGCCGCGCCGCCACGCGTTGAACTGCGCCAATGTGTGGCCCGGCTCAACAAGCCCGATGATTATATTCTCGCCATCGTCGAGTTCAAGCAAGATGGCGCTCATCGCGTTCGCTACCTGCGCCGACCGTTCCGGCGGGAACCGGATTTTGGCGTGACGAGCGTCAATGATGCATTTGCTGAGCTGCTGGCGCGGGCTGGCGAGCCAGCTTAAGTGAGGGGTACAATTTTCAGATGCTGATGCGAACCGAGCGATTTGACAAAACAGATGGTGTGTGCTATAAATACGTTACATCCCCCCTGTTCCCTCGGGCGCAGGGTGCGAGGCGGTCTTTGACCGCCTCTGCTTTTTTAAGTGATGGCGGGGAAAGGTCATGAAAACGATCGTCTATGTAGACGGGTTCAATTTATACTACGGCGCACTCAAGGGCACGCCTTACAAGTGGCTGAACTTATTTCAGATGTGCCAACTACTGCTTCCAAAAAACCAGTTTATCAGCATCAAATATTTTACAGCTACAGTGACAGCACGTCCCAGCGATCCTGATCAGCCGAACCGCCAGCAATTGTATTTGCGCGCCCTGAGGACTTTACCTGGGCTGGAAATCATTTACGGACATTTCTTGGAACACGAAGTGATGATGCCGGTCGCCCACCCGGCTGCTGGCGCGCCGAAATATGTCCGTGTCCTAAAAACTGAAGAAAAAGGATCGGATGTCAACATCGCGGCCCACATGATCAACGACGGCTATAAACGCCGCTACCAGGTAGCCATCCTGGTTTCCAATGATTCTGACCTGGTTGAACCGGTGCGGATCGTTCGAAACGAATTAAACCTACCCGTTGGCGTGCTAAATCCGTTCATCCACACACCCAGCTATGAAATCCGAAAATATGCCAACTTCGTCAAGCCGATCCGCAAGGGCGTATTATCTGTCAGCCAGTTTCCGCCCGCATTGAAAGATACAGCGGGGACGTTCCACAAACCCCCAGCCTGGAGAAACCATGACCTATAAAAAGAAACTTATCGAAGTTGCTCTACCTCTCAAAGCTATCAAGTGGTCTCCCCCTTTGACTCTGGACTCTGAATCTCTGGGATCTGGTGCTCTAAATCGTTGTTCTTTGGGGTGGGGGTCTGGGGGCGCTGCAGCGCCCCCAGCGAATCGAATGGTGGCATAATGAAACTCGAAGTGATCGTGATAATCTTCTCTCAACTTCCCGAGGTAAGCAGAGGAAGAAGGAGCAACGTATGTTATTCAGACAAGGTCACGCACTAGTCATTGGGGTCGGCAGCTACCAGAATGCGCCCCACATCGATGTGCCGATCGTCGTAGAAGACGCCCGGGCAGTGGCGAATGTGATCCGGGACGAAGAATTGTGCGGCTACCCTGAAAATCAGGTTGAAGTTCTCCCGAATGACAAGGCGACGCGCAAGGAGACGCTCGCCGCCCTTGAGCGGCTGCGGCAACGCACTGGCGAGCAGGATACGGTTTTCCTGTTTTACTGCGGGCACGGCGCGCTGGGGACGGATGGCAACTACTACCTGGTCAGCCGGGACGCTGAAATCGAAGGCGACCGGGTAGTTGCGGGCAGCGGGGTGAGCGAAGGTGAGTTGATAGAAAAGCTGCGCGACCTCAAAGCGCAGAGGGCATTGCTGATTTTCAATACCTGCCACTCCGGTAGCATTTCGCCGACTCTGGAGGCAGGCGCGCAGAAGATCAAAAGCAAGAGCCTATCCACCGATACCACCTCGGCCATCTTGGGCACCGGCAGCGGGCGGATTATCATCACTGCCTGCCGGGAGGATCAAAAATCGTATATTGGCAAGGGATCTTTGTCTATCTTCACCCAGGCGCTGGTGGACGGGCTGCGTGGCAAAGGAGTCAGCAACAATCGCGGCTATATCAGCGCCTACAGCCTGTACGAGCAGATCTACTTTACGGTAACGGAGCGCGTTGGTGAGCTATCCACAAACCTGGTGCAAGAGCCCGAGCTGACGATGATTAAAAACCACGGGCCGTTTGCCGTGGCGCTGTACAAGGGCGCCAGCGCGCTGGGTGAGTTTGATGAGAGCCAGGTGGAGGTCAAAACACCGGCGGTGCACTCAGTGACGCCAGAAAAAGCGCAGCGGTCTTTCAAGCAGGTGATTGAGGTTGGTAGCGGCGCAGCGTCGGTCGGGAATGGGGCCATCGCGGTAGGCCAAAACGGAATGTTCATTGGAGGCAACGTGGACGGCCCGGTTTATAATATCCGGGACGGGGTGCATGCCGGGCGGAACGTCGTCATGGGCAACCAGTCTAACGTGATTACAAATCAGGCTCAGCCGCAAAACCAGGCTGAATTCACTGCCGCTCTGCAAGCATTGAAAGCAGAAATAGCCGTTCTGCGCCAACAGGCAGACCTGAACACAGCCCAGCGCAGCAACCTGGACGCGGCGCATGAAAAGGTGGTAGAGGCGGCCGGACAGGCGCAGCAGCCCGGCGCACCGGGATGGCGCATCCGGGGCGCTTTGGAAGAAGCAAAAGAGATTATGGATCTGCTGGGAGGCGGCCTACAGGCAGCCGTAGTGCTGGGCGCCCGCATCGCCACGCTGGCGGGGCTGGTCGCGAAGCTTTTTGGCGGTTAGACCGCTTCGTCCAATTTACATGGGGAGGACCTATGGGTGATTCAGGACAGACCTACAACATCCACGACGGTGTGCACGCCGCTAACTTTATCGGGCGTGACCAGAACATTACTTTCGACTTTGGCTCGGTCGACGTCGAACACCTGATCGAGTTTGTCCTGCGCCTCACCCGCCAGGGCGGGATTTTTCTGCCAGTCCCGGGCCAGCCCGAAGCGCTGCAGTTGGAACTCCCGGATGAAAAGCTGGTCTTTTCCGCCGGGGCGGCTCGCCGGCTCGCCGGACAGCGCAGCTTGCGCGCCTACTTGCTCTCGCTGGCGGTAGACAAGGAATATCAGCGCTGGGCGACCCGCTTTGTGCCGTTGGCCGGAAAGATGGACCTGCGCCAGGTGATTGAAGGCCTGCCGATCTCGTTCACCGAGCTGGTGATTCCGAACGGCGAGCCTGGCATGGCGGGGCAGATCACCCAGCGCCCGCTGCCCAGCATCGCCGAGGCCATGGTCACCCACCCGGCCTTCGTGATCCTGGGTGAGCCCGGCGCCGGCAAAACCACCACCCAACAAAAGATCGCCTACGATGCCGCCCTGGCGCTGCTCGACGAAAAACCAGGCCGCGTGCCGCTCTTCGTGCGCCTGAGCCAGCAGGGATCACATGACCCTTACGAATTCCTGCAGGTCGAGTGGGAGCGCCGCTGCGGGACGCCGTTTGCCGATGAGCTTGCAGCCGGGCGGATTCTGTTCCTGGCTGACGGCATCAACGAAATCCCGCGCCAGCAGCGCAACGAGCGCCTGAATGTCTGGCGATTGTTCGAGCAAGAATACCGCGGCGGCAACCAACTGATCTTCAGCGGACGTGAAACGGATTACGAGAACCAGCTCAACCTGCCGCGTGTCCTGGTCGACGAACTGGACGATGGGCGCATCGCTATCTTTCTCAAGAACCACCAGGCCGAGGATCTGGCAGGGCTGCTGGATGACCCGGCCGGTCGCCTGCGCGAGCTGGCCCGCAACCCGCTCAACCTGTTCGTGCTGGTAATGGTCTACCTGCAAGGCGGTAGAAACCTGCAATTGCTGTCCAATCGCGGCCGGCTGTTCCAGTCTTTCACACACCATCTGATCAGCCATGAGCAGCTCTGGCATCCCGACGCTTTGAGTGTGGATGCCAAGGTGGAGCTGCTGTCCGACCTGGCCTATGCCATGCAGCAGCAGGGCAGCGGCACGACCTTCAGCCTGGCCGCCGTCCGCAAGGCCTTGCCGGCTTTCATGGATGTGTCGGGCGAAGACTTGCCAGTGGACGCGTCTGCTCTGCTGCGCTTCGGGCGCGGCGCGGGAGTCCTGGACCCCGCCACGCTGCCGGACGTGCGCTTCGAGCACCACCTGCTGCAGGAGTATTTTGCGGCGCGTGCCTTGCTGCGCCGCTTCAATCTCGGCGAGGAGCTCAAGCGGCAGTGGCAGGCCCCACGCCGGACGGCCGAAATGCCGCCCGCCGAAAGCGGCCCATTGGATCCACTGCCCGATCCGCCCGCCACTGGTTGGGAGGTCACGGCTATCCTGGCCTGTGGGCTGAGCTCGTCCCCCGAAAAACTGGTCGAGGCCATCCGCCGGGTAAACCCGGCTCTGGCGGGGCGCTGCCTGGCCGAGTCCGGTCACACATGCGCGCCAGAAGCGACCGAGGCGGTGGCGGTGCGGCGGGCTGTCCAGGCTGACCTGTTGGCAGACCTTTACGACCCGAGAATGCACCTGCGCGCCCGCCTGCAGGCCGGATTCGTTTTGGGCAAGCTAAGCGACCCACGCTTTACACGCGCTGAGATTAATGGTGTCAATGTGATCCTGCCGCAGATGGTGAATGTGCCCGGCGGAGCTTATTGGATGGGCTCGCACAAGGACGACCCGCAAGCTTATGATGATGAAAGCCCGCTAATCCGTGTGGAGCTGCCCGCTTTTTCGATCGGCAAATGGCCGGTCACCAACGCCGAATACGCCTGCTTCATGGCTGCCGGCGGCTATCAGGACGAGCGTTGCTGGCCGGAAGGCCTGGCCCGGCGCTGGCTGGACGGCGAGGAAGTGTCTAGCGGGAGGTTCAAAACCTGGTTGGATATCTGGAAATGGCTTAACGCTAATCCGGACTGGAAGGAGCGCTTAGAGCAGAGCGGGACTTATTCGCCTGAGCAAATCGAGGGTCTCGAAAGGATTGCTGGCATGAGCGAGCAGCAGCTCACGGAGCAGCTATCCAACGACCTTTCCAAAAAGTCGCGCCGCCAGCCGGCTTACTGGGATGATGCGAAGTACAACAATCCCTCCCAACCGGTGGTGGGCGTCACCTGGTTCGAGGCGCGCGCGTACTGCGCCTGGCTCACCATCGCCAGCGGGCGGGGGTACCGTCTGTCCAGCGAGGCTGAGTGGGAAGCGGCGGCACGCGGGCCGGACGGGCGGATCTATCCCTGGGAAGGCGATTGGGATTTAAACAAAGCGAACACCGTTGAAGGTCGGGTGCTCAAGCCATCGCCGGTTGGCGCCTACGCTGCCGCCGGCGGAGTGGGGCCGTTTGGCGGCGAGGAGCAGGCCGGCAACGTTTGGGAGTGGAGCAGCAGCCTGTACCTGCCCTATCCTTACGATCCTATGCGCAGCGAGCAGCCCGAAGCAGAAGGAGAGCGTGTGGTGCGCGGCGGTTCGTGGGGCATCAATCGGAGGAACGCCCGCTGTGCGTTCCGCGACAGGCTCGTACCCGTCGTCTTCTTCTTCCTTAATAATGTGGGGTTTCGGGTCGTTTCCCCTGGCATATTCCTGGATTCTGGTTCCTGATTTCTGGCTGCTGGGCGTTTTACCGGCATTAAACCGATTTTTGACGTTTTTGGACGCCTCCTCTAAAAAATGAAAACCTATAAACACCTCTTCCCGCTCATTACCGATTTCGAAAACCTGCACCGGTCTTTCAAAAAGGCCGCCCGCGGCAAACGCAAATGCCCGGACGTGGCTGCCTTCGAATATGACCTGGAAGCCAACCTGCTGGCCCTACAGGACGATCTGCTGGCAGAAACTTATACCCCTGGCCCTTACTACAACTTCCACATCTTCGACCCCAAGCCGCGCCTGATCTCGGCCGCGCCTTTCCGAGACCGCGTGTTGCACCATGCCTTGTGCCAGGTAATCGAGCCGCTCTTCGAGCGGCGCTTTATCTACGACACCTATGCCTGCCGGGTCGGCAAAGGCACCCACGCCGCTTTGAACCGCTGCACAGAATATTCACGGCGCTACCCGTACGTGCTAAAATGCGACATCGAGCATTTCTTTCCCCGGATAGACCTGGAATTGTTGTATGGGCAGTTGGCGCTCCTGCTCGCTTGCCCTGCCACGCTGCGCCTGTGCCGGAAGATTCTGGACGGCGGCGCCGGTATTCACCGGCAGGAGTTCGACCCCATTTACCAGCCGGGCGACGATTTATGGGCCGGCCAGCGCCTGACCGGACTGCCGATTGGCAACCTGACCAGCCAGTTTTGGGCCAACGTCTACCTCAATCCGCTCGACCAGTTCATCAAGCGTGAGTTAAAATGCCCGGCCTATATTCGCTATGTCGATGATCTGCTGCTGTTTTCCGATCACAAGCCGCAGCTGCATGCCTGGCGGGCTGAGATCATCCACTACATGTCCGGGCTGCGCCTGCGGCTGCATGAGAACCAGGCAGCCGTCTTTCCAGTCGACGCCGGCATCCCTTTTCTGGGCTGGCGGGTGTATCCCGACCACCGCCGCCTGCGGAGGCGCAATGGAGTGGCCTTTCAGAGGCGCTTTTCAGCACTGCGCCGCGAATTCGCGGCTGGCAGAATTACGTTCGACCAGATGCAAGCTTTCATCCAGAGCTGGATCGCCCACGCTGCCCACGGCGATACCTGGGGCTTGCGCCGGTCGTTACTTTCATCGGAGGTCCTATGAGCAATCAATCCCCCATCTTCAGCAAGACTTACGACCTGGTGGCCTGGTTGATCCCCATGACGGTAAAATTCCCGCGCCAGCAGCGTTTTGTGATGGCGGCCGCCTTGCAGCACGAAGCGCTGCGTTTCCAGGAGCTGCTCATCGAAGCCGTCCACCAGCCCCAGCCTGCCCCCAGCCTGGCTGCCGCAGATGCCGAGCTGGACAAGCTGCGCACCCACCTGCGCATGAGCCTGGATTTGAAACTGATTACCCTTGGGCAGTACGAGCACGCTGCCCGTATGACGACTGAGGTTGGTAAACTGTTGGGGGGCTGGAAGGCCTCTTTGTCTAGAATGACGGCAACCCGCGACCGGCCGGCTGAACCGGTTGCGCCGCTGTTGTAGGGCCGGGCGGATTGGTGCGCGGCGGTTCGTGGAACAACAATCGAAGGAACGCCCGCTGTGCGTACCGCAACAGGAACGTACCCGACAACTTCAATAATAATGTGGGGTTTCGGGTCGTTTCCCATGACCCGGATGGCCGGCCGGTAAATCTTGTTCCTCTGGCAGCGCAGGCTGCCGGAGGCGAGACGGCGCCGAGGTGGCTGCTTGCGCAGTCCATCTGAGCCAGCGCTGCCCGTCCCTGGCTGAGCCGTTTTGGCCAGCCAAATACCCAAACCGGCCTGCGCCCTCTGGTAACCTGCGTCTGAAAAGCCGGGCGAAGGTTGGCGCAGGCCAGGCGGTTTCGTGCTAAAATTTTGATATATTTGGGAGGCGCTGATGCCCGATTCCAAAAACATCCATGGTGTTAATGCCAGCCGCGATGCCATTTTAGGCGACCAGTACAACCTGTTTGTCCTCCAGGTTGGCGCTTTCACGCCCCCGCCGAACCTGGCCGGGCTGCGCCGCGATTACCTCGCTTACCTGCAGCGCACCTACCACGCCATCGATTTCAAGGGCATCCCCCAGCTCTGCAGCTTGTCCAACGAGCTGACGCTCGAAGAGGTGTACGTACCGCTGCTGGCGCGCCCGGAGCTGCCGGAGGGGGAAACCTGGGAGCGACGGCTGGCCGGGCGGGCTTTTGCGCAAGAGAATTTACCTGTTGAAGCTTTGCAGGAGCTTGGGCGGCCGGGCGGTTCGACGCCGATCCAAATAGAGGAAGCCCTGCGCGAGAAAAGCCGGGTCGTGGTGCTGGGCGACCCCGGCTCGGGAAAGAGCACGCTACTTAAATACCTGGCGCTGCGCCTGGCCAAAGACCCCGAAGCGCCCCTGCCAGTCCTGCTGCCGTTGAATGCCTATGCACGCGCCCTGGCCCAACGACAGGTCAACTTGTATGCCTACCTGGCTGAGTATTTTGCAGGTCGCGCCCAGGGCGTAGCCGCCCTGGAGCCGCTGTTCGAAGCAGCCCTGGCAAGTGGCAAGGCCGTCATCTTACTGGATGGTCTGGACGAAGTGCAAAGCGAGCGCGCTGCCCTGGTTCAGAAGGTGGAAGAATTCGCCGGTGAGGTAGTCATGAAGGGCAATCGTGTCCTGGTCGCCAGCCGGATTGTGGGCTACCGTGATGCTACTCTGGCGGCGAAAGATTGGTCGCTGTACACTTTGCTGGATTTCAACCCTGTAGCCATTGAAACATTTGCTCAAAAATGGTGCCTGGCATTTGAAAAAAGCACCCTGGGTGATATACCCGAAGCCGTTACCGCCGCTGAACAGGAACGCCAGGGCTTATTGGATGCCATCCGCCTCAACCCAGGGGTGGGACGTCTGGCCAGCAACCCGCTCCTGCTCACAATCCTGGCCCTGATCAAGCGTCAGGGGGTTGAGCTGCCCAAGAGCCGCATCAAGCTCTACGATCGCTATTTGGAAACTCTGATTGAAGCCTGGAACCGCGCCAGCGCCCTGGACAAGAGCGCCGGGCGAGCTTCCCTGGATTATGAAGCGACATTGGAGGTTCTGGGTCCGCTGGCTTTGCGCATCCGCGAGCATAACCCCACCGCAGGGCTGGTCAGCGCTCGCCAGCTTCAGGATTGGCTGGCAGAGCACTTCACCGGCGAGCAGTGGGGGCTGAAACCTGGCCCTGCGCGTGAAAAAGCGCGTGAATTCCTGGAAAGCGTGCGCCGCTATTCAAACCTACTGGTGGAGCGCGGCGAAGGACAGTATGGCTTCATTCACCTGACTTTCGAGGAGGCCCTGGCCGCTTATGGCCTGGTGGCCGCCGGGCAGCTCGATCGGCAGGTCAGCCTGGGCTACATCAATGTCCACCTGGCCGACCCTGCCTGGCGCGAGACGATCTTGCTCAGCGTGGGTGTCCTGGGGCTCTTGCAGCGCCAGCCGCTGGCTGCGGGCGAGCTGGTGCGCGCCATCCTGGCGATGGACTGCGCGGATGGCGATGCCTGCCAGAATGTTCTGCTGGCCGGCGCCTGTCTGGAAGACGTGGGCGAGCTGGGCCTGGGACGGGTGGCAGCCAATCATGTGATTGAAGCGCTCAGGCGCGCCGCACTCAATCGCAGTCTGCCGCCCGCCGTCCAGCGTGACGCCGGCTTCAGCCTGGGCCGGATTGGTTGGAAACCTGCTGACCTGGACGGCTTCATTGACATCCCGGCCGGGCCGTTCCGCTACCAGGACAGCCGCGCCACAATTGACGAGCCTTTCTCCATCGCCATCTACCCGGTCACCAACCGCCAGTACCGGGAATTCATCCAGGCCGGCGGCTATTCTGAGCGCGCCTGGTGGAGCGCCGATGGTTGGGACTGGCGGCTGGGAAGTTACGACAGTCGCGCGCCAAAAGAATTCCGAGACAGGCTGGCGCGCCGTCCGGCCGAAAAGCGCGGCGAGCCCTTCTTATGTCACGATTCTAAATGGAACAATCCCCTGGCGCCGGTGGTGGGCGTGAGCTGGTTCGAGGCCGAAGCCTACTGCGCCTGGCTGGCGCAGCATTTGAAGCGCCCGGTGCGCCTGCCTACCGAGATGGAATGGGAACGTGCCGCCCGCGGCCTGAACGGGCGCGAATACGCCTGGGGAGACGACTTAGACCGCCGCTGCCTGAACTGCGCTGAGTTTTGGGCGGAAGAGGAAGATCTGAGCGAATATAAAAAATGGTACGAGTGGGGGGAGAGCGCGAGCTACCAGGCCGCCTCCACCACGCTGGTAGGCCAATTTCCGCAGGGTCGCACCCCCGAAGGCGTTTGCGACCTGAGCGGGGAGGTCTGGGAGTGGACGGCATCCTGGTACGACCGGGAGCAGATCAACCGTGTGCTGCGCGGCGGTTCGTGGTTCAGCTTTCGTAGGAACGCCCGCTGTGCGTCCCGCAACTGGTTCGTACCCGCCGACTTCGATTTTAATGTGGGGTTTCGGGTCGTTTCCCCTGGCATATTCCTGGATTCTGGTTCCTGATTTCTGGCTTCTGGCGCGCTCTGAAACTCTGTGGGGGGTCTGGGGGGCTTTGCCCCCCAGCGCGAGGTGATTTGGACAGTAGGTTCGCCCTTCATCGCCCCCCCATCGATAGGGGCTGTCCAATCGCTCGTATTGGACAGCCCCCGATCATCCCTCTACCCCACCACGATCTCGATCGTATGCTCGTGCAGGGCAGGTTGGTCGTTCTCCCACGCCCGGCGCTGCGCCAGGCGCAAGCGCACCACCCCCGGCTGCACCGCCAGCACCCGCATCTGCTGCTCAGCGTTGGAATTGTCTGGCGGCAAGCCGCCGCTTTCGGGCGACTCGACCGCCAGGAATGTCAGCGACACATCAACCGCCCCCAGGCTGCCTTGCGCCTCCCACTCCCACTGGTAGCCGGCCGATCCCAGGCCCGGCAGGCGCGCCGACCAGGCTTCCCCCACCAACAAGCTGATCTTTTCCGGCAAGTCCACTTCCGCCTCCTCAGGCCGGGCCGATGACCACGCCTTCGTGCCAACCGGCCCCGTCGCGCCAATAATGCTGCAGCATCCGGTCCGCCTCCTCAGGCCGGGCCGATAACCACGCCTTCGTGCCAACCGGCCCCGTCGCGCCAATAATGCTGCAGCATGCGGTCCCAACGCAGCACGATCACTTCAAGGTTGAAGCCAAAGCTGCCTTCCAACAGCGCAGCCACCGCCATCACGTCATGGCCGAAGGTGGCGCTGTGCCGCCACTGGCGGTCGCCGTTATTATAACGCCACCAATGCTGCACCCGCCCGCCGGAGGCCACGCACAGCTCGTAGTTGCCCATCTGGGTCTCGTTCGCGGCCCCGAATTGGCCTTCGATCATACATGCTGGGCTGGCGATGCCGCTGCCAAAAGTCCCGATTAAATGCCAGGTAAAGCCGTGCTCGTCGTCGCGCTGCCAGTGCTGCATGCAGCCATCTGCGCCGACGGCCACGACTTCCAGGCTGCCGTGCGGGCCTTGGCGGCCCTGCACCAGCGCCGCCCCGCTCAGCAGGATGTTGCTGGCGAAGCGCCCGCCGTCGTGCCAGCGCCAGGGCGGCCCATTTTCGCGCCACCAGTGGTTCAGCCGGCCGTCCGTCGTGCGCACCACCACCTCAAAATTCGCCGGCGCCCAGTAGTTGCCCTGGATGAAGCCGGGCACGCCGTAGGCATCCGTGGGGCCGAACACGCCGCCATCGTTCCAGGTGTGGCTGGATTGGCTGAACCACCAATGATGCAGGCGCCCCGAGGTGGTCAGGTAGACCGCCTCGAAGTTGCGATTGTACGTCGTTGCGGTCAGCGTGGGACATACCGCCGCATCATTGGCGAAGGTCGAGGCGCTGCTCCACGGGAAGGGCCACGCGCCTTCCCGCCACCAGTGCCGCAGCCCGGTCCCGCCGTTGGTGGCCAGCATCTCGAAATTGCGGTGCAGCGCCCCATTGCCGCTTTCGATCATATTGCCGTTGTGCAGCCGGCGCTTGGTGAGCGGGTCGGGGTTCGTGCCCTGCAGCCCCAGCTTGGCGTACGCATCGATCTGGCTTTCGCCGTAGCCGATGCGCCCAAAGCCATTTTCCCCCCAGCCGGTCCCCCATGAATTTTTGACGATCCAACAGCCCTGCCCGTCATCGTAGCCCACCACCAGCATGAAGTGGCCGCCGGCGTCGCTGGCGCTGCTGAGGCGATGATAGACCCCCGAGCCGTGCCCGAAGAAATCGTTCGCCACCATGAACCAGGTCGCCAGCGGGCCGACCGTATCGATCCACGCTTTTTGGTCGGCGATCGAGCCGACCCAGGTGGTCGCGCCGATTTTTACCGTGCGCCCGGGGCGATCGGGGGTGGGCGCATAAGGGATGTCGGCCGTCGTCCACGGGAAGCATTCCGGGTCGCACTGGCCGTTATTGGCGATGAAGGTGAACACCTCGCCCAGGTTGCCCAGGTTGGCGCACACTTTGCCCACCCCTTTGTGCACGTCGCCCTCCGAGCGCGTGGTCCACACCGCGTGCTCGATGCGCGTCATCGCCTCCATCAGCGCCGTGCCGGCGAAAGCCCAGCAGGCATTACAACCGTTTTGGTTGCGGATGGTGGTGATCCAGGGCCAACCCCAGCGGCTGCGCCAGTCGACCGCGCTGGGCGCGCCGCCGCCGGCCGGGGGCGCCAGCTCCAACGCCTGGGTAAACTCACGCGCTGCGATCGAAGGATCCTGGAGCAGCTCGGCAAACTCGCCCAGTTCCTTGATATAGCCCCGCTCCAGGCGGCGCTGCATCAGGAAGGGATTGTTGACCGGCTCCTTGAGAATTTTTGGGAAATCGATCCGTTTCACCCCCTTGCCCACCCGGATCAAGCCTTCGGGGTCGGCCCCCGTGCCGTACACGGGGAGCGGATCGTCGTCGTTCAGGTAAAAAGCGGCCTGCCATGAAGCCCGCTCTTTGCGCAGCAATTCACGCAAGTCGCCCACGGTGCGGATCGGCCTGGCTTTGCGCGCCCGGCCGCTCTTCGACGGTTCATTGTCGTCCATTTAAAACTCCTTTCGAATCTGGCGATCAGGGCGCGCGCTGCCCAGGATACCATCTACGATGAGGAGGCCGCCCTGACCTTAGAGCTGGATGGGGGTGAAACGGCGATGAAGCGTGATGATCGATGACCCCAAGTTGGATTTAATTCTAACAGGAGTTAATCAGGGTATTTTTTGTGAAAATATTCCTTAATTTTATTAATACAATTAAGGTCTTTGTTATTCAATTCGGCTTGCATGCTCCGGTTGTTTTAGCGTAGCCAGGCTGCCTTCTTCGTTATACCAGGCCAGTTCGGTACAGCTAATCTCAACCTTGAGTATGGGAATTCCGGTGCGGATTATCGATTTTGGTCCCCTTGGTCCGGTTAAAGATGCCAGATTACTTTGGATTGGATTGGTTCAAGGGCTTTCGGCCACTTTTGCTCATAGAGCATATAAAGGTGATCACGGGCACGCGTCATTGCCATGTAAAACATCAATTGCTGTTTTGCCAGATCTATATCCCAATTGTCCTGGCTATCGCGATCAAACAAGTCCTGAACTTTAGGTATGAACACCGTTGGATATTCCATGCCGGTCCGCCGGCGTAGATCGTCCACCTCTACCCCCTTCGGCAGACTGTCACGATAATTCTGAATTACATACTTTTTGGTATGCAGCAAACAGATCTCGGAAGGTAAAAAGCCATTCCCAATAAGCCCGACGATCTTGTTTTTAACAAATTCCATTTCCTTAGTCTGATTCTCGAAATGATAGACTTGGGGTTGCTCGCCCTCGCGTAGAAAATTGTTTTCCAGGTCGGGTTGGGTTAAGCCATCGCTTTCCTCAAGCATCTTGCGCGACACCGGGTTGGAGGCGATCAGGGTATAGGCTGCTTCAAAAATCTGCCGCGTATTGCGGTAAGGGATGCGCAGCCAACGCGTCCGACCAACTACCTCGATACCGCGCTGCCGCCAGCTATATAGCCGATAGACGCTCTGCGACGGGTCATCCGATAAGAAAAACTCGCCTTCTGGTTTCAAAAAATAGCGTACGATTTGCATCCAGGATGGCGCAAAGTGTTGGGCCTCATCTACCAGGATTACATCGTATAGTTTATCCGGTTTTATCCCACTATTTAGATATCCCAAAACCTTTTCATGTAAGTCAGGCCAATCGTGTGGCGCTACATCATGTAAATCAGCCTCATAACGCTCAAAGAGATCAAAAATCTGCACCTTTTGATTTCGGTTTAAAGGTCTGCTCAGCCCTGCTCTGCCCTCACGCTGCGTGTCAAGGTATTTCTGGCGTTCAGTCAGGTGGTTTTCTTTGATCCAGACGATTTCATCCGTTAAGAAATTCAAGCCGAATTTTTCAATCAGCGGAATTTCCGGCGCGAGATGCATTAGAATACCTTCTGTCGATTGTGGATTCGAAGATTGACCGTGCTTCTTTTGGAATATCCGGTTACAAAGTTGGTCAAAAGTAAATACATCTGCAACGTCTTTGACCGCCGGCTTTAGCCTCTCTTCCATCAAGGGGCGATTAAAAGTGGTCATCAGGATGTCTTTTTGTGGATACTGCTTGTGAAGATGATGGGCGCGCAGGATCATGACATCTGTCTTACCCGTTCCGGCATAACCACGCACCAATCTGACAAAGGAAGACTCCTTCAATTGAGTCACTTCAGTTGGCGCAGTTTCACTCAATAATTCGCGCCGGTGATCGGGGGAGGGCGTTATCTCGGAGAAAAATGCCTCTTGTGATGATAACGAGGCCTCGTCTCCTTTTTTATCCTTTTCCTGGCTTTCGCGATCATCGCTTTTAAGTGGCTCTTTAGCAATCGCTTCCTGTTGCTCGTTGTACACCCCTTTAAACCGGCCGGTAACTGGCTCCTTAGCGCAGTTCATGGGATCAATGATCGCGCGCACCGCATTAAATTGACTTTCAGTCATTGGCACATAGAAAGGTGCAGGAATATTTTGTATTTTCTCTCGAATGCGATCTGCGGTCAAATCATCCCGACCGAGTAGAGTTCCTTCTCCCCATTCCTTCTCCAACCAGATAATCGTTGCTCTGGCCAGATGTGGCAGCGCCCCGGCATAGCGATATGGAAAGTTCAGTTTTCCAGCATAATTGCACAAATCTGAGTTTCTCTTTAGCTTATTTGCGAGGATGTGCGCGGCATTACGCGCCTGTTCTACCGGACTTGTTTCAGGTTCAACTTTACCGCTTGCCTGGCGTTGAACCCAGGCATACTTTTCATCTCGCTTCTCTACCTGGATCCAATCTTTAACCTCGATGACAATCACCCCTAACTCGCGGTGTACGATCAGATAATCCGGATTACGCTCCGTTCTGCAATATACCAATTTCTTTTGAGCGTAGATGAGATAATCATTGGGTAAGTATTTTAAAGCTTCATATACCAATCGATCGCCATGTTCTTCCCCGGGTTCCCCGTAAATTTGAGTCATAAATATCCCTCCAGATGACAATGCCATTACAAAAAGTGGCTGAATTGAGAGGGCCTTTATGGTAGAGCATTATTTACAACAACACTCAAACCATAAAAAACCGAAGCGAACGTGCTTAACTGCCTTATTTGCAAAGTCACCGCTTTAGACAGCATATATCCTGAAAAAATGCTCGTTAATTCAAACGAATTGGCCAAAGTATCGATTAACCTAATCAATTTAACCCCACCCGAGGAGAATTTGGCATTAATTTCAGCTAAAAACTTTAAACGCGATCAACTTGGTTGAGCACCTCCTTCAGAATAACCAATTCTTCATCCGTCGGCGCAACCCAGATTTGCGTTCGAGAGCCAGGCGCGCTGATGCGCGTCGCCGCGCCGGATGGCGCATTCATATTCGCCTCCACGTCCAGCACGATCCCCAAACCCTCCACCCCGCTGCAAACCGCCTGGCGCAGCTTCCAGGATTTGATCCCGATGTCGTCCGTAAACAAGATCGCCTCGGCGCCGTTCAGCAGCCAGGTGTAAGCGCCCAGGTAAAGTTTCAGGCGGTGGGCGTGGAAAGTTCCTTAATCCACCGCGCACGCCCCACACGTGCAGCGGGCGGCGTGGCAGCTCAGGCAGACCCCCCAGAAGGTCTGCACGCTGGGATCGTATTCCGCTTCGCGGGCGAAATCGATAAAAGACGCCGGGTAATAGTACTCCGGCTGGTCGTGGCACTGGCACCAGCCCTCCGCCAGGCCACACTTGCGACAGATGCGCGGGGCGCGCAGATGCTCAGGACAGCGCCGGTTGTTGCTCAGGTTTATCGAGACCACCTGCACCGGTTTCTCGACTTTATTCTCGCGCCGGAAAGCAAAACAAAAGGCGATCCAGCCCAGCACGTCGGCGCGCGTCGGCAGGTAATTTTGCCCGCGCAGCTCGTTGCTGTGGATCTGGCGGGCGATGCGCATGGCGTGATCGGTCCACACCCCCACGTGCGCCAGCCAGCCCATCGTCTCGGCGAAGATCGGCTCGCCTAACAAGGCGGCCAGCTCATCCGCCCACGGGTCGGGCATCGGCGCGGCTTGCACCCCCGGAAAGCCCCCCGGCCGCGGGAGCGCTGAGACCCGGCTTTCCGGGTTTTCGGCCTGTGTAGATGGTTGTTGTGAGATATCTATTTCCACTAGAGAGGATTCTACACCAGCAACATCCGGCGCCGGGTTTCCGGTTTCGGGCGGGGCCAGCGCCAGGAAGTAAATCGTGTAGCGTCCCGCGGCGTCGATCTTCCAGTACAGCAGCTTGGCCATGCGCAACAGGCGCAGATGCTGGCGCGCTTGCGTCTTCTGCACCCCCAGCAGCGGCAGCAGCTCTCCGGCGAAGTTCAAGGGCTGGGTGTGGCGGAAATCAGCTTGCCAGGCCAGGGCCAGGATGCGCAAATAGGTGACCAAAGCCGCCGCCGGTAGGGTAAAATCGAATATCACCTGGTTAAAAACCGGAGTAGCCCGGCGGGTTAATCCGTTCATTTGGCCTCCTTTAATGCAACATGCCCCATTTGTGGGGGCACGTTAGGCAGGTTTCCTGAAGAAAAGATGTTGGGTATTTTCAGGAGCTATTATAACTAGAACCTTTGTTCTAGTCAAGAGAGGTGCATGGGATGAATATCGTCTTCGAGCTTGAATTGGTCTTGCGCCTGGTCATGGCGGCTTTCCTTGGCTATGTCATCGGCTTCGAACGCCGCCTGTCCGGGCATGCCGCCGGCGACCGCACCTTTGCCTTGACTTCGCTGGGCGCGGCCCTGTTTACGGTGGTCTCGATGCGCGCCTTTTCCGTTGAAGATACGCGCATCGCCGCGGGCGTGGTCACCGGCCTGGGCTTCCTGGGCGCGGGCATGATCTTGAAAGGCCAGGAAATGGAAGTGAAAGGGCTGACTTCCGCAGCGGGCATCTGGACCGTTGGCGCGGTCGGCCTGGCCTGCGGCGCCGGGTCGTACGGGATCGCCATCGTCGGGGCGGCGCTGTGCCTCTTCCTGCTGGCTTCCGAGCAACTGCTGCACATCGACCAGCGCATCGAGGAGCGCCGCAAAGCGCGCAAGGAAAAATTAAAATCGCAGACGCCGCAGGAATCGCAGGAACCGCCGGACGACTCAGGCGAAGTATGAGGTTATGTAGCGTTATATCGGGCGACTTCGCCGCCCGATATAACGCTTATACCAGATGAAAGCGCTTATTTTTCTGTTGTTTCCAGGTTGGTTATTTTCCCATCCACCAGGCTGGCTTTACCGGTCAACTGCGCCGCTTCCTTCCCTGCTACGCTGACGACAGCCGAAAAGGTGAGCTGATCGCCATCCACCTGGATATCGGAGAGCGTAAATTGAAAGCCCTGGTTGGCGCGCTTTTGGATGAAATCCTGCACCTGCTGGGCCCCAGTGGCGGTATCCTTCTGAGAGACGAAGACCGCTGAATCGGCCACCGTGGTCATCGCCGCGGCGGTATCGAAGGCGTTGCGCGCCGCAAAATGCGCCCGCAGCACGCTGGCTGCGTCGGCCGGGTTCATGGCTGCCAGGGCTTGCTGCATGGCGTCCAGGTCTTGTTGGGCGGGCGCCGGAGGCGTCTTTTGTCCACCGCATGCGCTCAAGCCGGCCACGAGAAGGAAAACAAAAGCAAGCAGCAATATTTTCTTCATAAATCATCCTCGTTACGAGATAGGGTTCAAAAGAAGTGGATCAACGGTCTATTTTACCGTTATTTTGGCTATTATTGGGTAATGATGTGCGGCTTCGTTGCACATCATTACCCAATCTTCATTCATCATGGTACCTGGGGGATATCGGTATACGGCACGGGCGGCTGGACCAGGGTGGCAAAAATCCAACCCACAACCCCGTTCGGGGTCTCGACTTTCAGCCAGGACCAGTCCTGGTTGGCGCCCAGGATGACCACTTTATCGCCGCGCACCACCCCGGCCAGGGTTTTATCTTCAGTGCTGGGCCCGGCGCGCACGCGCGCCCCGGCGGCGACCTTGCCGATCATCTGCGGCGTAGCCGTGGGCGCAGGCGTCCAGGTGGCGGTCGGCCGGGGCGTCGTAGTCGGCCGGATCGGGGTCGGCGTAGGGGTTACCCCGGCTGCCGGCTCGCCGGCCATAATCTTGGCCACCCAATCGATCACATCCGAATAGGCGACTCGCCCGCGCAGGCGCAGCAAGTTTTGTAAGCCCATCGGCTGGCAAGGCGGCGGGACGCCGGTCAGGGTCGCCGCTACCAGGGTGCGGCCCTCCTGCGCGTCCACCAGGCGCACGGGCGCTTCTTCAAGGTAACGGTTTACCTTGATCCCCCCGCCATACCGGCAGGTCTCGATCAGGCTGCGCTGGATCGGGCCGGCGCACACCACCAGCTCTACTTCGCTCAATTCCTTTGGCGCCCACTGCTTGCGCGCCTGGGCGGTCCAATCGATGGCCTGCCCATCCTCGCCGAGCACCACCAGGCGCAAAGCGCTCGCGTCCGGCGGCTGGCTCGTCGCCGCCGGCAAGGTCGCCGCCGCCAAGAGCGTGCCTGCCCGGGCGGCGTTGCTTTCCGACAGGCCCTTCCCCTGGCAGACGGACGCCAGTTGATCGCGCGTATTCGCCCGCGGGCAACTGGCCTGCGCCGAGCGGTAGGTAAAAAAGCCGGAAACGCCCAGGCCGGCCAGCGCC
>JAYRNN010000129.1:0-3290 GCA_041912175.1 Anaerolineales bacterium | reverse complement strand
CACGCCACGCCGGCGCAGTCCTTCTTGAACCCAGGCGATTAAGCAATAGGCAGCGATTAAAGCGGCCAGGAAAGCTAAAACCCGGTAATGTACCAGGAGGACACCGGCGATCGAAGCGCAGGCCAGGGCAACCGGCCAACCTTTAGCCCTTATGAAATTTCGGTTAAGTCTGATCGGCAGGGAATCATCCAGGATGCCCTTGATCCAGAAAAATGCAACCGGTAAGATCAATAAACCGGTCAGTTGTGTATAACGGCCCCAGCTCGTGTAATACGCTGGCATAGGCGTGGCCAGCCCGGCGATCAGGGCAGCAAAAATACCGGCTGAACGTCGTTGGGTGAAAGTGGTGGTTAGAAGATACACAGCCAGGACAGCTAGGGCGTTCAACACCTGGCCAATGAGCAGCATCGCCTGCTCCAGGCCAAGGCTAGACAGCCAGGTAAATGTCGCCAACACACTGTGGTAACCGGCATGATAACTTGTGGTCGTGATTTGCAGGTAAGGCGCGTAGGTGTGGGGCAGGCTACCCTGTTCCATGATCAGGCGTGCAATCAGGGCGTGATGAACCGAATCCACCCAGGCCGGCGCTGCCAGATCCCGCACCATTGCCAGTCGAACAGCGAGAGAGAACAGGAAGACAGTCGCCAGGGCCAGGCTAGACCCATTAATTTTGATTTTTTCGGGCCGCCAATTGAGAGGGTGCAAAAGATAAATATAACTGGCGGCTAATACCAACGCTCCAACGATTACCGCGCCGCGCGACCAGTGCAGGCCAAGTGTGCTGGTCCAGAGCATCAGCAAGGGGATGAGGCTGATGCTCAACCCGACCGAGGCTGCGCTGCGCTCGCCCCAATCCAGGCGGCGATCCCAATTCGTTAAACGCAGCAACAATCTGCCTGGCAACCATAAAATCACCAATAAAGGTAAAACCAGCCATAGCTGAGACAGCCAAGCGCTCAGATCTTCAAGGATCGCCGGTAAGCTGTAGCGGTAGGTCAGACGAAAACTGATATCCGCATCGATTGGTAGGTCGTTTATATACGACGTTCCTTGCGCATAGGCGTCTTCGGCGCGGCCCAACACTTGAACAGCGCCGGAATTCATACGCAGTTTCAGCCTGTATCCTCCGGCCGGCAATATTTCACCCGCCTTTTTCAGCGAAATATTCAATGCGCCGTCGTTGTTTAGTTTTTGAAGATCGTAGGAAAAACTTACCTCGGGGGTGCTACTGTTGGATTGGCGGTAAAAATCGACGTATAAGCGCGCCTCAGCCGGCAGTGATTTCGCGTCTACCTTCAGCCAAATGAGCAGATTTTGGAGATCGGCTCGCCGGAAATTGAAGGTCTGTTCGAATACCTGGCCGGGTTGTACCGTCGCGATCACGGCATCGCGATGATCCTGCGAACTTTCGGGGTCTTGCATGCCTGCACAGGCGGTGAGCAATAGCAGGAGCGCCAGGCAGCCGGCTAATCTTAGAAAATTTAAGCCTGCCTTGGGTTTATTCACCCAAATTTGAGCGAAGGTAGGCTTCGATAAAATTGTCAATCGCGCCATCCAGTACAGCCTGGGCGTTGCCCATTTCATAGTTTGTGCGATGATCCTTAACCATCTGGTATGGATGTAGGACGTACGAGCGAATCTGGCTGCCCCACTCTGCTTTGGTATATTCGCCGCGCAGCTCAGCCATCGTCTCCGCTTGCGCCTGCTGCTTCAATTCTAACAGGCGGGCGCGCAGCACGCGCATCGCATTTTCGCGGTTCTGCGTTTGAGATCGTTCGTTCTGGCAGGTGACGACCAGGCCGCTGGGAAGGTGGGTGATGCGGATAGCAGTGGCGTTTTTCTGCACGTTCTGGCCGCCAGCGCTGGATGAGCGATAGACATCAATCTGAAGCTCATCGGGGTTGATGGTAATTTCAGTGTCATCTTCGACCTGCGGCAGGACTTCGACGAGTGCAAATGAGGTATGACGGCGATGGGCGGCGTCGAAGGGCGACAGCCGCACCAGGCGGTGCACCCCTTTTTCGGGTCGTAAGTAGCCGAAAGCGTAAGGACCGTTGATGGCGATGGTCACGCTTTTGATCCCTGCCTCTTCTCCTTCGGTGAGATCTAAGATTTCGGCCTGGAAGCGGCGGTTTTCCGCCCAGCGAAGATACATGCGCTCCAGCATGGACGCCCAGTCCTGCGAGTCGGTCCCGCCTGCCCCGGCGTGGATCGCCAATAAGGCGTCGCCGTGGTCATAAGGTCCTGATAGCATGGCGTCAAACTCGCGTTGGCCGACCTCACTTTCGATTGACTGGGTTTCCTGTTCTAGCTCAGCGCGCAAGCTTTCATCGTCGAACTGGGCTAGTTCGATCGCTTCTTGGGTACGCTGCTGCAAGGTGAGCCATTTTTGGATCTCCTCGCGCAGGCCAGACATTTTTTTCATGATTCGCTGGGCGCGATCGGGGTCGCTCCAAAGGCCTGGGTCTTCGGCCTGTTTTTCTAATTGTTTGAATTCGGTTTGCTTGGTTGGGATGTCAAAGACGCACCAGGAGGTGCTGGATTTTTTCATCACATACTTGCAGTCGATCTACAATATCTTGCATGCGTTCTCCTATAGATTTAAAACTCAGCCAGGATTCCATCGACGAAAGCGTCCGGATCAAATGGCTGCAGATCATCTGGCTTTTCCCCCAAACCAGCGAACAAGATGGGCAGACCAAGCTCTTTCTGGATGGCAAAGGCCATTCCGCCTCGCGCAGAAGAGTCTAGCTTGGCCAGGATAACCCCATTGACCTTCACCGCATCTTTAAATGAACGGGCTTGCTGCAAAGCATTTTGTCCGGTCGTGGCATCCATCACCAACCAGACCAGGTGCGGGGCGCCCGGCATCGCCTTGCCCACCACCCGATGCACCTTCTTGAGCTCTTCCATCAGGTTGAAGCGCGTATGCAGGCGACCGGCGGTATCCACCAGGGCGATATCCGCCTGCCTGGAGATCGCAGCTTTGACTGTGTCATAAGCCACCGCAGCGGCATCACCGCCTGCTTGGCCAGAGATTATGGGGAGATCCAGCCGGTTTGCCCAAATCTCGAGCTGGTCGACTGCTGCGGCGCGGAAAGTATCAGCCGCGCCAAAAATAACTTTCAAACCTTCGTTTTTATAGCGTTGGCCGAGTTTGGCAATGCTGGTCGTCTTTCCAGAGCCATTAACACCCACAATCAAGATGATCGTAGGCTTCTCAGGCAGATCGAAGGCGGGGGGATCAATCAGCAGAGAACGCAATTCCTGGCGCAAAGCGTCTTTCAACT
>JAYRNN010000128.1:0-21232 GCA_041912175.1 Anaerolineales bacterium | reverse complement strand
TCCACCCTCTGGTTATCTCTCCAGCCATATCGTGGAAGTGCATGGCCCAGGCAGCGCTTTCATCTGGCTCTTGGAGACGCCCTCCGGCTATCAATATCACGTCTTGGATAGCAATTTTGACTTTGTTAATGCTCCCGAAATGCGCCTGATCGTGAGCGATCTGACCGGCGATGGAATCGAAGAGGCAGCGATTTACAACAGCGCCCCTGCAGGCGTCACCCTGGAGGCGCCGCGCATCTTTGATCTTTCAAATGTACCAGCCAACGAGCTTTTCTTCCGCCCGAGCGATGAAGTCTTTGATCCATCCATGGAATACACCAATAACTGGCGCCCGGTTAAAAACGAAAAAGGCAGCAGTAACCTGCAGCTAGAACTGCAGCTATTCCCGGCTTGCCCGACGACGGTTCAACAAACCTACCAGTGGAATGGCGCTTATCTCGAGCACATCGCGGCCCAATTTGAAGTCGAGCCAGCCGCATCCACCTTAAGCCTCTGCCGACATATCGTCGAACATGCTGCCAATCTGTGGGGCCCACAGGCTGCAATCCAGATCATGGAACAGCTCCTTCCGGATTGGCCCCCGGCCGTCAATGAAGAAGGCAAACCTTTCCCGGCCGACGCCAAGGATGAATGGCGTTACCGGCTGGGCATCTATCATGCCTTGGTGGGAAATTTCGACCAGGCGAACGCTTACCTTAACGAGCTGGTCCAAACGCCAATTGTATCGGACGGCGCCTGGGTACAATCCGCCCAACAATTCCTGGCGATCTATAAGGCCCCTCAAGATATTTATAAGGCCTGCGTGCAATCTCAATCTTGCAATCCAAATAACGCTATCGATTTTCTGATCAACATCATGGGCGTGCCAGAAGGGCAAGATCCGGTGGAATTCCTGAAAGCTAACGGTCTGACCTTGCGTTCTAGCGGCTACTTCGATTTTGATGGCGACGACATCAAAGAACGCTGGTTCACCACACGTCACCGCCCTTTAGAAAAACTCGATTTGTGGTTCGTCGCCGCCACAAAAAATGGCCAACGTGCGCTGCATGTTGGTCCGGTGGAAGGCGATAAGCCCAACCTGCAATTCCTCAACACTGAAGATAAACCTCCCATCGTTTGGATCGATGAGGGAATTTTTGCCGTTTTCGGTCGGGATAGCGATATTGGCCAGCCCTATTTACGGCGCGTCACGCCCGCCCAGGAATATCCCAATCGCTTCAAATTAGCCCTCGAGCAGGCCAGGCGGGCTCTTCTAAACGGAGAGGACGCGAATAAAGTCTTGAAAATGTTGACCGATATCCAGTCCTACCCTGGGCTGTTATGCAAACCTACCTTTACCTGCGATGAATATTATTATCTGCTCGGCCTGGCGAACGAGTTGCTCGGCAACGAACGGCCGGCTGTAGAAGCCTACCTGACCCTGTGGCGAGACTATTCGCGCAGCCCTTTCACCACCCTGGCTCGTTTGAAACTGGCCAGGACGAATGAGCCAGCCACGCCGACGCCAACTTCCACCCTAACCCCCGCCCCTACCAGCCTGACCCCACAGGTCACTCCGACTCCGACTTTTACCCTCGTTCCTGGAACGACTGCAAGGCCGCCTACCGCGACGCCAACTGTAGTCTCCACCGGGGTCCCCACAGCCACCGAGCCGGGCTATTACCCGCCGCCCACCGCTACATTCCCGCCATACCCGTAGACCCTTGAACATCCCCACTTCGCGCTTTCCAGCTTCCACCTGGAGATTGATCTGCACCCCGCCCGCCCACGGCGCCTGGAACATGGCCCTCGATGAAGCAATTCTAGAGGCTGCCGCACGCGGCCAGGCCAGCCCGACTCTGCGCCTATATGCCTGGGAACCGGCCTGTCTCTCGTTGGGGTACGGGCAACCCTTGGCGGATGTCGACCAAAATGTATTGGTGGAGCGCGGCTGGGAATTGGTCCGCCGCCCAACCGGCGGACGGGCTATCTTGCACGTGGATGAATTGACCTATTCGGTGACCGGCCCGCAAAGCGAACCACGCCTGGCAGGCAGCATTTTAGAAAGCTATCATACCCTTTCCTCAGCTCTCCTGATGGCCCTGCAGAGCCTGGGGATCGCGGCGAAAGCATTGCCCCAAAATATGCCCTCCGCGCCTGCAGATCGCGCTACGCCAGCCAACCCGGTTTGTTTTGAAGTCCCTTCAAATTACGAAATTACGATCGATGGAAAAAAATTGATCGGCAGCGCGCAGGCGCGCCGCAAAGATGGCGTCTTGCAACATGGCTCGCTGCCCTTGTTTGGCGATCTGACGCGTATCACACAAGCGCTGGCTTTCCCAAATGACGAGGCGCGCCGGCTGGCGGCTGACCGGCTGTCGCAGCGCGCCACGACAGTCGAGCAGGTATTAGGCGTTCGTCTGTCGTGGGAGCAAGCCGCCCAGGCTTTTATCGCCGCTTTCCAGGCCGCGCTCAACCTGGAGCTGGCGCCGGATGAGATCACCCCGGATGAGTTAGAACGCGCCGGCCAGCTCATGCATGAAAAATACGCCAACCCGGCTTGGAACGAAAAGCCCGCCTGAGGGTCTCCTATGGCGATTGGCGTCTTAACCTTAGATATCCACTTGCCGGCGTGTACATCGCTAAAAGAGAAACGCAGCCGTTTAAAACCGTTGCTCGCCCGCTTGCACCGTGAGTTCAACATTTCTGTCGCAGAGGTCGACCGGCAAGACGCCTGGCAAGAAGCTGTAATTGCTTGCGCCCTGGTGAGCAATGACAACGGGCATACCCAGCGTTCGCTGCAAGCAATTGTTCACTGGATTGAACAAAACTGGCCAGACGTTGATTTAATGAATGACCAGATCGAAATACTTTAGCCTGTTTACAATAAGAGGAGGATTTTTCAAATGGATTTAAAACTAGCAGGAAAACGCGCCCTGGTAACCGGCGCCAGCCGCGGGCTTGGATTTGCCACGGCTCGCGGGCTGGCTAAAGAAGGAGCCCGCCTGGCGATCAATAGCCGCAGCCAAGAAAAAATCACCGCCGCTGCCCAATCCCTGGTGGAAGAGACCCAAACCCAGGTCGTACCAATCGTTGGCGATATCTCCGATCCAGCCTTTCCCGCCCGCCTGGTATCGCAAGCAGCAGAAACCTTGGGCGGTCTGGATATCCTTGTGACCAACGCCGGCGGCCCACCTTCGGGAAAATTCGAGGCCTTCGATGACGCTGCCTGGCAGCAGGCCATCGAGCTGAGCTTAATGTGCCATGTACGCTTGATTCGTGCATCATTGCCTTATTTACGTCAATCCAGCGCTGCCAGCGTGCTCACAATCACCTCGTATTCTGTCAAACAACCCATCCCCAACCTGGTGCTTTCTAATAGCGTGCGCGCAGCCACCGTTGGATTGACAAAAACCCTGGCCCTGGAATTAGGAAATGAAGGCATCCGCTTCAACTCAATTCTGCCGGCCTGGACCGAAACCGAACGTGTCTATGATTTGATGGGCTTCCGGGCAAAATCAAATGGAACAACCGTAGAAGAAGAAATTCGCATACAGTCGAAAGACTCGGTTTTTGGACGCATGGGCACGCCGGAAGAGTTCGCCAACGCGGCGGTCTTCCTCTCCTCCCCCGCCGCCGCCTATATCACGGGTATAATGCTGAGCGTGGACGGAGGAATGTATAAAGGGACACTTTGAGTATGCCCACCATCGTTGTCGCCTCGACCAATCCGGTCAAAATCGAAGCCGTTCGCCTGGGGTTTGCAAAGATGTTCCCCGACCAGGTTTTTAGATTTGAGTCCATCTCCACCCCCTCGGGGGTGAGCAGCCAACCACTTTCTGACCAGGAAACGCTACAAGGGGCGTTCAACCGCGCCAGCGACGCCTCCCGGCTTATTCCACAGGCCGATTATTGGGTCGGGGTTGAAGGTGGGGTTGAGGATATCGAGGAGGGTATGGCAGCTTTTGCCTGGGTGGTGGTTTACACATCGCGCCTGACCGGCAAAGGCCGGACCGGCGCTTTCTTTTTACCACCGGCGATCGCCAGAATGATCCGGCAAGGTAAAGAATTAGGCGAGGCGGATGATATTTTCTTCAAAAAATCAAATTCCAAACAGGCCAATGGCGCGATCGGCATTTTGACCGGCGACGTGATTGACCGCACGCGCCTTTATGAGCACGCTGTGATCTTCGCACTTACCCCCTTCAAAAATCCAGATTTATACGATCTTTCTTTATTGAACGCGCAGGATGACTTTCCCGCGCCCCCATAGCTCCTCCAGGCGATAATAATTTCGCCGGTCGGGGGAGAACAGGTGCACGATGACATCGCCAAAATCGATCAGCATCCATCCGTCTTGAGGTTGGCCCTCAATTCGTCCACGCTGGCCGAACTTTTCCTTAATCCTCTCTGCAGCGGCATCCGCCAGGGCTTGCAGCATGCGATCGCTGGTGCCCGAGCAAATAACGAAATACTCTGCAAAATCGGCGAGGTCATGAATGTCCATCAGGACGATATTTTCACCTTTTTTATCTTCCAAAACATCTACAAGGTCGCGTGCAATCTCAATGGTTTCCAGGATTCACCTCTCTTCTTCAAACCCATAACTGAATATTTTTTATAATGCAGCATTTTCAACCACACAGTGGCGCCGAATATAATCTTGTATACACTGAGCCTTGTGGGTTTAAATCACTCCGATAGAAATGCACCGCCTGGACAGGACTGATTCCCAGATCGCGAACCTGGATCGCGCTCAACGACTTGCCAATCTGGCTGGCTTCTTCGGCTGTTGCGGAACGCCCAACCCGCCCCAGGGTCAGGTGGGGTGAAAAACTGCGTTCATCGCTGGCATATCCCAGGCGAGCTGTTTCTATATCGATCGCGTGTTGCAAAGATGCCAGGTCTGGCGAAGCCTGCACCCCGACCCAGATGACATGCGGTCGACTTAGCGATGGAAACGCGCCAATACCGCTCACGCGGATTTCAAAAGGCGCTTGTTTCGCAGATTCTCTTTTCAATATTTCATAGAGGACTCTCAGGTTTGCTTCCGAGACATCCCCTAAAAATTTTAAAGTCAGGTGGATATTCATCACCGGCGTCCAACGCACGGGAGCGCCGGGCAGGCGCTGTTTGAGCTGATGATATACACTCTCCAGCCGCCCTAACACCTCGTTTGAAAGATCCACCGCAATAAAAGACCGTATCACGCCCATCTCGTGCGCTCCAAATCCTGATTAATTCGCCTTGAACATAGCACAAGACGGGTTAGAATGCAAGGGGAAAATAGAGATTTAATGGGTTTCGGGCGCCTGGCGGGCGTAGTCATCCGGCGTGTCGAGATCCTGTAAGATCGAAGCGTGATCCAATGATAAATAAAGCATCTGGTCCGCATGCGCCGCCAGGAAATCCCGTAAGGTGGTGGGAGGGCGGATTGCCAGGATCTCTGGCCAAAGGGAGCGCTCGATTAACCAGGGATGGCCGCGATGCATTTGATAGCTGGGCGCGACCAGAACCGCCTTGCTGGAGCAGTATTCAGCGATGACCGCGCGAACCACCGCCGTTTCGATTTGCGGCTGGTCGCCAAGCACAACCAACACCGCCTCGGCGCTCTCTGGCAGAGCCGCCAGGCCGGTCTGAAGAGATAACGCCATCTGGTCCTCAGCAAAGCGTGGATTAAATACAATTTCTACCGGCTTTCCGCCCAGTGCTTCTGACACCAAATCATGCGCGCCGCCGGTGACTATGATGACGGTCTTCACTCCTGCCTCATAGAGTACATCCACCACATGCCCAATCACCGTCGTGCCGCCCCAGGCGAGGGTCAGCTTTGGGCGTCCCATGCGCCTCGACAACCCGGCCGCCAGCACCACCGCAGCAATCTCAGGATTCATGATTCCTCGCTTAACTTTTGATAATCTTCCACCCGATCGATATCCAGGAGCAAATTATCCGCTTGCCATGGCAGCCAGGATACCGGATAGCGGGCAAACAAAGCCCGTCCGCCGATATCACCCTCCAAGGTCAATAATTCTAAAAAAGTATCGCGATCGAACAATACCGGGTTCGCGCGCCGGCCGTCCACCACCGGCGCCACGATCATCCCGAGTGTCTCGGCGTGCAATGCTGCCAGACCATGCAGTAGCATTGCCGATACATGCGGCTGGTCGGAGAGCAAGAAAACCGCCGCCCCAACATCCGGTGGAAGGCTGCGCAGGCCTGCCGCTAAGGATGTGCTTTGCCCGTTAGCCCAGTCCGGGTTATATGTTCGTTTAACCGGCAAATCGGCCACCGCCGACTCGACCTGCTGTGCAAACGCCCCACTGACCAGCACCACCGGCGACAGGCCAGCTTCTAACGCCGTGCGCGCCGCCCGCCGTACCAATGGCTCGCCGCGCCAGTACAACAACTGCTTGGGTCGCCCGAGACGCGTGGAGCCTCCGGCTGCCAGGACAATCCCAGCCACACGCTCGCAGGCATAAAAGACCCCGCCGGCCCCTGGCGCGCTGCCCGCCAATGCGGCCACCAACGCAGATGCATACGCGTTGTTTACTAATTGTCTTGCGAGACGCCCACCGGCCGCTTGCAATTCAGCAGTGTCTGCCTGGTTGAGCAGCGCGATCCGCCGGGCCTGGGGTTGGATGCCCTTCAACCCACCCTGCGGGTCGGACAGAACGCGCGCCATGGCTTCCAGCGTAATTGGCGCACCCTGCTCCAACCCCGAGAGCGCCCCAAAAATCACGGGCCGGTGTACCCATTCCGAGTCGAGCGCTCTCCCCAGGCCGGATAGACCTGCCAGGACCACGACGGTATCTACCCAGATCGGAACGACCGGCTCATGCGGCGCGGGGGCTTTTAAAGGACGCCGTCGTGAGCCATCTGCCTCAATCAACAAAGGAACCTGGCAGTCGTCCGCGAGCTGGCGTATCGCCTCCAATTGGGCATCATCTACCCCGCTGACACGTTCCGCTTCCACTCGTGGCCCCGTAAAGAGCAATAACCCGAGAGGCAGGCTACCGGACATCTTGAGGATTTTTCCTGGAGGGGTGGAAATAAAAAGTTGATCAGCCAGGCCGAGCTGCTCAACCGCCAGATGGGTAGTCGTGGTCACGAAAACCCTGGGAACCCCTTTGGCCAGGTATTGGCGCCCCAGTTGAAACATGGCTGTGGTTTTCCCGCCCGCGCCAACCAACGCTATTCGAGCATGTTCTCCGCATCGCAATGACCGCAGCAGGTCCACGCTCACTCCCACAGCAACCGGCGCAGCGCGGGACGACCAAGGATGGCCTCCATTACGCCTCCGGCGATCGCCATCGATTTATCAGATACCAGGGTCGCATAAGTTGGATCCTGGCGCGGGTCCACATCGCCAATCTTAAGCCCGCGCCAAACCCACACACCGGGGTGGATGAGACCACGCAACAAACCTTTGAATGAGGCCGCTACAACCTGTCCGGAGACGTCAGCCACCGTTTGGCCGGCTTCCAGCACGTCTCCAATCTCCGCGTGCGCCTGGAGCAGGCCGTCACATGGAGCCCGTAAGACACGATCTGTATTTCGGTCTGCCACACTCTCTGGAATGCCCGAATCCGGTTGCGCGGCGCCCTGCCAGATCACCCGCCCCAGGTTATGACCGCGTTGGGTCTCGATGACGGCATGGCAATTCTTGTTCGCAATAAAGCCCGGGCCTAATCCGATGACGAAGCCTGCTGCGCCTAATCCCAGCTCAGGGGGGTGTTTGGTCATTCGTCCATCTACCAATACCACAGGTTGTAAAATATGGCGGCTTTCAGCCTTTGGATCGACCAAAACTGGGATGCGCTTCTCCGCCAACACTGCATAGACGTCAATGGGATTACGAACGCGCTGTGCAATGACCCCCTCTACGGTTGCATGGCCCTGGTATATCGCTTCTGCAAACGCCACCCGCCGGCGCACCACCAGCGGTTGCGCGATTTCTGTGATGACAACCCGCAGGCCGGCCCGGTGTAGACGCAGCGCCGCTCCACTGGCCAAGTCGCCGCCGCCTCGAATTAATACGATCGCAGGCATGTTGATCGGTTATCCGGTGTTGCGCAGCCCGGCTGCGATGCCATTGATCGTGAGAACCATGACTTCCCGCAAGGCCTGCGCCTGCGGGCCATCCGGGTCGTCCAGCGCTCTTAAGCGGCGCAAGATATCCACCTGGATGTAGTTCATTGGGTCAATATACGGGTTGCGGAGATGCACCGAGCGCTGGATAATTGGCTCGTTCTCCATCAACTCCTGATGTCCGCTGATCAACAAAATCATCGAACGCGTCCGCCGGTATTCCTCCAACAAAATCGAGAAAATACGCCTGGCGCGCACCTGATCAGGCGCCAGGGAGGAGTACAGCGCGGCAATTTCCATATCCGCCTTAAGCAGTGACATCTCCGCATTATCCAGCAAAGCCTGGAAAAATGCCCAATCCTGATACATTTCCTGCAACAATGGAAGCTGCGTGGTAAGCGCCTGAAGTCCACTGCCAAGTCCGAACCAACCCGGCAAATTGAACCGGCTTTGCATCCACGAGAAGACCCAGGGTATAGCCCGGATTTTCTCCACCGATTCAGCGCCTGCTTGCCTGGCTGCTGGGCGCGACCCAATCAGCAAGCGCTTAATCTCATCCAGAGGTGTAGCGGTCCGCCAATAATTTATAAATCCAGGCGTGTCAAACACCAGCCTTCGGTAAGCCTTTTGAGAAATCGCTGCCATCTCCGCCATCGCCGCGCGCCACTCGGGGCGTATTTCTGGATCAGCCTCATCCACCGGAGAGGAAGCCAATAGCACCGCGCTGGCGATTTGCTCTAAATGGCGGTGAGCCATAATTGGATTAGAATAGCGCGCCGCAATCACCTCGCCTTGTTCTGTGAGGCGAAAACGCCCGTTGATTGTGCCAGGCGGTTGCGCACGTATCGCCCGGTTGGCCGGCCCACCGCCGCGCGCCACCGTTCCACCTCGACCATGAAATAAAGTAAGCTTGACCTGGTGTGCGAGGCATACCCGGGCGATTTCCTCCTGCGCCTGGTAGAGCGCCCAGTTCGCAGCCAGGTAACCGCCATCCTTATTACTATCAGAATACCCGATCATTACGGTCTGCTGGTTGTCGCAGGTCTGTAAGTGGGCCTTGTATTCTGGCAATGAGAACAAATTCGCCAGGATATCAGGCGCAGCCTGCAAATCCGCAATCGTCTCAAATAGCGGCGTCACTTGTAACCCCTCATCACAACCTGTCCAGCGCGCCATTAACAGCACGCCGAGGACATCCGCCGGGCCGCGAGTCATAGAGATGATGAAAGGTCCGAACAGTTCTTTACCATAAAGCTGGCGCGCCCGGGCAATCAATTCGAACACCGCCCAAGTTTCTGCGGTGGCTCGGGTTACACCCGGCTGAGCAGCCAATTGAGGCGCAGACTGTTCAAGCAAACGCGCCAACAACCCTATTCGCCGATGCGTTTCCGCGTCTGTTACCCAGGCGCCTTCATCCTTACCCAGAGCCCTTAGAACTTCTTCCAGGGCATCATTCAGTCGGCTAGAGTCTTCGCGAATATCTAAACCAGCGGCATGCAACCCAAATATTTCAAACTGCCTCTGTACTGTTTTCAGGGGCCCTTGTGCAGCTTGCGGCGGTACTGCCCGGGCAATAACCTCCAGTGGGTACGTAAAGTCCGGCAAGCGCGCCCGAGCTGTGTGCGGCGCTTTCGAAAGCAGACGCGCGGTCATATCGTCGCGTGAGGCTTCTGCCAGGTCTTCAGCTAAAAGCGATAGCGCCAGCCGATATGGCTCACGGTTATACCGTTTTTCCAGATACAGTATGTGGGATGGAAATGGGCGGCGGTTATCGAACCATTCCTTGAGCACCGCCGGCTCCGGGACGCGCAGTTCACTCAAGCTTAGCCAGCGCGCCAGGTCTTGCAAAGAAGCGCGGTGTTTTTCGACTGCCAGCCCGCGATGCAAACGCAGCGTTTCAGCCGTAATTTCGGTGATCACATTCGGGTTGCCGTCCCGGTCGCCGCCAATCCATGAGGCAAGAGTCAGCCAGGCCGGAGGTGCCTGCAGGCCAGGGTAATAGGCTCCCAGGGCCTGATCCAGGTCAGCATAGATTTTTGGCAGGATACCCCAAAAGACGCTCTCCAGGAAGTACAGGCCTGTACGGACTTCATCGGTGACAGTTGGGCGGTCCGTACGGGCGCGCTCGGTCAACCAAAAAGCCGTTATCTCAGCATGCAGTTCATGGCGATAAACTCCAAGTTCGCGCGGCAAATATTCACGGAGATTCAAGTTGTAGAGGATATCCGCAATTCGCTGCGTCTTGGAAAGTATCGTACGCCGCTTCGCCTCGGTTGGGTGCGCCGTCAATACCAACTCGATGTGCAGACGTTCAAGCAGATCACGCATCTGGTCGGTGGCAACTCCCTGCTCTGCGAGCATCGCGATGGCCTCCCAGATCGATTCGCGGCGCGGGGCAGGATAATTTTCCTGCTCCTGTTGGCGTAAGACCTGCACGCGCTGGTTTTCTTCAGCCAGGTTAACCAGGTCAAAGTAAAGGTTAAAAGACGCTGCAATCACGCGCGCCTGGTCGACATCCATACCCCGGATCAGTTCGGTCAGTTCCTGGCCACTGGATCTCTCACCGCGGCGGCGCGCTTTGCTCAGCAGACGCACGCTTTCTTCCAATGCAAACGCCGCCTGGGATTCTTGTTCAGCAATCACCTGGCCAAGGATTTCGCCCAGGAAATGGATCGTATTAGAAAGTTCCATCCCTTTAGGATATTTTAGATTTTACCCAGGCCGCGCAATACTCGTTCTGGGGTGAGGGGAAATTCATGGAACCACACCCCGGTTGCATCATGTACTGCAGCGATAACCGCCGGGGCGACTGGCAAAAATGGCATTTCTGCCATGCCGCGCGCCCCCCATGGGCCAACCGGGTCAGGATATTCCAGAATGACTGACTCTACATGATCAGGGACATCCAGGACAGTCGGGATCAAATAGGTAGAAAGATGCTGGGTCTGTACATAACCATCTTTTTGAACGAAATTTTCCAAGACAGCATATCCGGCCGCCTGCACCACCGCCCCTTCGATTTGGCCTTCGACCTGCTGAGGATTCAGGGCATTACCCACATCGTTGGTAGAGATGATGTCCAGGATGCGGACCAGCCCGGTCTCCGTGTCTACCTCAACCGAAGCGACCTGCGCAACATATCCATAAGCAAAGTTTGGTTCGGATTTACCGGTTTGCGGGTCATAAGGAGTGGTGCGTGGCGGACGGTATTGGTAGGTCGCCACTGCCGGACGCTCCTCAGCTTTCCACTTCTCCAGCGCAGCCTCTGCCGCCCCTTTGATTGAGTTGCCAGCCATAAAAGTCAGGCGTGAGGCAGAAGTACTGCCAGAATTGCTGGTTACGGCTGTATCCGAAACAACCACCTGGACTTTCTCAAGCGGCAATGCCAGCGCATCCGCCGCCATCTGAGCAAATACCGTGTGGGCCCCTTGGCCACAATCCGCCCCCGCATGATAGACGACCGCTTTCTCGATCGCAGCGTCGCCTTCCAGAGCGACGGTCGCAGTGCATTGCTCAGGCGCTCCAAAGGAAAAACCTACATTCTTGAAAGAGGCGGCTATGCCCAAACCATACCGGAGATGTTGCTCCGGCGGTTGCAAAGCTGGGGGACGAAACCAACCGCCGTCCGGCGTCGTTTGCCATCCAGCAGTAACGGCGGCTTTTTCGACCACCTGCGGTAAACTGACGCCTTTCGGCAAGGGTGTGCCCACCGAGAGTAAGCTGCCTTCGCGCAGGATATTCTTCAAGCGGATTTCCACCGGGTCCATCCCCAATGCCTCGGCCAGGCGGTTGATCTGGGTTTCGGCCGAGAAAGCAGCTTGCGGTCCACCGAAACCTCTGAACGCGCCGCCAGGTATGTTATTGGTATACACAGCATATGAATCAACTCGGACATTAGGAATCTCGTACGGCCCTGTGCACATCAGCGTGGCATTACCGAGCACTTTGCCCGAAGTGTAGACATACGCGCCCCCATCGGCGATGACGTCAACATCTGCGGCGACCAGTTTGCCATCCTTCATGGCTCCCCAACGCTGCCGAATCACATAGGCGTGCCTCTTATGGTGACCGATAATCGATTCTTCTCTGCTCCAAATAATCTTAACCGGTCGCTGGATACCGCGCTGGTTAAGTCGCCAGGCCGCCAGCGCCAGAACAATCTGCACCGACATATCTTCGCGCCCGCCAAAAGCCCCCCCAATCGCCGGATAAATCACGCGCACCTGTTCAAGAGGCAGGTTCAGGGCATGCGCGATCTGTTCCTGGTCTTTGTGAGCCCACTGCCCGGCAACCATTACGGTCACGCGTCCTTCTTCGTCGATATAGCCTAACCCTGCTTCAGGCTGCAGGTAAGCGTGCTCCTGAACAGGAGTGCGGTACTCGCCTTCGATGATGACGTCGGCTTGGGCGAATGCCTGCTCCATATCGCCCTTTCTGATGCGATAATGTACCATTACATTCGAATCACGGTCTGGGTGTAATAATAGAGCATCCGGCTTCATCGCTTCCAGTGGATCAGTAACTACCAGTAGGTCCTCATATTCAATCTCGATCAAGTCTCGCCCCGCCGAGGCGATCTTCTCGTCCTCCGCGACCACGATTGCTACCTGGTCCCCGACAAAACGTACCCGATCCGTGTATGGCTTGGCAGAGCCTGGCCCGCACAATACCGGTTGATCATAAACGCCCAGGCCGTATTCATTCACCGGTACATCTTTGGCCGTGAACACCGCAATCACGCCTGGCAGCGCCTCGGCCTTGGAGGCATCGATACGCCTAACAAGCGCGTGCGGTCTATTGGCAAATAATATCTTCATGTACGCCTGGTCAGGCAGATTGATATCGCCAGGATAGCATGTTTGGCCGGTAACTTTGCCAACCGCGTCTATTCGTTTAATAGATTTTCCGATGCTGGACATAAATGTTGCTCCTGAGGAGAATTACGATCTTATAGATCAGGCATTATCAAGCAAATGCTAGCAAGCTTAATTCATTATACTATCTCAACCCGCTGCAAGGATTGTTTCTTGGGGGTCAGCGCGACCCTCGCTCAGGCGCAATACGATAACCCCGCCGATGATCAATGCACTGCCAATGATTTGGGGTGTATTCAGGCGTTCGTCCAAAAGCAGGTAAGCCAGGATGGCAGTAAAAGCTGGCTCTAATGTGGCGATCAGGTTGGCTACACTTGCCGGCAGATAGGTCAGGCTAACTGTATATAATCCATAACCGCCAATCGTTGGACCAAACGCCAAAGCCGCCAGGACAAGCCAACCGACCCAGGCATTCCCCAACCAAAACAGGTTTGAACCCCCAGCAGCGTTGAGCAGTTCGCCGGATACAAGGTTATAAATAAATAGAAACACAGCCGCAAAACCGAAGGTGTAGAACAAGGCCGTCCAAGGGTAGATCTGGCGTTCAGAGGATGCTTTACCCATCAGGCTATAGCCGGCGAAGGCAATCCCAGATAGCAAGCCGGTGATAATCCCCAGGGTATTCAAGCGCCAGGCCTCCAGACTGTAGGCCCCCGAGACAAAAACACAACCCGCCAGGCTCATTCCAACCGCCAAGATTTTGACGAAGCCCAGGCGTTCCCCGAACAACCGCCAGGCAAACACTGCTGTAAACGCCGCCGAGCTATAGGCCAGCACTGTGGAGACCGCCGCGCCGTTGAAGTCCACGGAGAACGTCCACAAAGAATTAAACACCGAGAGCAGCAGGCCATACAAAATCAAAAAACCAAGCTGACGCCGCGGAACGCGCAGCCGGCTACGCGAGAATAGCAAGAACACCGCACCAAGCGTCAGGAACACGAAAATGTCCCGCCAAAAAGCCAACACCAGGGGCGGCATGTCGTAATTTTCAGTCAGATAGCGAATGAAAATGGCGGTGAATGACCAGATGAACGTGCCCACGATACAAATCAAGTATCCCTGGGTGAGCCGGGAGGAATCTTTAACTTTCGAGGAGAGTGTATGCAATGTACGCCTTCTTATATTTAGCAGGATCACACCCATTATACCAATCGGCAGCACCCCTAAAATGAGACAGAGCTGCCCCGGGAAATTTCCGGGGCAGCCCCAACTGGTTCAAAATTCAACTACTGGAAGGCGGATAGCCGTTCCTGTGGTCTTCGCGCGCCAATGTTAGCGATTGACACTCGGCAAGTAGTACATCTGATTGACAGGAGCAAATCCTGCAGCCCCAGCGCCGCCACCACCGCCTAGGTGACCAATCACGTATTGGGCATCCATTACTAGCAGTGCTGCCGCCTCAGGAGTGATGTTTCTACCACTCTGCTGGCTCACCAAGGAGATGTACGACTCCAGATTTCGGTAAGCTACATAGACCGCACCTCTATCCAGGTTCATTTGAGCCGTATTCAGCCTGCCCATCAGGTTGTTATAGAGGACGATATTGGCTATTTTCCCTTCCTTGAAAAAGCGCGTGGTGGCCGCCTTCAAGCTATCGAGGGTAGCGATAACCTTGAAGGTTACCGATGCGCTGGATGCGTTGGTGGCCTTGTCCACTGCATTCACTGTCAGTGTATGCTCGCCAAGCGCCAGGGTGTAGAGGTCAACTACTTGTCCGTCTACTACCGGGACGCCATCCAGGGTAGCCGCAACCGAGTCTACGCCAGCCACACCGGTATCCCCGTCGCCAAGCAGGTCTTCGACGGTGAAATCGATCGTCAGAAACTCTGGGTGGGTGTAATCAGTGGCGGTCGGCGAGTTGATCGTAATCGTCGGCGCCGTGACGTCGCGGATAAACTGCAACCGCCCTTCGATCTGCGGCGAGACGGTTCCCATATCCGTGATGTAGTGGATCACCGCATCGCGCACGTAGAATTGGGTATCATTGGCGATCTGGTTGAGCGGCCACAAACTGACGCCGCCATCGTTGAAGTTGCACGAACCGGCAGCCAGGTAGTTGACCGTCGAAACACGATAGTAGGTGTCTGCGTCAGTGAAATCAACTTCTTGGCCGTTAAACTTCAAGGAGACGACGTAGCTCTTCGCCGGATCGTAAGCCTCCGGATACAGATCATTGTATACGATCTGGCCGCCAGCGTTGATGCCGAGCATACAGGTGGTGTAGTAGGAGTAGCCGCCGTAACCCGGTACATACTTATAGTAGTAGTAGTTGCGGAAACCACGCTCCAGCACTGCCTTAATCTGCGGCCCGTTCATGTTCATGACCACCAACGAGTTCTCGTAAGGCATCAAGGTGAACATGTCGCTGACTTTAAGGGTGACCGGATTGGCCTCGGTGGCGCCGTCGGCGACCTTGCGGTTGCTCATTGCGCCAGAAAGGTGAAAGTCTACCGGGATACCGTTCTTGTTCTCCAGCTCATGTACCGAGGCGTCGGCTTGCAGGTTCGCGCCATTGGTCTCCTGGGTATAGGCTTGCAGCGCGTCGATCGGCACTGTGGTCTTGCCGATGACAGTTTCGTTATAGACTTTCAGCAAGTCCACATACGGCTTGGCCATGTTTACCAGATAGGAGTCTTCTGGATCGGCAAGGACGATCGAGATGTAACGCCCGGTATTGCTCACCACATCCCAGCCTCCAGCGCCATTTGAGCGCACGCCAAGGATGACCGCGCCCAGTGTATTATTATAGCGATAGGCCTGGTTAACGACCACCGGCGTGTTATTCGGCCCACCGACAATAGCCGGCAGGTACTTGTACGCGCCGGATGCGGCAGTTTGTTTGGTTGGATCGGTATGGCTGTGGCCGCCAATAATGGCGTCCAAGCCGGTAACGTTGGCCGCCATAAAGGTGTCCACGTTCTGATCCACTTCTACACTGCCCGGGTTCTCGGTGAAGCCGATATGCGTCAGCGCCACCACCACATCGTTATTGGGAGCAAGCAGGGTCGAGAGCTCCTGTGCCTTATCAATCGGGTTGGTGAATGTCAGGCCGGGGATGTTGCTGGGCAGCTCGTAGTTGGGCACACGGTGGTTACCGATACCCAAAAGGGCGAGCTTGATGCCCTCTGGACCGACGACCTCCTCAACATAGTCTTTAACAGGAACCTGGTCGATCCCGTACTGCCCATCGTCTTCCAGGTTAGCTTGCATGACCGGGAATTGGGCCTGCGAGAGGTTACTGGTAAAAATCTCCTTGCCGAAATTGAACTCATGGTTACCCAGGGTCATGCCGTCATAGTTCATGTAGTTAAAGGCGGCCATAAGTGGGTTGATTTGGAGCGAGGCATCCAACGGCGTTCCATCGGCAGTGTAGCCAAGCGCAGCGCTCTTGAAGAAATACATCATGGAATCGCCCTGGAAGCTGTCGCCTGCATTGAGCAACAGCGTGCGGTTCGGGTTGTGGGCGCGCTCTTGAGCGATCTTAGCGGCCAACTGGGTATAACCTACATAGGCGCCTTTGACCAGGTTGCCGTGTGAGTCGTTGTGGTGCAGGATGGTGATGGGGACGATGCTGCCTCCAGCATCGGCGCCATCGCGCACAATCCGCTTATCCAGCAAACCGTCGCCATTGGGTCCTCTGTAGGGATTAGCAAGAGTGTAATTTGCAGTTACCCAGGCATTGACCGAGTTCAGCATATCGCCCCAGTAGCTGATGTTCGTCATGTACTTGAAAGGAACATAGCCATCTTGCCCGGCGGGAGCAAGGAATTCGTTGGTGCCGACGCGATAGGTCTTGGTCAGCTCCAGCGGCTCACAGACGCCAGTACCCTTATTCACGACGCAGTAATCAAATGCGCCCCAGGCATACGGCTGTGGGCCGGGTAGTGTATCCGAATATCGGAAGAAATTGTAGCGAATCCCGGAGGGCTGCAGTGCGCCTTTGAAGAGAGTAGCGCTCTGGTGCAGTAACTCCAGGATCTGAGCGCCGGTCATATCGCCAACGATGGTGGCATTGCCGAACGGCAGGATCTGGAACATCTGGCCGTAATTCAAGAGCATCGGGTCATGCGTCCATAGACCTTCTGCCTGGCAGTCCGCGGCGGCGCTGCTCCAGATGTAGGTACCGGGGTTGGCCGGGTCCTCCTTGTCGCACCAGTCGATACGAATACCGCCGGCATTATTGAAGAACATGTCCACGTCGTTCAACGGCTCGGCATCAGCGTTAAGCTGATTGTAGATGGCATCATCGATGAAGTTACCCATCATGGCGTCGCCGTTGTAGTTGCGCAGCAGGTCAACTTGCGAGTAGCCGATCGGCTGGTTGATCAACGCCTGATAATCTGGATCATTGACATAGGTCATGATCAGATCCTGTACAGCCGGATCCTGGGGGTCGCTGGTGCCGATCGCCAGGTCATTCCATACCACAGCGACCGATCCATCGGTATTAACCGTGATATCCGCGCGTCCAACTTTGCGACCGTTGTAATAAGCCTGGCCGATGGTGGTCGTACCGACCACTGTGGCATCTGTCATATTGGTATGACTATGCCCACCGATGATCAGGTTGACCGGTTTGCCGGCTGCATTTAACTTGGTGGCCAGGGTTTTATCGCCGTAAACAGAGAGGCCATAGCCGTAACCGCCGTCATTGAAGCCGATGTGCGACAGCACCACCATCACATCCACCTGGGCTTTTAGCTCGTCATAATAGTGGAGGATTGAGTTGGCGGGGTCTTTGAAGCACAACCCGGCAGTGGCCGAGGCGATCGTGATCGTAGGCGTCTCCTGGCTGGTCACGCCGATGAAACCAACTTTGACCGCGTTGGGCGTGCCAACGGTTTGGATGGTGTAAGGAGTGACGAAGTCGGGAGAGGTCCAGCCAGCCGTGGCGCAATCTCCGGTATCGTTGACTACCAGATTGGAGGCCACGTACGGATACTGCGCCTCACCAGTGCGGGCTCTGAGCACATCCTGCCCCCAATCGAACTCATGGTTGCCGAGGGTGGCAGCGACATAACCCATCGTGTTGAACGTATCGATGACCGGTACGCCAAACCATAGGTTCGAAAGCAGGCTGCCCTGCATCTGATCGCCCGCGTCCACCAGGAGCACGTTACCGTCGCCGACTGAGGAGCGTACACTGTTCACGGTATTCGCCACGCGTGCCATGCCAGGGTTGCTGCCCGAGGCCTCCAATTGGCCATGGAAGTCATTGGTGTGTAGAATCGTAAAGCTGACCGGAGCGGGTGGAGCAGCCTGAGGGCTGGCGAAGGCTGATGCAGGAATGGCGATCACCAAAACCATGATCAGAAAGATAAGCTTGCGGATTTTACTAGTCATTGTGTCATCACCTTTTGTAATTTAGAGTTTATTGTGAGCTGATTTGCAGATTGAACAATGAGCTATATAGAAACGCCATATAGACGCCGGTCTCTCTTATACACCCAGCGCCAATATCAAAACCACATTACCTTTTAAGTTGATTTTCACACTCCTCTCTGGGGTAAAGACCTGTCACTAGAAATCGGTTATCTACTCAAGCAATACCAAATTTTGTTATCTACAATTAAATTCAATCTAGCCAGTTCCCTCTCTTTAATTATATCTAAAAGTAACTCATGGGATATTAATCTTGCGTAAAACTAAGCCGCGATTGGCCGAAAATGCGTAAAGTCCCGCCCAACAAGCTTTTCTATTTCTTGATCGATTGCACCAGGATGACCCCTACCAGGATTAAACTGCCGCCCAGGAGCGAGGTCCACAGCATAGGTTCCCCTAAAATAATCGCAGCTACAATCACCGTTACAAATGGTTCGACATACACGAAAGCGCCCGCCTGTGCAACGGGCATATTCTGTAAAGCATCGTACCAGAAGATATAAGCCAGACCAGAACAAAAAACGCCCAGAAAGGCGATAGCCAACCAGCCAGCGCGGCTGAGTTGGGAAAGCTGCGCCAGGCCGGAACCGCTGAAGAACCAGAGCGAACAAAACAGCCAGCCAAAACCCATCACATAAAAGAGCATCAAGGTGGATTTGTAAGTCATCAGACCGCGCCGGGAAAGGGCCGAGAAAAGAGCCCAGTTTGGAGCGCTGATCAGTATGAGCAAATCTCCATTAGTCCCGATCCTCCCATCCGCGATGGAGGCCAGCTTGCCGCGTGTGACCACGAGCAAAACCCCAAAAGCGGCCAGCCCGATGCCAAAAACTTGCCGGCCGGTGAGTCTCTCCTTAAGCGCCAGCCAGCCGAGTAAAGCCATGAAGATCGGCGTGGTGGCGACGATCCAGGCGGTGGTGGTGGCTTGGGCGGTTTCCAAGCCGGTGGACTGCAGCCATTGATGGAAGGTGATGCCAATAAAGCCCACCAGGGCCAGGTAACCAAGGTCCCGAGGCGCGGGCCAGGCGAGCTGGCGGCGAACAATAACGGCCGCGCCTAAGATTGTCAAACCTATTCCAAAGCGCAACCAGACAACTGCAGCCGGCGTTACTTCTTGCAGAGCAACTTTAGTGGCGACGAAGGATGCTCCCCAGACCAGGACCGCCAGGGTCGCTTCAATAATGGCAATGATTCGGCGGCGTTTCAATAACCTGTATTATACAAAAGAACCGCTTGAATACGGACAAGCGGTCCTTTGTTAACGAAACTGCAAATGCTTGGCAACAAGTAGAACCCGTATTGAGGTTGGTTTACATAATTTTGAAGGCTTCAAAGACAGAAATATCTCCCCCGCCTTGTAAAACTGGGCACCCCTTCGCCATTTTAACGGCCTCGTCCGAGGAGTCTGCTTGAATGATCGTATAACCGCTGGCCTTTGCAGGGCCTTCATTGACCATCCCATTATTTGCGATGGTCTTGGCGATCGGGGTAAATGGGTCGCCGGGATCAACGACCGCGCTTCCTAGCCCCGTATACCAGTCGGTCCAGGCTTTAATGACGGATGTATATTCCGCTTCAGACTCAGGCATTTTCCCACCGCTGTAAAGTAAAAGAAATTTTGTCATGCTAAATCTCCATATCAATAGTATATTGATCTAAATTATCGCATTGTTTATACCACGAGTAAAACATTCTGTATATAAGAAAGCGATAAACATAAGCTCCTTGTCTCTTATGATGAGGTTTTTTTACTTTTTTGGCCTGGGATTTCGGTTAATGATTAAGTCGAAACCGGTTTCTTCAAGTAAAATTACAGGAATGAACCATCTATCCATGGGTCACGCCCAAGGAGGTTAGCCATGCAAATTCTGCTCATCGTTTCATTGATATTTGCTTTGATCGCAGTGATGTTTGCGGTGCAAAACGCAGCCACTGTGCCGGTGCAATTCCTACTTTGGAAATACCATGCGCCGTTGGCCCTCTCGCTACTGCTTTCAGTTTTGCTGGGCGTCCTGATCAGCGTACTCTTCTCGCTGCCTTCACTGACGCGGGCAAAATTGACCATCCGTAATCTACGTAAGAAGGTCGGCGAATTAGAGACGAGTCTGAATGACGCCAAGGTTAAACTGGCTGACAGCCTGCAGAAATCGGCGGATCTGGAAAAAAAGCTGGCCGAGAAAGATTTACCGCCGGTTGCGGTGCAAGATCTGGGGGCCTGTGGCATCGCCTGCGCGGCGTTTGAGATGGCCAGCCTGGGCGGTGTCGGCATCGACGTCGATCTGGATGCGGTGCCGCTGCGTGAGGCGCCGATGACCGCCCTGGAGATTCTGCTATCCGAATCGCAAGAGCGCTTTGCGATCGTGGTCACGCCGGATGCGCAGGCGCGAACGATCGCGCACTTTGTCGAGCGCGGCGTGGGCGCAGCGGCGATCGGCACGCTGACGGACAGCGGCCGGGTGCGCGTGCTGCATGCAGGCTGTCTGCACGTCGACCTGCCTGCCGCGCTGGTCGCAGGCGGGGCCCCGCAGAGCCGTTTTTCCGTCGCTGATGCAAGCCCCAAGGGCGCGCCCGTTCCCGCCGCGGGCCAAGGGCAGCACGAACCGATCGTCGATACGCTGTGCGCGCTTTTGCAGCGGATGCCGGACCCCATCGCGATCCATTCGCAGTTCGATCAGACCGTGGGCAATCGCACGGTGATCGGCCCAGGGATGGCCGCTGCTGCGGTGCTGCGATTACCGGACAGTACACGCGGATTTGCGCTGACTCTGACCGGACGGGGTGACCTGTGCGCAGCCGACCCATACATCGGGGCGCAGGCTGCGCTGGCCGAAGCCGTGCGGCGGTTGGCCTGCGTCGGGGCCCGGCTGCTGGCCATCACGGACGGGCTGAACTTTGCATCACCGCGCGAC
>JAYRNN010000127.1:0-3617 GCA_041912175.1 Anaerolineales bacterium | reverse complement strand
GGCCGAGAGCAGCGGTGAAAGCCCGTACGCTGCGGGGACAATGGCTTGCGCCAGGTCTTGCAGCGGAAAATTTGGAATGAGCTGGCCCCCCCAGCGGCTAAGCGCCAGGAAAAAGCCGATCATCAGATCGTCGCCAGATGGCGTTAAACCGCTGCCCCAACCGAGCCAGGTTTCGAAGTTGGCTTGCAGGTCGACCCAATTGCGAGTGCGGATTGCGGTCTGCAGCGCCAATAAACGCGCTTGAAGGTCATTAAGATCATCGCCGGCTGATCGATGTAGATTGAGTAAGAAAGGTAGATAACCGGATAGAGAGCCGCCAGGACGAAGAGATAACGCTCGCTCAACCAGATTGGAAAGCAAAGCTTCTCGTTGAGCATGAGCCAGAATTTCTGAACGGCGGTCAGGCGGTTCCCAAACCACCGCGCCCTGGGTGCGAATAACCAACCCGCTAGCCGGAAATTCGATGATGTTACCGGCGATCTGAACCGGATCGTCGGCCTCTGGCGGTCGTTCAAAAGCTGGCGTCGCAGGAAGATTGAGAGTCAACGGGCCATGATAGCTTTCGGTGGTTAGAAACACGACCTGTTCCACCGAAAGACGCAGGAATAAACCCTTGCTTGTAGTCCCTAATAGCGAAGCTGTTTGAGGACGAGCCAGTAAGCGCTGAGCCTGGCTGCCAATCGTACGTACAAAACAGGATTTCAAAGTACGCTCTTATTCTGGCGATTGCCACAGGCTGGCAACCTGTTCAGCAGGGATGAGCTCTGTACGACCGGGCTCAAAAACCCCCTGGTCGCGCGCACAGAAATACATCTTCATCCAACGCTCGATACCCCGGCGGGCGAGTTCATCGGCGGCGCGCTGCCTGGACTGGCGGCTTTCGAAACGATTGACGATAGCTTTGCGCTTCCAAAAATATACCCCATACACCACCGCCAGGAAAGCCAGGACCGGAAGTATTTGCGGCGGTTGGCTAGCCAAAATTCCATAGACAAATATCGGGACCATCAAGCTAAAGGTAATCACCACCAGGTCTGGATGCAGCGGCCTGGTTGGGATGCGCCTTGTGGAGGAGGGTGGTTTTAGCGCCTGCGCCAGATTACGAAGTTGAGCGCCAGGCAGGTCGGCCAGCTTGAATGGTATCGCCGCTGAATCGGGGTCAGCCGGCTCTCGTTTTAGGCCGATTCCAACCAGGTAAATCGTGCTGACTTTCTCAACCCGGTCGGATTGATTGCATACTGGGCACTGGATTTCTTTGCTTGTCATCGTCTAGAGGCGGAACAACCAGCTAAAGGCGACAATCCCCAGCGCGAGAGGCAACCACCAATAGGTCTGTAGGATGGCCGGCGGCAGAACCTTGGCATAGTACAGCACACCCAGGATGATCAAAACCACGCCCACACCGCCAATGACCCGATCGCGCCGATTCGGACTGAGAAGCGAATACCTGGGCGGCGCGATAGCCTGCTTTTGTTTATTCTTCTTAGGCTGGTTGGCCGCCTCTGCCTGGCGAATTTGTTTTATCCGTTGGCGTTGCAAGAGGATCAGCCGTAAATAAAAAATCAGCACTGCTGCAATCACCACAGCCTGGCCGGTATTAAGATTCATGGACCCTCAGACAAATATCACATCCAAAATATGACTTCTTCCTGTTGACTTGTGCGACATTTGCGACATAATCATAATATATAAATTGGAATTTTGGAGTAATTTAAATATATTGTTGCCAGGCTCACGATTTGGATGGAGGCGCCTATGAATTAATCGCCCTAAGAAATTCCTGATCGAATGGTTTTTTATCCAATCTGGAATCACAAAGGAGAATTATTCAGCTATGAGCACTGCAACAAAATCCACGATAACGGGCTACCTGCCACAAGACCAACCCGGTTGGGGAGCAATGATCAGCCTGGGCTTCCAGCAGGTGCTAACAATGTTCCCTGCGACCGTTCTGGTAGCCATCCTGACCAAGTTTGACGTAGGCGTGACTCTAGCCGCCAGCGGCATCGGCACGATCGTTGCTTTGCTGGTGTCCGGCCGCCGGATTCCACTCTACTACGGATCGAGCTTCAGCTACATCACTGTGGTTGTGACAACCATGGGGCTATATGCCAAGGATTGTTTCGCTGATCCAAATACGGTTTATTGCCCTGAAGGCGTGCGCATCGTCCAGGTGGGCATCATGGCCACCGGTGTGCTGGAAATCCTGGTCGGTCTGTTGATCATGGCAGTTGGCAAAGAAGCCCTGGATAAGGTGCTGCCGCCAATCATCACCGGCAGCGTAGCGATTGTGATCGGTATCGCCCTCGCTGGAGCAGCCTTGGGAATGGCCGGCGCCAATTGGACCGTAGCACTGGTTACCTTAGTGGTCACGATCGCCTTCTCCGTTTACCTGCAAGGCAGAGGGCTGATCGGCATGCTGCCAATCTTATTCGGGGCGATCTTCGGCTACATTGTAGCGGCGATCTTCTTCCCAAGCATGATGAACTACGCGCCGATCGGCGCCGCCAATTGGTTCCAATTCCCACATTTCACACTTCCAGCCTTCACCAACCCGAACGCCTGGAAAGCAGTCACCGGCATCGCCTTAATCGCAATCGCAACAATTCCAGAAAGCACTGCCCACCTGTACCAGATGAGCCTGTATATCGACCAACTTGCCAAAGAACTAGGCCGTGCTCCGCTCGAGATTAAGAAGCTCATCGGCCTGAACCTGGTCGCCGATGGATCGGATGATATTGTGGTGGGTTTCCTGGGCGGCTGCGCCGGCACGAACTATGGCGAGAACAACAGCCTGATGGCCATCACGCGTAACTATTCGGTTCCGGTCCTGTTCGCAGCCGGGGTGATCGCCATCCTGCTCGGCTTCATCGGCAAGCTGGCAGCGGTGGTCAATACGCTGCCCGTCGCCGTTGTCGGCGGTCTCTCCATCTATCTCTTCGGCGTGATTGGCATGCAAGGTATCGCGCTGATCCAATCCGAGAAAGTCAACCTGTTCGAACCGCGTCAGTTAGCTGTCGGCGCAATCATATTGATCACCGGCATCGGCGGCAACCTGGGCCTGGCGAATGGATTGTATCCGTTCAAAATTCCTGTACTCTTCCCGGATGGTATCCCGGCGATCGTCTTCTCGGCGATCCTGGGCATCCTGATGAACCTGGTCTTCCTGTTCTTGCCGCCGAGTAAATTTGGGGTGCAAGACCGCGAAAATATTAACCTATAGGCTTTTTGGGAAAAATGGGGTGGGTCATACCACCCCATTTTTCCAACCTCCCATTGAGGTGGATTATGAGCATTGACGCTCACCCAGAACTTCCTGAATTTGATTACATTCGGCCGGCCAGCCTGGCGGAGGCCAGCCAATTTCTGGCACAGCACGCCGGTGAAGCCCGCCCGCTCTTGGGCGGCACCGATATTTTTGTACGCATGCGGGATGGTTTCTGGCACGATAAATACCTGGTTGATGTTAAAAAATTAGACAGTACCGATGAAATCCAGTTCGACCCGCAAAATGGTCTGACGATTGGCGCAGGGGTTAACATGAACCGGGTGATGGCGACCGGGTCCGTTCAACAGGTCTATCCGGTGCTGGCTGCTGCCTGCCGCTCGGTGGCATC
>JAYRNN010000126.1:0-4134 GCA_041912175.1 Anaerolineales bacterium | reverse complement strand
TTCTTCCAGGGGAAATTGCGTGATATCGGCTCGCATCGGAAGAAACAAGAATATTGGAAAAATATCCAGGCGATCTTTCAGGATCCATTCTCTTCCTATAATATTTTTCATAAGATCGATGCGGTACTATTAGATTGTATCCGCATGCGTGGTGGAGGAAAGCTGCCGTATGAGAAAAAAGTAGAGCTGATGACAGAGGCGTGCAGCTTTGTCAACTTGAAGTTCGCCGAGCTAACCAATAAGTATCCTTTTGAGCTTTCCGGCGGGCAGATGCAGCGCTTAATGATTGCGCGTATCTTCCTGCTGAAGCCAAAAATCCTTTTTGCGGATGAACCCACCTCGATGATCGATGCGTGCTCGCGCGCCACCATCCTGGATTATTTGATGGATTTGCGGAACGAAATCGGGATGACCGTTATTTTCATTACGCATGATATTGGCCTGGCGTATTATGTTTCTGACACCGTCTTTATTATGGAGCACGGGAAATTCGTTGAAAGCGGATCCGCCGACGACGTGATTTTGCGTCCAAAGGCGCCTTACACCCAGCGCTTGCTCAATGATGTGCCCAAGATCTATGAAGAATGGGATCTTTCAACTGTGTAATCCATGCTTCCTGAGCTTGAATTCAATTGATCGTCTAAAAAAATTAGATCGTTTCACAAGGAAAACGCATCATGCAAATTCAATCTTTAGCAGGCGCCTGGGAATTTCACCAGGCTGGCGCGGAAGAGTGGCTGCCCGCCAGCGTCCCTGGCGGCGTGCATACCGATTTACTGTCGCTGGGCCGCATCCCCGATCCTTTTGTCGCCGATAACGAGAAACACGTTCAATGGGTCGCCGAATCAGACTGGGTCTACCGGCGCCATTTTCGCTGTTCAGCGGAAATCCTGAACCAGGAAAAGGTACTGCTGGTATGCGATGGCCTGGACACGCTGGCCGTAGTGGTTCTGAACGGCCATGAGATCGCTCATACAGACAATATGTTCCGCCGCTACGAGTGGGAGGTCCAATCATTTTTAGATGCACAGGGCTCGAACGTGCTTACGATCACCTTCTTATCGCCAGTGAAATTTGCGGCGGATCAGCAATCTCTCCGGCCTCTACCCGGCGTCTCCCAGGCGATCCCAGGAGGTCCACATTTACGCAAGGCGCCCTGTCAATTTGGTTGGGATTGGGGCCCGCAGCTCCCGCCAATCGGCGTCTGGAAGGATATCCGCCTGGAGGGTTACAGCGAAGCGCGCTTTGCTGATGTCCATCTACGGCAGGAGCACACCAACGACCAGGTAGCGGTCGGGGCTCAGGTTGCTATCCAACGCTGGGGAGCGGCGCCTCTCTCGGTTGACATCATCATCACTTCCCCGGATGGAAGGACGCTAGAAAAATCAGCCGTCATCACCGGGCAGGATGAGGCGACGGCGAAAGTATCCATCCCCAACCCCGAGCTCTGGTGGCCAAATGGTTATGGCGGCCAGCCGCTTTATCAAGTCGAAGTCCTTCTCAAAGATACAGAGCCTTCAAGCGCAGAGATTCTCGACCGGCGTAAATTCCAGGTTGGGCTGCGGAGGATTGAATTACGTCAAACAGAAGACCCGTGGGGACGTTCTTTTTACTTCGCCGTCAACGGTATCCCCATTTTGAGTAAAGGCGCCAACTGGATCCCGGCCGATTCTTTCCCCACTCGAATTTCGGATGAATATCTCGAGGGTTTGATTCGCTCCGCCGTTCAGACGCACCAAAACATGTTGCGTGTCTGGGGCGGTGGTTTCTACGAGGAAGCGCGCTTTTACGATCTCTGCGATCGCTATGGAATCCTGGTCTGGCAGGAGTTCATCTTCTCGTGCAGCGTTTACCCACTCGATATCCCCGACTTCGTCGAAAATGTGCACCAGGAAGTGGTTGATAATGTGCGCCGGTTACGCCACCGCGCCAGCCTGGCGTTATGGTGTGGAAACAATGAGATGGAATGGGGTTGGGTGGATTGGAAGTGGGACCGTCCAGACAGCCAGGATTTAAAAGCTGCCTACGATCAGTTTTTTCACCAGACACTGCCTGCCTGGTGCGATGTTGAAGACCCGGATCATCCCTATTGGCCCAGCTCACCCTCATCCAACACCCCCTTCGCCGATCCGAATGGCCAGCGCCAGGGAGACTCCCATTATTGGGATGTCTGGCATGGAAGGAAACCATTTACTGCCTACCGGGACCAATACCCACGCTTTATGAGCGAGTTTGGATTCCAGGCGTTGCCGCCTCTGGCGACAATCCGCGCTTATGCCGACCCGGCCGATTGGAACATGACATCCTACATCATGGAGCAACACCAGAAGAACGCCAGCGGCAACTCCTTGATGGTCGGACAAATGCTGGACACATTCAGGCTGCCGAAGGATTTCGAATCGCTGGTTTACCTGAGCATGGTGCTCCAGGCCGAGGGCATCCGATATGGGGTGGAACACTGGCGGCGGCATCCCGATCGCGTTGCGGGCATCCTGTACTGGCAACTCAATGATTGCTGGCCGGTAGCCTCCTGGTCAAGCCTGGACTACTTCGGACGATGGAAAGCGCTGCATTACGCCGCCAGGCGCTTCTTTGCCCCGCTGATGCTTTCCATCGAAGATAAACCGCCCGAACAAGTCGTTTATGTTTCGAATGACTTCCTGGAACCTTTTGAAGGGACGGTAAGCTGGTCTTTGGAGACGCTCGCCGGTGAGGCGCTTGCCTCAGGACAGGAACCCGTCAGGGTCGCCCCGCAAAGCGCGGTTCAGGTTTGCGGGTTGGACTTTGCCGGCCGCCTTACGGATGACAACCTCCGCAACCTGGTTTTTGTCGCCGAGCTATGGCAGGGAGACCGGTTCATGAACCGGCAGACGGCGACTTTTGCGCCAATCAAGCATCTGTCATTGGACGATCCAAACATAGGCGTTAACCTTTCTCACGATGGCAACCAGTTGATCGTAGATTTGACCTCAAAATCTTTGGCGCTGATGGTGGAGCTAACGCTGCCAGGGACCGATGCGTTCTTTAGCGACAATTACTTTAATTTGCCAGCCGGTCGGACGATGCGGGTTTCCTGCGCAATTCCAAAGGGATCGAAATTTGATCTCGCAGAAGCAGGAATTGTCGTGCGATCGGTATACGACTCTTTTGCCCACCCTGACGACCAGGCGTAGACCGGCGCGACCAGCGAAAAAAATTAGGCGCAAACATACCTGCGCCTTAAAAACTTTACATTGATTAGCGTAAGAACGATGACGAATATCCATGACCTGTAAAAAAACTGTCATCAAGGGAGGGCTTGATGCAATACGGATACTTTGACGATGCGCAACGTGAATATGTAATCACGCGTCCCGACACGCCTCTACCCTGGATCAACTACCTGGGAAGCCAGGATTTTTTTGGCATCATCTCAAATACCGCCGGCGGTTACACGTTCTATAAAGACGCCCGCCTGCGCCGCCTGACGCGCTACCGCTATAACAACGTGCCTTCGGATACCGGTGGGCGTTACATTTACCTGCGTGATAACCACTCCCAGGCCTTCTGGTCGCCCACCTGGCGACCAACCCAGAACGAGCTGGATAATTACACCTGTCGTCATGGTCAAGGTTACACGATCATCCGCTCGACCTTTGGCAAGATCGTCAGCGAGATGTGCTACTTTGTGCCGCCCGGGGAAAACCTGGAAGTCTGGCGGGTCAATGTTACCAACGAACGCAAATCGGCCGCCGATCTATCCATCTTTTCGGCAGTCGAGTTTTGCTTGTGGGAGGCCTGGGACGACGCGACCAACTTCCAGCGCAACTACTCGACCGGCCAGGTGGAGATCGAGTCTGGGGTGATCTATCATAAGACCGAATACCGCGAGCGACGGAACCATTTCGCCTTTTTCGCTTGCTCGGAGCCGCTGGCCGGTTTCGATACCCAGCGTGAAGCCTTCTTGGGCGCTTACCGCGGCTGGGAGCGCCCAGCGGTGGTCGAAACCGGCCTCTCAGCCAATTCCGTCGCGCACGGCTGGTCGCCGATCGGTTCGCATCACGTCAAACTCCAGTTGGCGGCGGGTGAAACACGCACGCTGATCTTCTTGCTCGGTTATCATGAGAACCCCTTCTCGGAAAAGTTCGATCCACC
>JAYRNN010000125.1:0-29638 GCA_041912175.1 Anaerolineales bacterium | reverse complement strand
CACCATTGGTACACCCGGCTGGCTGGCTAACTTGGTGAAATATCTGGAGATACCTCAAATCGGCATGGTTGGCCCCGTCACCAACTCTTCAGGCAATGAAAGCCGGATTGATTTTGATTATCGAAACCTGGACGAAATGTTGAGCTTCGCGAAAAATTACACCGAGTCGCATGCAGGGCAGGTCTTTGAGATCGGGATGTTGGCTTTCTTATGTGTGGGGATGCGCCGTTCAGTATTTGCGGAAGTTGGAATGTTGGATGAGCAGTTTGGCCTGGGTATGTTTGAAGATGATGACTATGCCATTCGGGTCAGGCAAAAGCATTATCAGATTATTTGTGCTCAAGACGTCTTTATTCATCATTGGGGCAGCGCCAGCTTTTCTCGCCTGCCCAGTAGGAACTTTTATCGTATTTTTAACCAAAATTACAAGAAGTTCGAAAAGAAGTGGGGGAAGAAATGGGTCGCATAGTTTATGATTCTGCACAGCGCATAAACCCGCTGCTTGAAGAGATTTTGGCCCTGGTTAAATATCGCGAGCTGGTGCGCCAATTTATTTCACGAGCCATTAAGACACGTTATAAGCGCTCAATATTGGGTGTTTTATGGACGATGCTCAATCCACTATTAACCATGATCGTCCTGACCCTGGTCTTTTCTCAACTCTTTCGCTTTTCAATTAAAAATTATCCGGTATATGTTTTGTCCGGCTTGGTGATGTGGATCTTCTTTTCGACATCCACGAACACTGCCATGGGGGAAATGCTGTGGAGCGGCAGTCTGCTCGGGCGTATTTACGTGCCAAAGTCCGTATTCGCCGTCTCAGCCATTGGCACTGGCCTGGTAAACCTTTTACTTTCCCTGATTCCGTTATTTCTTATTGCATTGGTCTTGCAGGTGAAAATTACACTAGCTATATTGGTAATGCCGTTGGCTATCCTGATATTGGCGATTTTTGCGCTTGGGATTGGCCTGCTATTATCCACGGCGGTCGTTTTTTTCGCGGATATGATGCCGGTATATGAGGTCCTGCTGGTAATTTGGATGTATATAACGCCAATCATTTATAATATTGAAATTATTCCGGAATCAATTCGCTGGCTATTTAAACTTAATCCACTTTACTATATGATCGCCCTGTTTCGCGAGCCACTTTATAATGGTCTCATCCCACCATTAAGCGATTGGTTGATCGCAACCGGCTTTGCTGTGGCGGCTTTTGTTCTGGGGGGGCTCATTTTTACATCCAAATCCAATGAATATGCTTACCGAATCTAGTCTCGAATTACAAACGAGCGACAAGATGGCATCCGAACCGGCCATCCGGTTTGAGAATGTCTCTGTCCGTTACCGCATTCCACGCGAGCGGCTTTCGGGGATCAAAGAATTTGCAATTCGGTGGATGCAGCGCCGCCTTGAATTTGAGGACTTTTGGGCCCTGCGTGATGTCAGCTTTTCGATCCAACCAGGCGAGGTATTCGGCATCATTGGGCACAACGGGGCCGGTAAAAGCACCATGCTGAAAGTAATGGCTCAGGTGTTAAAGCCAGTGGAAGGACGGGTGGTTATGCGGGGGAATGTAGCGCCGCTGTTGGAATTGGGCGGCGGGTTTCACCCTGAACTGACGGGCCGCGAAAATGTGTTCATGAATATGGCCTTGCTTGGCCATTCCCGCAACGTTACGGAAGAATTATTCGACCCGATTGTTGATTTTGCCGATTTGAGAGAATTCATCGACGCCCCGTTGCGCACCTATTCAACAGGTATGGTGGCGCGCCTGGGTTTTGCGGTGGCCACATCTGTTAAACCAGATATTTTATTGGTGGATGAAATTCTTTCGGTCGGCGATAGTCAATTTCAACAAAAGTGCCTGGACAGAATGTATAGTTTTCAACGACAAGGTACAACCATTGTAATCGTGTCGCATGGGCTGGGCGCGTTGGAATCTCTATGCCAACACGCCTTGCTAATCGAGAAAGGCCGCCTCAAGATCGTCGGAAAGGTCGAACAGGTTATCCAGGCATACATTGCTACCGATGCTCCACCTCGGGAGGAGACGCTGCCGCTAGCGGCGGAACCTGAGGCTGCCTTGCTGCCAGAAGTAATCGCGCCGCCAGAGCCAAAACCAGTCCCCGCGCCCGTTTTAAAGGGTGATTACTTCAGCCTTGTGGAAGTGGGGGGAATTTACCCGGCTCAAAATATTTTTGATGTTGCACAGGGTTCGGTGACCGTAAGGCTGAAGATCCTGAGCGAGAGCTCCCCTAAAGATGCAGTTATATTTCATACGGATGACAGCCGTTATGTCTTGTACGTCAGCCTGCATTATTCCAACACACAAAAACGGTATATCCGTAAGTTAGTTGCTCGAGCAGGGGGGAATCGACGTGTGATCGATACATATTATGGAACCAGCGACTTTCCCGAGGTCGGTATAATCATCGAAGAGGAAGACGTCCATAAAAAATATATTCTGGCAAAAGATAAATGGTGTCTGGTGACCGCGACCTGGAGCGGTTATCCGGAAGGGAAGCTTCATCTGTATATAGATGGCGACCACATCGGTGAAAAAGCCTACGACTCGCGTTATGACCGCGGCGACAACCTGCCCGGCAGTATTTCAATCGGGCTGCGACCCTCTGCCTGGACGGGTGAAATTGTCGACCAGGAAAATGGAGAGACTCAGGAGCTGCGTCCGAGCTCGTTAATGTGGATTGGCGAGGGTGGAGTAGAAATTGCAGACCTGCGCTTGTACCCCAGGCCATTGAGCCGGGAAGAAATTCTTGAGATCGCCGATTCGGAATTGTCTCTCGAAGCAAGCGGTAGTTCCCATAGTTAAAGCATGATCGTTTGATGGCGCTTAGACGGGTCGTTATTTGCCGCTCCAACCCGATTGCTCCTGATCCACGTGTGGAGAAGATCGCGCACGCTTTGAGCTCTTTCGGGTATTCAGTCACGCTGCTTGGTTGGGATCGTACAGGCCAGTTACCCGAATGTAGCACACAGGAAACTCAAGACGGTTCGCTGACGATTTACCGGCTATCGATTCAGGCGCCCTTTGGCCACGGATTGGCCAACCTGCCCAACCTGTTGCGTTGGCAATGGGGACTATCGCGCTGGCTGAACACCCGATATCAGGATTATGACCTGATTCATGCTTGTGATTTTGATACTGTTTTACCAGCCCTGTATTGCAAATGGTGGCGGGGTAAAAAAGTTATTTATGACATCTTCGATTTTTATGCCGACCATCTACGCGCCACACCTTCTATTCTAAAGCGGATCATTCGTTGGTTGGATATCCATGCCATTGACTGGTCAGATGCTTTAATCCTGGTCGATGATTCGCGTTGGGAACAAATTGATGGCGCCCACCCAAAGATCAGCTCGGTAATCTATAACAGCCCATCCGAAACGCGCTCAACCGTTGATGGGGGACTGCTTTCGCCAGATTCTGCACAACTACGACTGGCTTATGTTGGACTGCTGCAGATTGAGCGGGGACTACTGGAAATGCTCAAGGTCCTGGGTGATCACCCTGAGTGGAGTCTCGACCTGGCTGGTTTCGGCGGCGATGAAGTTCAGATCCGAGCGGCTAGCGAATCGCTTCCAAATGTCCGCTGGTATGGCCGGATTCCGTACGATCGAGCGCTCGAGCTAAGCCAGGCTGCGGATGTTTTGTTCGCTACTTATGACCCGACGATCCCCAACCACCGTTATTCAAGCCCCAACAAGGTCTTTGAGGCAATGATGCTCGGGAAACCCATTATCGTGGCTGCGAATACGAATATGGACCGGATCATTGAACAAGCAGACTGTGGGATCGTTGTCGAATACGGAGACCTTCATGGGTTAGAAGGCGCTTTACTGCGCTTGCAAAGTGACCCTGGCCTGCGTCTTCGCCTGGGGGAAAATGCGGCGCGCGCCTATCGGACGACTTATAGTTGGACGGAGATGAAAAAACGGCTGAAGAAGTTGTATGGCGAAGTGACCGGATATACAGGCGATGAGGAGCTAGAAGATCCATCTTGACAAAGATAATTCTGGCGGCTAACACAGATTGGTATTTATATAACTTCCGGCGATCCCTGGCGCAATATTTATGTGAGCAAGGTTACCATGTTACCCTGGTTTCTCCTGCTGGAAGGTTTGCGGAAGAGCTTCAAAAAGACGATTTTCGCTGGATTGAATGGAAGATTGGCCGCCAGACGATCGCCCCGTGGCTCGAGCTTCCAGCCATCCTTGCCCTGGCCGAAACCTACCGCAGAGAAAAAGCCGATCTCGTGCATCATCATACGATCAAGCCCGTCTTGTATGGGTCCCTGGCAGCTCGATTGGCCGGGATCGATCACATTGTGAATTCGATTACGGGCAGAGGCTATGTTTTCTACACCAAAACTGCAAAGGCCTCTCTGATCAAGAAAATTACACGCCCACTTTACCATCTGGCATTCAGCCACCCGAGACAGATCACCATTTTTGAAAACGATCTGGATCGCCATTACTTTATTCAGGAAAAGTTAATTACAAGCGAGCGTACCCGTTTAATCGCAGGCGTCGGCGTCGATACGAAGCGGTTTCAGCCAGGTCCAGAACCTCAAGGAGATCCGTTGGTTATACTGCCCAGCCGGATGTTGTGGGATAAAGGCGTCGGAGTGCTTGTTGAGGCAGCCAGAATACTCCGTTCAACATCTAAGACGCGAGTCGCTCTGGTGGGAGCCCCTGATCCCGGCAACCCGGCTTCTATCCCTGAAACCCAGCTTAAAAAATGGTCCCAGGAGGGCGTTATTGAATGGTGGGGCTGGCAGGAAGATATGAGAGAGATATTTCAGAGTGCACAGGTTGTTACCCTGCCTGCTTTATATGGCGAAGGTGTTCCTACCGCGTTGTTGGAAGCGGCCGCTTGCGGAAAACCCATTGTCACCACGGACACCCCAGGCTGTCGTGATATTGTGACCAACCAAATAAACGGTTTGCTTGTACCCCCCAACGATCCTGCTGCCCTGGCAAACGCCCTAGGTAAATTACTCGCCGATCCTGGCCTGCGTGGTAGAATGGGGGCAGCAAGTCGACACCTTGTTGTGGAGAAATTCACGATCGAACATGTCAATCAATCTACCCTGAACGTTTATCGCGATCTGCTGAATACCCCAAAGCGCAAACAATGAGCGTGGAATCTTGAACACCTTTCTTATTTTCGGAGTGATCTTTCTTGCTACAACCCTGTCATTGATTTTGGGGCCGATCGCACTGCGGTTAGCCCCAAAACTGGGTCTTGTTGACGATCCAAACAGCGCTTCGCATAAAGTTCATGTTCAGTTGACCCCTTTAGTGGGTGGAATTATTCTGTTGATCACGTTGATCGCAGTCAGCTTATTGATTGGAAACATACGCCCAGAGCCAATACCCGCCATATTGATTTCTGCCTCGATAATCTTTGTTTTTGGATTATGGGACGATTACAAAAACATCTCCCCTTCCTGGAAAATGATTGGCCAGTTAATCGCTGTATTTTGTTTGATGTATTTTGGAGTGCAAGTCCGGCTATTCCAACAGAACTGGCTTAATATTGCGATAACGATTTTCTGGATCGTAGGGGTGACAAACGCCTATAATTTTGTAGACAGCATGGATGGCCTGGCGATTGGCCTGGCGACTCTGGCGGCTGCATTCTTCATGTTGATTACAAATGAATCCCAGCAACCCAATCTCTCACTCTTTAGTACGATTTTGCTCGGCGCAGGGGTAGGTGTTTTTTATTTCAATGCCCCGCCGGCTAAGATTTTCCTGGGAGACTCTGGAGCGCAACTGCTTGGCTTTGTTTTAGGCGCCTTGGCGATTGCATATAACCCGGTTGGGTATTCCCGGATCGCATCCTGGTATATTCCAATCCTGTTAATGGGTGTACCGATCTTTGATACCACGCTGGTGGTGATCTCGCGCCTGCGGCGCAGAAAACCAATCTATCGGGCCGGGCGGGATCATACTTACCACCGGTTGGTCCTGCTTGGCATGAGTTCCAACAGGGCGGTTCTCACCATGCATATGGCTGCTTTGCTCATGGGCGCTTTGGCGTTCGTCGCTCTAGGGTTGGAGCCTTGGATTGGCAATGTGATCTTTGGTTCAGTATTAGTTACTGCAATCGCCTGTTTAACACTCCTGGATTATAAATTTCAAACATCTGCCTGATCCCTTCCTATGGAAAATCAAAAGTTGATATCCCATGATTGGCGTCTCTCCGAGGCAGTCTACCGGGCATTGCACCGGTGGCCGATGATCATCATTTTCTGCCTGGTCGGAGCGCTACTCGGCTACGCTGCCTCCGTTATTTGGCCGACGACCTATCGCACGCGCGCAGAAATTGCGGTAAGTTTGAACCCATATCGCACTTATTCCGATAGCCAGTTTTTAGCGCTCGTCTATCCCCAATATACAAATATTGATGATTATAAGAATTGGCAAATGTCCCAACTTTCAGCGGCAATCTTTACAGATGAGATTATCCAAAATACTTTGACGGCGCTTCGCCAGGATGATGATTACTGGAAAGACGTGGACGCAGATAGTCTGAGAAAAATGCTGCGAGCCGAATGGCGTACCGCGGGGGTATGGACATTACTTGCAGATAGTCCTAGCGCAAAAAGGTCCAACCAGGCCGTGCGCGCCTGGAGCAATAATACGGTCAGTGGCATCAAAAAAGCGCTTTTTGCCTCCGAGCAATTGATCCAGGATGATGAGGCATTGCGACCCATCGTCGAAGAAAAAGCGAAAACGGCTCAGCTTATCGAAGAATATAAAACCACCAAAAAGTCTTTACAAGATTGGCTCGTTGCAGCTCCGAATTTGCCGCAAAACGAACCTTTACCACCTACCGAACGTTGGCAAACGCTCTATCTGGCTTCACGAGTGGCGCAGTTTTCTCCTAGTTGGATTGGCATCTTGGGGGAACAACCCGCAGAGGATGCGCTGCCTCAAGCTTATATGGAATGGATCCGTAAAATTATCATCGCAATTGATAACGAAATCCCATTTCTGATGCAGCGCAGTGATTACCTGGAGGAGCAGCGTAAGTTATTGGCAGAAGAACGGCAGAAGCAAATAGATGCCAGCCTGGGTCTATCGCCCAATTTAGTGATCAAAGGTCTGGACAAATCCACCCCAGAAACCGTACGCCCAACCGCTTTGCTGATCCTGGTCGGGGCAGTGGCTGGTTTATTGGGTTGGGCTTTCTGGGTATTTGCAAGCCTGACGCGTCAAAAACTCAGAGTCCCCTTGACGGATACAGGCGCTCACCAATGAGTGTTAAGCGTTTTTTTCAATCGATACCAAAAGTTGTCTGGGCGATTTTTTTGGTTTCATTGCCTGTGACAAGTTTCCCGTATCTCCCTGCAGAACTGGGCGGCAAGACTCAAGTACGCCCATTCATGATTTACCCGCTCATTATTTTGCTCATCTTGGTTACATTGCCGCGCCTCTTCACAAAGCCGCTGCCAATCACATTTTTACCTTTATTTGCTTTTATCGCGGTAGCGATGGTTAGCTCCATCCTTTCGTTGACTTTGGATATTGAAGCATTTAAAGGGGTAACTCTCGCTTCTCGTCTATTGCGCAGCTTTATTACCTTAGGGATCGGAGTAGCGGTCTACTTGACCGTAGTTTTATACCATCGCCATTGGGAAGATTTGCGCTTCTCTTTGCGCTGGTTATACATCGGTTTTGTATTCGTTTTATTTTGGGGTTCGCTACAGGCAATCTACATTATTCATTTCAATCAAACTTATTTTTCGGTGCTGAATAAAATCCAATCCTTAATCTCCACCCAAGACCTGTACACGACACGCATTTCTGGTTTTACCTATGAGCCGAAATGGTTTGCAGAACAAATCACCTTCCTGTTGATGCCCTGGCTGCTGGCGTCCGTGATCTCCAGGCGTTCTGTTTATAATTGGAATTATAAATTTGTCAGCGTAGAACTCCTTCTGATGGTCTGGTCGACAGTTGTCTTGGTGTTTACATTTTCTCGTACAGGGCTATTTGTCTTGGTCTTGTTGACCTTTACGAGTGTATTGCTTTCCCGTTCTTTCCGAAAGCCGCATAAACATGCGCCTCCGCTCCCTATTCGACGAAGATGGCTACGTGTTTTGGAAGCCACCCTAGCCGCGCTGGCGTTGATCGTTATCATCGTCTTTGCTGGATCGCGAAATCCATATTTTGCACGTTTATGGCGTTATTGGAGTGATGATCGGGCTGGCAAAAAGTCTTACCTGGAATATATCGCCTTCGGGCAGCGTTTCGCATATGCCGAGACTGCCTTGAGAATTTATGAAGATTATCCCATTTTGGGCGTCGGCTTGGGTAATTACGCTTTCTATTTTGAAAAAAAATTACCTGACCGCCCATGGCAAAATTTACCCGAGATCATCCGGCAGATAACACCCACCGAGCGAGGCAATCAGTTAATTACCCCTAAGAATCTTTATGCACGCCTTTTGGCCGAAACTGGCCTGTTGGGAACAATCACATTTACGACCTTTGTAATTGCAGTATTGGGGTGCAGTCTATACTTGATTTTTGCTCCACATCCGGAGTATCGTTTTTGGGGGTTGGCAGGGATTTTCGGGATTATTGTATTTGCTACGGTCGTATTCTCAACGGATTCGTTTGCCATTCCAAATCTGTGGGTCGTTTTTGGTCTGATTACGGCTGCTGCCCATATCCAGCCGGTATCCGAACCGGTTCTAAGTGTGACTAAGGTCGCTGCACAAAAACCAATCGCAGTGACAGAATAGCTAAATTCCGATCAGTAGTTAAGCCATTCGCGATGGATTCTGATAGATCAAAGGCGAAAAATAATCAATTGTTGCTGGCATGGCGCGTCTTTTTCGCGCTTGCGATATCGCAAAGCCTGCTCGTCCTGGGCCTGTTAACCAGGGAGACCTCGGCCGGCCAGCGATTTTTGATCGGATTTTCCTTCTCCCGCCTTGCAATTATTGGCCTGGTTCTCGTCGTTCTGGCGGCATTTATCGCCCTCCTGCTCATGTCATGGAGTCGCCCCGATTGGACACAGCGCCAGATTCGCAAAGCCCAGAGTTTGCCTGAGCGCCAGAAAACTTTTGCAAGTATTTTGCTCGTCTCCGGCCTGGTAATGCTCGGAGGAGTATACAGCATCACGTTGACGCCGGAGATCTCCGAACCGTTTACAGCAACTTTGTTTCAGAGGCTTATCCCACTCATCGTCTGGCTGACTGGATTGAGCGCACAGATACTCTTATTTTTATTCCTGCTCCGCAGAGCTTCAACTGAACATGTGAATCATCATGGTTACCCCAGCAGATTTCGGGAAGAGTGGGTGTTCTGGGTTGCGTTGATCATTTTTAGCATGTTTTTTGTACTATGGGGCTGGGTTATCCGCAACACGATGCAAAACGAATCGGTCATCACTGGCTGGAACGACCTGGGCGTACCCATCCTGGAAACCCAGGTTTTGATTGCCTGGCTGGCGGGTTTGGTCGCCTGGGTTGTTCTGGCCCTGGGGAGGCGCAGCGCTGGTCGCGTTTCGTGGCTGTACAAGCTAAAGCCGCTGCATCTTGACTTAATCCTATTTTTCGCCTTGTGGGTTGGTACGATCTTGCTTTGGAATAGTATCCCCGCTCCGCCGAGCTACTTCCTATCTGTCACGCGAGCCCCAAATTATGAAGCTTACCCGAATTCGGATGCTCTCGCTTATGATATGAGCGCACAGGTTTTAATGGTCGGCCAGGGGTTACGCTTTGTAAATGATATTTACATCCGCCGGCCTATCCTGGCCTTGTTTTTTACCATTTTGCATGTATTGGGGAGACAAAATACTGCCGCGGTGATCTTCTGGCAGATTGTATTTTTGGCGCTCGCGCCGGCCTTCGTTTATCTATTGGGAAAATTGTTACATAATCGGATGGCGGGCGTGATCGGTGGAGTATTGATCGCTTTACGTGGGGCGACTGCCATCACCGTGGCAAGCGCAATCACCTCATCGCATGTCAAGCTCATGATGGCCGATCTGCCAGCCATGTTGGCGATGATCATGTTTATCGTTTGCGTGGTGCGCTGGTTACAAACACGTTCACAGTTCTTAGGATTTTTGTCGGGAGGCTTGCTTGGCATAGCAATCTTGATCCGCCCAGAATTAGGCGCGGCGATTTTTGCAGTTGGCTTGATCTCGTTTATGGTTTATCGCGCCAGCCTACGCCAGTGGTTGGGCAGCGGCCTGCTTTTTTCCCTGGGCGCCTTCCTGATTCTGGCGCCCTGGATTTTTCGGAATTGGTCGCTCACCGGCCAGATTTTCTTGGATACGCCAACCTTTCGAACCGAGGTGCTCCAGGAACGCTACCAGACGCAAGTCCAGCCTGCGCCATCCCCAACAGAAACCAGCCGCGCTCAGCCTGGCGCCGCTTACCCGACGCCAGAGGGCCCGATAGCAACTCCGGCTGGTATGGAGGGCGCTCCAAGCACGAATCAGGGTGGCTTCATCGCAATTATCCGTGATAACTCGAGTAGCGTAGCCGGGTTTGTCACTTCACATTTTTTAAACAGCCAGCTTCAAATCTTCTTGACCCTACCGACAACTTTTCGCCCATTGGATAGCACGGTGGCCTTTTGGGGACACCACTCGTTAAAAAAATATTGGGAGGAATGTTGTTCTTCGGTGAATTATTTACGCCGTATGCCATACTGGCGCAAATGGTATGGAAATATTCCCAGCCAGGCGATAATACCGATCGCCATCAACCTTATCTTGATCGCCTTGGGCCTGCAGCAGAGTTGGAAACGAAACCGATGGATCGGTATGTTTCCTGTGACAGTCGGATTTTTTCACTTGATGCTCAATGCGCTGGCGCGTAACTCGGGAGGGCGTTATATCCTGTCTGTGGATTGGATTGTGATCGTGTATTTTAGCGTTGGATTGTCGCAGGCTTCGGTATGGTTAGTGAACCAGTTCAAGACGGTTGAGAGCAACCCTGCGATTTCATACGCTGTTGTGGATGTGGATCACCGTACTGGATTGAGTGTTTTCAGGATGCCAGCGTTTTACGTGCTTGCATGCTTGTTGTTCCTGATCGGAAGCGCCGCCCCCATTCTCGAAAAGGCCATCCAGCCGCGTTACCCAGATTCGATACAGGCGCAGATGCTTAACAATTTGTTAGATTCTTCCGCTCTTTCCGCACAACAAAAGGAAGCATTGGTAAACTTGCTCAACAATAACGGCTGGGCGATCGCGGGTCGAGCGCTTTATCCGCGCTTTTACAAAGCTGGTCAGGGCGAACCGGGCACACCAGATCCGCTGGAATCCCAGCCTTACCCACGTCTGGGATTTTATCTTGTAAACCGTAATTTTCAGCCGATCATCCTGCCGCTTACGACGACGCCCGAGGAGTTCCCAAACGGCGCCGATGTTTTAGTGATTGGCTGCCCGGACGGTCAGGCTGTCGCGGTTGCCCTCTTCGACTCCCCTGGCGCACCCCCAGGTGCTATTCTTTTTCGGTCAGGCATGGAAAATAGTTTGGTTTGTGCGCCTCAATAGAATTTAAGATTGGTAAACCTTTAAGCTTATGCGCGGTTCTTCGAATAAACTGGTCATTGCTTTATTAACTGTTTCGGCGATTCTGGCTATCGCTGCCTGTGTTTGTTCGGCTGTTATGATCGGGAGCTATTACCTCTATTGGCGTCTTGAAACTACTCAAACTGCACTGTCGCCCCATGCTGTAGACGCTTCTATCCCTGAAACACCCGCACCCACGCTTCCGGCTTCAGCCGCGGCGGAAGATGCAGTAAGCGATTTGCCAAAACCGGGCCTGGCGGATGTTCCGGATCAGACAGCCGCACCGTCTGATGGCGCGTATACGACTATGGAAACACTTGCAAATACCCAGGTTCCAATCAATGACCTGATCGACCTGGCAAAGCGGCTGCGGGGTGTATTTGAAATTACTCCGCCGAGTGAGACGGTTGCAATTCCACTACAAAAAGGCGACCGCCAGACTTTTTGGGTGATGGATGTCGATGAAGATCGGAATTTTCAAGTCTCCGCCAAACTGGTATATATCTCAGAGCATCTGTATTTTTGGGTGGAAGATGGCCTGTCTGTGAATCAAAGGGCTTTGAAACGGCTGGTTGACGCATTCGACCAACAGATTTATCCCACCAACCGGCAGTTTTTTGGAAGTGAATGGATGCCGGGCATTGATGGCGATTCCCGCCTGCATATTCTATATGTCAAAGGGGTCGGGAATTCTATCGCCGGTTATTTCGCATCTTCGGATGAATACCCCGTGCAGGTGAATGAATTCTCGAATATGCGCGAAATGTTTCTGCTCAATGCCGACTCGGCCAGACTGAATGATGGCTATACCTATGGTGTGTTGGCTCATGAGTTCCAACACATGATCCACTGGTATCAAGATCGCAACGAAGAAACCTGGATGAATGAAGGTTTCTCGGAGCTGGCTGCGCTCTTGAATGGTTATGACATTGGCAACGCAGACCAGATTTTTACGCAAGACCCTGATATCCAGCTAACCGATTGGCCGTCAAAACCTGATCCGGCTCATTACGGCGCTTCCTTCTTGTTTCTTACCTACTTCTTGGACCGTTTTGGCGATACGGCTACCCAGGCGGTCGTCGCCAATCAAGCCAATGGATTGACCAGCATTGACCAGGTATTAGCCGACCTGGATGCCAGGGATAACATCACCGGAAAGTTGGTTCGCGCGGATGATGTCTTCATTGATTGGGCTGTGGCGAATTATTTGCAGGATGGACGGGTCGGAGATGGGCGTTACAGCTATCATAACTATAAGGCTGCTCCTAAGACAGCCGCTACAGAAATTGTCAACGACTGCTCCGGCGATCCAGAGACGCGTCAGGTGAAGCAGTACGGCGCGGACTATATTCGCATTCGTTGTTCAGGAGATTTTGTGCTGCGTATCGAAGGGGCTTCTGATGTAAAGCTTTTGCCAACCGAGCCTCACTCAGGTAAGTATGCCTTTTGGTCAAATCGAGGCGACGAATCAGATATGACCCTCACACACACGTTTGATTTCAAAAATGTGACCGGAGCGCTTACTCTGAATTACTGGACCTGGTATGATATCGAAAAGGGATTTGACCAGTTATATCTATTGGCTTCCGAAGATAGCGGCCAAAGCTGGCAAATCTTGACCACCCCGTCCGGCAGCCTACAGGACCTTTCTGGCAACAGCCTCGGTTGGTCGTATACCGGTCAAAGCGGTGCAGATGTTACGCAGTCGCAATGGATTCTGGAACAGGTCGATCTTTCTAGCCTGGCTGGAAAAGAGGTTCAGCTCCGCTTTGAATATGTCACCGACGCCGCCGTGAATGGCGAGGGATTTTTGGTGGATGATGTCGCAATCCCCGAAATCGGCTATACATCTGATTTTGAAATCGACGATGGCGGGTGGCAGGCGCAGGGATTTGCGCGTGTCGAAAATGCGCTTCCGCAGACATACAAGGTGGCTTTAATCGAAAAAGGCCAACCCACGCGGGTTAGCCTTTACGAGTTATCCGGGCAGAATGTTTTAGAGATCCCGATTCACGTTGGAGACGAAAGTGATGCAGCGCTGCGTACCTCAGAAGCAATCCTGGTAGTATCAGGAACAACCCGCATCACTCGTCAGCCAGCGGATTACACCTTCCAAATTGTGCGGTAGAAAGACACGGTCGGGCTTAGCGGCGCGGGGCGCGCAGCTCAGAAAGCTGTTTCTCCAATTCCAGGCGACGTTCTAAAGAAGCTTTCTTGACCTCATCTTGGACATATTGAGCACGATCGCGCAATTGTTGGCGCAGGTCGTTTCCGGATGAAGGCGCCAGAAGCATCGCTATAGAGCCCCCAACCAGAACGCCCAATAGCGCGCCAAGCGCAAAACTAGCCGTTTTATTCATTGATTCTCTCCTAATCTGATTCTGTCATCAGGGGCAGCGTTATACAGGCTGCCCCTGATGATTTTAACCGACTAGCGATGGATTAAGGGTAAACTCACATGGTAGGTTTGGCTCGCTCGGCCTCCTAACTGTGAGGTTACTGTAAAGCTAAAAATGTATGCTGCCTGCATCGGAACGCTGTCGCCGCCCAGGTCGCTGCGGACATTGAAGACTGTCGCCTGGTAGACGCCATTTCCCAATGCCGCGCTTGGCGTCCAAACCAGGGTCAGGCTATCGGGTGCAGAGACGGTTCCTGGGATGGCTGCGCCGTTGCTGTCCTTAACGACGATCGAATTGTTGAAGTCGCTGCCTTGTAAGGGTTGGATGTTCCGGCTGAAGGTAGCGCTTACAGAAGCTGGCGCAGGCCCGCTCGAACCAGCGCTCGGGTTTGTCGCCACAACCAACGGATCGCGCCAGTATTGCACGGCCTTCGTATCGTCGGCGCCGTTTCCCCAGTCCGTGGCGGTGTCATCCACAAGCTGTGTTCCACTCGTTCCATAGCTGATCGAAACGCGCCGGTTGGCTACACTGACGATCGATCCCCACCACTCGACTTTCTCCCAAGACCCGCGCGTGAACTTGTATTCCAGGTTCGTGCCATCCATGAATGGCAGGGTGATCTCCCATAGATTAGCGCCTACTTTGGTCATTGGCTTCAGGCTTGGATTCCATTCCAGTGGCAAGGCGCCGCCGGCGATATAAACCGTATCGTTTGGCGGAGTTTCGGCTGGCACTAGCACCCGGAAGGTGACATTCACCTGCTTTGGCTCGGCCTTTTGGGCAACCTCGTTGGACGGCGCCGAAACGTTCAGCGCCGTGTCGGCTGCCATGACCACATAGTAATATGTGTTGCCGGGGTCAACCGTTGCGTCTGTGTAGGTGGTTGTGGGTGCATTCACGATCGCCAACCGTTCGGCATATGCCCCGCTGGCGGCGGCGCGGTACAGCCAATACTCCGCCGCATCAGGGACTGCATCCCAGGCAAGCGAGATATAGTCCGATGACCAATCCGTCACGCGGAGGTTGGCCGGAGCGGTGGGTGGGGTTGTGTCCTGGCTCGGCAGGACGTTCAGCGTACCAGGCGTGCCATCCGACCAGTAGCCAAAGGTCCAATGGATGCCGCCATCGGTCGAGAACCGCACCAGGTAGCTGAAGACGCCGACCTGTTCAGGACGCATATTCGCCATATACTCGTAGTTACTCCCACAACTACATCCGCCGTTATGCGCCATCGCCGTCCAGGTCCAGCCTGCTGGATCGCTGCCTGGCGCGCCATAACCGAGCTGGGCCAGGATGCTGGTCGGATCGCCGCCGGAGTCTGTGACGCCCGGGATCCAGACCTGTCCATATACATTTTCGGTTGGGTTAACGTTGATTACATGCTCAATCGTATGTGGCCACTGTAGACCGGCCCAGCCGATCGGGTAGTAAGGGGTTGCAGCCGCTTCGTTCGACTTGGGGCTCATCAACCCGGCTGCATCGATCGCCGCGATCGCATAGTAATAGCGCTTGCCGTTCGTGACATTGGTATCGGTGAATGTCGGCGTAAGAGCCTTCTGGATCCATTCGTAACCGCCGCCGGTCACCGGGCTGCGATAGACGGCATACATGACTGCATCTGGGACTGCATCCCAGGTCAATGTCACCTGCATGTTGCCTGGCTCAGCCGTCAGGTTTGCCGGGGCCGCCGGCGCCAATAAATCCTGACCGGGATCAGCCAACAACACCGCTACGCTGAGCGCGGGCAGTTCTACGGTCAGCACACCGCCTGTCGCGGCGACCGGCTGAACGTTGCCCAGGTAATCTGTCATCCGTATATCCCACGGCAACTTGTAGCTGACATCGATAACTAAGGTTTGGGGCTGGTCATTGCGGTTAACTGCTACGATTGCCGCATCGTTAGCCGTGCGCATCAGGTAGGCCAGCGTGCGATTTGTGTCGTCGGTGAGCAAGAAGGTCTGCTCGCCTTCGCGGAAAACCTCGTGGGTATTGCGCAGCGCGACCAGTTTGCGATAGTACATGAGCAACTGCAAATCGCCGGCTGCGCCATCCGCCTCGGCTGCTAAAGCCTCAGAGCCTGGTGACAGCAAAGATCCTCGATCCTGCCAGGGGAAGGTGCGGCGATCGTCGGGATCATCGTCGCCGGTCACGCCAACTTCATCGCCATAATAGATTGTTGGCGCGCCGGGCACGGTCATCTGGATAGCGGCCGCCACGCGCAGTAGCTGTTTCCCGCGTGCCAGATTGTCAGCATTGAACTCTTTATCCTCGCGGTTATTCTCGCCCGGCGTCAGCGACCACAAGATACGCTGCGTATCGTGGCTACCCATCAGGCGCATCAGGGTGTAGTACGTGGCGTCCGGGTAGTCTTCTCGCACGGAAGTCAGCTTGCTGGCAAACAGAGATGGCGGTTGGTTGCTTTGCCCATCATCTGGGAAACCTTTATTATCGATCTTTCCCAAAAAGCCAAGGATCGCGTTGCGGAAGCGATAATCCATGGTGGTATCAGCCTGGTCGCCATGGATCAACGGCAGCACATCGCCCTTCTTCCACAACTCGCCGATGATGATCGCATCCGGCTTGGCCTCCAGAACTTTGGCGCGGAATTCCTGCCAGAAGCCGGGCGGGAAAGATGCATCTGGCATTACATCCAATCGCCAGCCATCTGCGCCCATTTTGAGCCACTTCTGGGCGATCCGCATGATCAAATCCTTGACTTCAGGATTGTATTTATTTAAAACTGGCAGGCTGTCGAAACCATACCAGGAACTATAAGTGGCAGAGTTATCACCGCCCTGCCCGACGCACACGCCAGTTCCGGGTGTTACCTCCTGGAAAGTAAACCAATCCCGGTAAGGCGAAGCCAGGCTCTCGCATGCCCCGACCGCCTCGAAATGGTGATAGCGATCGAAGACTGGGCTATCGGATGACATGTGGTTGAACACACCGTCGATGATGATCTTCATCCCACGCTGGTGAGCCGCTTCGGCCAGGGCCATGAAGTCTTTGTTCACGCCGAAGAAACTGTTGATATAGTCATAGTCGCGCGTGTCATAAGCATGGTTGGAACCGGCTTCGAAGATCGGGTTCAGGTAAATCACCTTGACTCCGCCAGCAGATAGATAAGGAAGTCGCTGCCGGATGCCGATCAGATCGCCGCCGAAATAATCCCGGCCGCGTGGGCTTTCTGTACACGGTTCCGCCGGATTGCTGTAATTACGGCAGTAGCCTTCTGGCAGATCGTTCCAGTTCCTCACGATGATCTGGTCGAGCGGCTCATCCGGGTAACCATAGCGAAACTCTTGCCCGGTAGGGTCATTGGCCAGGCGTCCATTGCGGAAGCGGTCTGGGAAGATCTGGTAGGCCACAGAATTTTGCATCCAGGGTACAGGCTCGAAGGCTGGATCATAAACAGTAATTGCATAGCTGTTATCGACCATCTCCGGTGTAGCTACCCCCCAGCCGCCGGTCATCATGCTGTCGTCGCCATAGTAGGCGGTAGCAGCGCCATCCTGGACGATAAAGCGATACCACAAGGTGGTCAGGGTAGCCGGTGTGTACGTGACCTGCCAGAAATCACAGGTCTCTTTGGGTTGATCCGGGTCATAACACGACACATCACTGGCGGCAATGATCATCTCTTTGAAGAACTCACGGCTGGCGGAGGCGTCATAGAAACGCGCGCGCACGCGAGTGACATCATTATGATAGGTGCGAAAGCGCAAGGTCACCGGTGTATCCTGGGTGACCGCGCCAAACGGAACCCGGAATAAGGTATCTTGCGAATTGTGGCCAAGCCCGTTGTACTCGACGTTGTTATCATTCCCGTGCCCGCTCTGCGGCGGCGCGAGCACTGCAACCTGGCCGGTGATGCTGTTCAGCACGAATTGGACCACATCGCCCGCGGTCCAGACATGGAAATTGACCGAGGGCGCGTTTTTATTACGCCCATCTGCGCCAAACTGGTTGTCCCACGAGCCGGTCTGGGTGATCTTGCCTTCATAACTGCCAGGAGTATCGAAGGGTAGGTTAAGCAGCCACAAGCCCTGGCCTAAATTGGTGAGCGCTGTCTTGGGGTCGGTGTTGTTCCAACCGTTAAAGCCCCCCACGGCGGTCCAGCTTTGCGGCAGGTTGTCGTGCCAGGCGTTCACAATATGCTGCTTTGGCAGGTACGGTAGCCCGGCGTCGGCGCTGTGATCGTTGGTATCGAAAGTGAACTTGACCGTTTGATTATCCGCTGCGGTAACCACCCAGGCATTATCCATGGGGTAGGCCTGGCTCCAGTCTCCGCATTTGACGGCTTTCCACTCATTCCGTCCGGCGGCCGGGATGACATAATCCACGGAGAAGATTCCATCGCCACCAAACAAATCTCCCTGGGCGCCGTCATCATAAAGCGGTGTGCTGGCGTTATCCCATCCCTGGAAGCCGCCCGCAATACACCAGCCGCCTGTAGCGCTGCCGTTGGGCGTGATCGTCGCCCGGCCGGTGTTCGTATCCAGCCAGATAACCACCACCTCGTTGGACGTTGTTGTGGTGAAGCTGATGTTGGCGGCGTCCACCGAGCGGCCATCTGCGCCAAAGGCGCGCCAGGAACCGGTCGACGTGACTTTGCCGATATAGCTGCCAGGGTTAGCAATGGCGTAAAACAATTGGTAGATGCCATTGCCTTCGTTGGCGAGCGTGGTGTTCGGATCGGTGTTGTTCCAACCCTGGAAATCACCCACTGCGGTGAAGCTGGATGGCAGCGTGTCCCCCCAGACGTTGACGATGTTTTTCGCAGGCAGCAGCAAGGCGCCTGTATTACCGCCATAGTCGTTGGCGTCAAACGTGAATCTCACGGTGGTGTTTGCGGCCTGGGTGGTAAACCAGGAATTCTGCCCTGGGTAAGCCACACTCCAGTTGCCGCATTGTACGGCCTTCCACTCGTAATCGCCAGCATTGGAAACGGAATATTCGAGTGAATAAACTCCATCTTTGGCGAACAGATCGCCATTTGTACCATCATCATATAGGGGGGTGCTGGCATTGTCCCAGCCCTGGAAAGACCCGGCCACGCACCAGTTTGAAGCGGCCAAAGGCGCAGCAGGCGCGGAGGTCGCGCCATTAGCAACCTGCGATTTTGCAGCGGTCATGCCTGAAGCGGGCAATACCAGGGCTATGATCATCACCAGGCTGAAGCATACTTGCCATAGATTGAATCGGTTTGTTTGTTGCATGGTTATACCCTCTTGAAATACGATCGATTGATATATCGGAAAATTGAGAATCGAGCTGCAGCAGATCTATTAAATTCTCTTCGAATCACCTCCTTAAGTCACCTTAGACTCAGGTAAATCACTCATTAAGTGCACATGAAACCCCAAATTAATCATAACACACTTGTCATCTCCCGAACGCGCTCCAAGCAAATTAATCGTTTTTTTTACGCGAAGAGTTTTTGTAAGCAAGATATTCACCTTTGAGCGATTATAATTGGTTCACATTTTCTCTCACCCGGAAGGAAATATTGTGTGGAAGCCGATCTGCTCTCCAAGTTAGAAGAATCTGATCTCTCGACCGATCTCAAAACCGCTTTATCCAATTACTACGCCGAGCTTGAGCGCATGTTGCCAGGCTTGCCGCCTCGCTATCAGTGGCAGTTGAAGGCGCTAAGCGAACATATCCTTGAAGAAATAACCGACCCGGCGATTGAAGTCCACTGGTGGGAGATGGCGCTCGACCTGGCCATACGTTGGACAGCGCCAGTAGAAGGGCCAGATGGTTCGCTTGCCCGCGGCGCCCGCCAGCTACGCGACCTGCTGCGCGAAAGCATGGAACCCTACAGCGATGTGAAGCTGGTCGAACTCACTGAAGACACAGTGCGCGGTGTGTGTTTGTTAAGCGAGACCCTGGATGATCCACAGCGAAGCATGGTGGCCGATAACGCCATTTCGCTAGCGCAGGCGCATTTCAGCAAGTTTGCCTGGTTTCGGGCGATCTATGCCGGGAAAGCGCCAGTGGGGTTTGTCCTGTTATACGACGATCCCGAAGCGCCGGAATACTTCTTATGGCGCTTTATGGTCGCCGGGCCTTACCAGGGGCGCGGCTATGGCCGGGATGCGTTGGAACTTCTAGCGGATTATGTTCGCACTCGTCCCGACGCCGAAGAACTCGGTGTAAGCTGCGGTCAGGGACCCGGGAGCCCGGAGGGTTTCTATACCAAGTTCGGGTTCGAGCAGACCGGCGAAATGGCAGGCGACGAAGTCATGCTCAAGCTGGTTTTATAAACATGCTTGAGCTCGCCTTTTCGCAATTACAAAACGCAAAAACACTATTTGAGAGCCTGGAGATCCACCTGGCGTCGCAGGCTATCCTGGCAGGAGTGACCACGGGACAAGCCTGGGTAGATGACCTGCTTGAGCCAGGTGTGGGGATGCTGGCGCATGGTTTTCGCCACTACCTGGCTGGCGCCGTGGATAACACTGTCTTCAACCAGGGGCTGTGCGACTACTTTTTGGGCCCGCTCCGATCAACTGCCTTGGCAAGCCATGTTGGCGGGTCTTTAATCTATTTTGACTCGCCGGCCTGGCAGCCTGTATTGGTAGGGTTGTTCCAGGAGATCGGCTGCAGGTTTTTTGAACGCCAATACTATGAAACCCAGGCGCGCCTGGCCAATCAGAAGTCGCTGCTGCCGGCTGGTTTCAAACCACGCCAGGTCGAGGCAGCCCTGCTTGCCGATCCGAACCTGCGAGGGTTGGATGAACTGCGCGAAGAAATGTGCTCTGAGCGCGATTCAGTAGCTGAGTTCCTCGAGAAGAGCTTTGGAATTTGCATTGTGCGCGCTGGGCCTGGAAATAACCCGCATCAATTGGCTGGTTGGTGTCTTTCGGAGTATAACCTTGGCGAGCGCTGCGAAATTGGGATTGCCACGATGGAACCTTACCAGCGGCGCGGCCTAGCGACGGCCGCCGCCCTGGCTTTCCTGGATCAGGCCCACCAGCGCGGCTACCGCCGGATTGGTTGGCATTGTTATACCGACAATATCGCGTCTGTGGCCGCCGCCTTGAAAGCTGGATTGGCTAAGGTTACTGATTACCAGGTCTGCTATCTTCCCCTTGGATAATGCCGGCTCAGGAGGTTTGCTCTGTGCCAGACAAGGCCTGATCCATGTCGATCAGAATAACCTTGATCGGTACAGCCGGAAAATGGCGTTTTAATCGCTCGATGTCATATACCAATTGTTCGCCATAAGACACCCCGCTGGACATTTGATGATGCAACGCATGACAGGGAACAATCTCTACGCCGACGTCACATTTGTTCTCATTGAAAAAATATTGGAATTTCGCCAGATCATAAAACATAAACGCATACTTACCGAACTGCACCTCGACCAGCAACTTTCCCTTAACAAAATCTACTTGTTTAAATGCTCCCGGTATTGAGACACCACTGTTATCCGAACAAATCAGGTTGGTAAAAGCTTTCACCAAGTTTAACCGTGACCGGAGGAAGGTTTTTCGCCGGCTCGCCGGGGTCATAGACGCTGCGTTCCATCGGCCGGATTCGCAATTTGCCTGACTCTGCCAGTTGAAGCCTCTCTTTGGTTATCTCGATGTATTTTGGCAGAATCTCGGCCCCGATCGCTTTACGCTGGTGCATCAAAGCCGCGATCGCCGTCGTTCCAGTTCCGATGAAGGGATCGAGCACCCAATCGCCTGGGTCGGTCATTGATAGAACCAACCGCTCGATCAATTCCACCGGGAACTGGCAGGGATGCTCAGTTTTTTCGACATGATTGGACTTCACATTGGGGATTTCCCAAACATCGCTGGGGTTTTTACCTAACGGATTGCCGGACAATTCGCCCCTCTTTGGGCCTTTGAAGTGCTTCTTTTGGGGATATTTCTGCGGCACTCGCACTGCGTCCAGGTTGAATGTATATTGGTCGGATTTGGTGAGCCATAAAATCACTTCGTAACGCCCTGAAAAACGTCGGGAAGCGTGCAGTCCATGGCCAAAATGCCAGATAATGCGGTTGCGCATGTGCAGGCCCAGCTCCTCGAAAATCGGGTAGAGCTTGATATCCAGCGGGATAATTTCCCCATCGTCAACGTAATTGCCTACTTGCCAGCAAATGCTGCCGTTCGGATGCAGCGTCCTAACGCATTCGGTAATGACCTGCTTTTGCTGCTCCAGGTAGGTCTTGAGCGTCAGGCGATCTTCATATTCTTTGCCCAGGTTATACGGCGGGGAAGTAATGATCAGCTTTACGGAATTAGTTGGAATGGTTGCCAACAATTCCAAGCAGTCGCCTTCGAATAGGATGAAATCGGCGCTCTCCTGATAGGTCGGTGCAAGGTTTACTTTGGACATATCGCTATTATCTTACAGATCCGACCAGGGGGCAAGCGAAAGCAAATATTACCGTTACTTTTTCGGCAGCGCCTTGGCAGCTGCCAGTCCAATATCAACCCAACGATTCAAGTCTGAATCGGTCTCCACCCCGGCAGGCGCTACCTTGACCCAGCCCGTCATCGTGCGCCCGAAATTATCCATCATGCTGACATAAGGTTGCTGCAAGGCGGCTGTGTACTCGCCCGGCGACGTCCTCACGAGTAAATCCGCACCGAGCACGCCCACAGCCATGTTGCCGTCCAGGATAAAGCCAATCCCGCCAAACATTTTCTTTTCAACCATCCCGGGCAGTTGGCTGATCTCCGCTCGCAGCCGGGCGGCAAGCATTTCATCGTATGCCATTTTGCGCCTCCTGGTTGATATGGATTGGCAAAGCCGATCCATATCAACAAAACCACTTTATTTTAAGCCCAGTCGCTTGCCCATGGCGAACACCGCTATCACTTCGTTGAGCCTGCGCAGGCGCGTCTGCTCCTGCTTGGCGCTCATGATCCACCCGGTCACATTACGGCGCTCGGAGGGCGAGAGCTGATTGAAAAACGTCCAGGCAGCCGGGTTGACCTGGAAAACATCGAGTATTTCGGGCGAGAATTCATAGATGGGCCGAGAGGGCGCTGGGACGGCGGACTCCTCCTGATGAATCTGGAAAGTCACTTTTTCCATCCCGACAGGCGTCATACGCCCCTCGTTGATCAATTTACGCACCCGCCGCTTATTTGATTCTGACCATTTGAGGTTGTTGGTGCGTGGCGTAAACTTGCGTGCATAACTGGCCTCGTCGAGGTTCTGGATGATACTGTCGATCCAGCCAAAGCACAGTGCTTCTTCTACCGAGGTTTCGTAGTCAATCGATGGTTTGCCGGAAGCTTTTTTATAGTAGACCAACCAGGCCTCGCGCTCGCTTGCATAATGCACTTCCAGCCAGGCGCGCCAACCAGCGGAATCTGTGAAGACTAGCAATTGATGCATTTCCATGGCTTGAAACCTTACTCAGATATTCCAGACCCGCTGCAGGTAATAGCGCAAAGCTGCCTGGTCGATCCAGGAAAAATCATCCGGTCTCTCAAGCAGCCAGGCAGCAGCCTGCATCACCGGCGTCCAGCATGCGCCTTCGGCATCATCGCCACTGTGCAACAGCTCGCCTTGCGCCTGGCAACGGAAGAAGACGCCCATCGAATCCACCGGACCGTGTAAGGTCTGGTAGGCGGCAAAGGGCTGCAGACACTCGACCTCGGTCGATTCCGTTGAGCCAACCAGGCGTTGGGCTTCGCCCTCGATCGTGGTGACTTCCAGGCCGGTTTCTTCCAAGACTTCCCGGCGCAAGGCATCCAGCAGCCCTTCGAACTCCTCCACCCGCCCACCGGGCAGCTCGATCCAGATGCGCCCTTCGATTGGCTTGTTGCGTACCTGCAGGACGATCTCTATTCCTGAGGGACCCTGGCGTTCGATAATGGCCCTGGCATTAACGTGCATGAAAATAATTATAATCGAACAAAAAACAAGGGCACGATATCGCGCACTTGTTTTTTTCTCTAACTATTTTTATTCAGCGGTCCAGTTGCTGGATCTTCAAGCCTCCGTTCGGCGCCAAAGCAACAAACTTCCCTGGAGCAGCGCCCCGCTCTACAATAATCAGATCGGCCAGCTCTTTTACCGCCGCCCCAAGCTTAAGTGGGGAGGCCGAGCCATCAGCCGGTTCAGCCAGTTCCAACAGCTTGCGCTTTGCATCTGCTTCATCCGCGGCATCCAGCGGAATCTGATCAACCGCTACCCTGGCCAGGAAAACGACAAAGCGAGACTGGTTGATCCCCAGGCGCAAGGCGGACTCGCCAATCAAGGAAACCAGGTCGTTCATGGCTGCAGTCAGGATTAACTTTCCCTGGCCGTTCTTAGGCAGTTGAACCTGCGCTTCAAAGTTCGGGGTGACTACTCCCAACGCGCCGTTCCGATCGCGCACGTTCAATGGCGCCGGAATGTTGGGGGGGAGCATTGCGGTGTCCTCGCTCACACCATTCGCTATCGGGTTCATCAGGAGGAAGTTTGGGAGGATCGCCTTCCCGCGCGCATCTTCAAGCCTGACCAGGAACGTAAAAGCGCTCTTCTCCGCCTCGGCTGCGCCAGCCGGTGTGGCTTGCGGTGCTGGCGAGGCGACTCCCAGGGCGCGCTTAATCTCTTCCAGCGCGTCCGGAGTTGCGCCGCCATTTGATGTGCCAGAACCATTATTGGCCGGAACGCCTCCGCCGTTCCCGGCCAGATTGCCGCCAGGAGCCGCGCCATTCGTCCCAGGAACGACTGCCCCTGACAGGCTTCCCAGGTCTGCCCCCGGCGCTCCGAGAGCCTTCAAAACCTGGTTCAACAGACCAGCCTTGGAGGTATCCGTCACTGGCGCGGGCGGTGTGCTCTGGGCAAGCTGGAAGGTCAGGTCAGCGACCTTGTTGGCGATTGCAGCGGCCTGCCGCAGCGCTTCCTGTTGGGCCTGGCCGGCCAGGTTGCCAGCCAACTGGCTTTGATTGTTCGCCAGGCTGGAGAGGTTGTTCAGCACCCCTGCCAGGACCTCCGAGCGGGATAGATCGCGGAACAGGTTGCCGTTGTTGAGCACGTTCAGCGCCTCCCGGGCCGTCGAATCCGGAAACGCTGGCGGCGTGGAAATATTGATCACGCTGGCAGGGATGGTCGGGACGGCGTCCAGCGCCTCGCCACGCAGGTTCTGAAGCTGCAAGTCGGCAATCTGGGGGGCCGCATTCGGGATCGGCAGGTCCTGCCAGTTGATAAAGCGGGTTGCATCGACCTTCTCCGAGGCGTTCGCCCGACCCAGGATCGCCTCCGCAAACACGCCATTGGTCGGCAGGAAGACCTCCTGAGTGGCAACCTCGGACTGCCTTGCCTTGACGAAGTCTTCGATCGATTTCGGATGCGCTAACAAGGCGCTCAAATGCTGCCTGGCTAAGGCATTATTCTGGACGGGCGCATTTTGGATCTGCTTCATCCGGAAGACCAGGTTATTGCCGTTGATCGCCAGCGGTTCCGTCTCGATCATGTCGCTCAGGTGAACGGCTGGCGTAGCAACCCCGGGCAGGGCCTTGATTCCGTCAAATCGTTGGCGGAAGGCATCTGCAGCCTGGGTGCTCAACGCGTCCGCTGTGGCACTCGGAAGATTGGCATTCAGTAAGAGAGCCGCGATTTCACCCTTGACCTGCGCCGCCAGGGCAACCGAGGAGCGATTCGCGGCCGAGGGAGCCGTAACCACGTTGCGCACGCGGGTCGTGGCAGCCTGGAGCAGATTTTTCGTCTGGGCGCTGTTGAGCAGCGGGCGCGCGCTGGCATCCTTCAAACCGGTTCCAATCAGCCCTTCCAGGTCTTTCTTCACACTCTGGGTGACCAGTTCTGGCAGGGCCTGGCGCGGTGCAAATCCAGACGGTCCCAGGCTCGAAAAGTCGGTTTGTCCCGGATTCGCAATATTGATCACCGTCTTGGCTTGCAGCATCAAAGCTTCAACCAGGTCGATGATTTGCTCCTTCTCGACCGCAAGTAGCAGCAAGCGGGTGAAGAAATAACGCCGCGCATCAAAGTAACGCTCGATCTCTGCGATTACCGATGTCGAGGGCGGCTCGGGCTGGTTTGGCTCGGACCGGCCGAGCTCGATATTCAGAATCCCATCCTGGCGGGCTTTCCTTTCGAGCCGGTTTACGGACGTCAAACTGCTGGAATGGCTTTCCTGGTCTGAAAGCCGGAGTTGGATATCCAACCTGACCTCTTCATTCGGCGCCAGGTTGTCAATTTCAATCCCCGCAACTTTGGAGAAGGACAGCGGTTCTTTGATCAGCGACAGGCTGAAAGCCATCTGAAGACCCGGTGTGCGGTTCAAGCTGCTCAGCAGGCGCTTTTCCTCCCCCCGGACCAACAGGCTGGCGGTTGGTTTTCCAGGGTTCTGGATTAACAGCAGCGGGTTCTGGTTGAAGCTCACCCGCTGGATCCCTACCACGACGGTATCCAGGTTTTCAGCCGAGGATCGTGCGCCCTCCGGTTGTCCGAAACCGACGATCGCATCGAATTTCTGGCGCAGGTTCAGATCCGCCACGCCGGAACGCAGGATGCTCCAGTAATCCGAGATCAGCTCGATATTGAAACCTAATGGCCTGAAGGGTAAAAACAAAAGCGGCTCTGCCCCGGTCAGGCGCAGCTCGGAGCGGTAGCGCTGGAGCACCTCGTAATACTGCAGGTTGAGCATGTGGCTGTGGTTGTAGTTGGTGACATTCCGGCCGGTCAGGTTCTGGGTTTCTGTTTGCTCGTCGGTGACAAAGATATTCGAGCGTAGCGAGCGGATATTGGAGGCGTTCTGGCTGATCCGCTCGGTGATGTCCTGGTGGACTTCACTGACCACCGTTCGTCTCCCAGATGTGTCATTGCGCAGCACGCCGAGCTGGGCATTGCCCGCCCCGCTAGTCGCCTCGCCGATTGCGCTGGCTGCCCCAAAGCCAAAGCCGATCATCGCTCCAGCGCCTATCCCGGCCAGCGTTGTTACTGCGTCGCCTGGCCCGGTCACCAACCCGGCTACTGCGCCGATCGCCCCGCCGATCACCGCTCCTGGAATCGCTCCAGCCACGCCCCCAGCGATAGCCGAACTGGCGACCTTCGCACCAGCCGTCGCCAAGGTGCTGGCTGCCAGCAGCGTGCCGCCGTGCTGATGCTCCTTAGCGGTAACCGTGGTGACCTCATCCAGGGCGCGGTTATGGAACAGGTCGTTGGTGATCTTCTCGCTCGCCGTGGTATCTTCATCCCGGCGGGTGCGCTGTGAGCGGGTCCAATCCAGGATGGCAATATTGCGCGACTCGCCAGGCGCCAATGCCAGGCTGTAAACGATCTCGCCCAGCGCTCCGCCAGTATTCACCCAGCGCTGGGTGCTCTTGCTGGCAAAGCCCAGGTGCAGGACGACATCCGGGTCTGGCAGCCGCGGCAGCCGGTTCAACGCAAAGCTCCTTAAAATCGGCTGCAGGCCTCGGACGCTAAACAGGGTCGCCAGTCGCGGATCGACATAGTGCTGGCGTTCCTGGTCATAGATCAAATCCAGACCGTCAAATCTCAAGGTGTTTTCCTTGACGAAAGTCGTATACGTAGCGGTTGATTCTGCCGAGCCGATCATTTGCGGCATCAGCTCTTCGGGCGCCGAAACGGGCTCCCGAAAGACATCACCCGCCGAAACCAGGAAGCGCTGCGCTTCCAAGAACGGGCCGAACTGGGCTAATTGAGCGACGGTCCGTACCCCAAACTCCTTTGCCAGCAAGTCGGAGGCCGTCTGGGGAACGCTCGCCAGGCTGGCGGTTGGGGCTTCTGCCAGGTCACGCACCGCCAGCGCCGCGCCAGCCTGGCTGAGAAGGTCGACCAGACTGAGGTCGTGGGCAATCTGCCCGCGCGCCGCCAGCACAACCAGGCGGGCGTCATGGACAGGCTTGAACTGCAGCAGGTCGCTGACCCGCCGGATGCCCAGAGAATTCAAAGCCGTTACCTGGGCTGAGTTCAGCGATTTAATCGCCGCCAGCGATAAAACCGCCTGCATATCCGTGCCATCGCTGGCGCGTTGAAGAACGAGGGAAGTTGTCATCGAAAGCTCCTATAATGTCCAAGTTGCCTTGACTTGATCAATTTGTGACCGTAAGTCAGGGCGGTTTGAGCGAATCCAGCTCCTGTACTCCCCGAATGATAAAGCTTGACTGCGTACATAAGCATTGACGGCTGTACGCAATCCGACGCCAGGTTTTCTCGCAAAGTCCAGGAAAATTGCCGCATAGATGCTGCCTTCGATGCTGGTAGCAGACCGTGCACCGCTGGTCAGGAAAGCTGGGTCAGGTGTGTAAACCCCTGTGTTTAGACCCCCGCTCAAAGAGCCAAATTGGGTTGCGAGTACAATACCATTCTGATCGGTGAAATTCTCAGCAATATTGAGCTCATCGCGGATAAAACGATTTCTCAAGGTTGCACCGCTTAAATTGGGGTTAGCCCGAACAAACCTATCGAATCGGTGTACAAAGTGATCAAATGCCTCGACATATGCAAGCAAGGGGTCTGTATCTACAGCCATCGAATGAGTGGCGTTGCCCCCATTCAGAAAATCTGAGACGATAAAGCTGCCATATCGGACAGCAATATTTTGCCGCTGGGCATCTGTCAGCCTGGAGAAATGCAAAGCATGAGAGAGTTCAGCGGGGATCAGGGTTTGATCTGCCCCGAAAAGCCTCGGGTCATTGTCCTTCAAATGGATGACCGGGTAGCCGGTAGTCAAGCCCTTGGGTTCAACAAAAGATAACGGTTGCGGCAATAGATCGGGAAAAAGGATCTCGATGCGTTTTTGACTATTCCTTGTTCTTTCTAATGAGCTTCGAATCCCAAGCGGGAAATCAGAAGTGAACGCCTGGAATTGTTGCAAGACTCGACTATATACTTGAGCGCACCGGTTCAGAATTCGAAATTGATTGAAATTCGAATCGGCGTTCGTTATCGTGACAGTATCCCCATCGGCTACGTTGAAATCGAGGAAGTGGTCAAAAATACCATTCGGAATCCGGACAATCGAGTTGTGGCAAATGACCCGAATATCAATCCGGTTATTTAAGGGGTTAGGGATTGCGTTGATTCCAAGGTTCTCCTGTCGATCCATGACCTGGCCAAAATTATTGGTTATATAGACTTGGGAACCAGGAACCCGAAAACCAGCAGCAACATGTTCCACATAAGCCCTTTGAAGTGGTTGGAAATTATTTCCCACCTGAATGTTGATCGTGACATTAATCCTTGGCATATCAATACTCCTTTACATGTACATGGATATATTCGGCTTTCATGGATGGCGTTCATTCAGGGCCATCCATTTTCACTTTCTGCCAGGTATATTTCATCCTTGTGGCGCGGTCAACTCAATTTGGATGTTATCTGGGTCTCGTAATGCCAATATTGAGTACTGATTATTGTTATCGGTTTTCTTACGTCTCGACCTACCTCACAAAAGTCCTCTGGATGTACTCATTCAGCGTCGTCAGCCTGACGCCGTAAGCCGGCGCGGTCTCGGTCATATCGACAAAGGTCTCGAAAGTCTCCATGGCATTCATCAATCCACTCACTTCATCTGATAGCAACGGTACTTCTGAACCCAAAGGCAGGTACTGGGCAGGCAGTTGGGTGTTCATGGCCTGGCTGATACGATCCACGATTTCGGTCCATGAGTAAGATGTTGGCCCGCCGATGGCGATGCGCTGGTTAGCAGCACCGGGATTAT